>NZ_JBSVZB010000022.1:0-161307 GCF_054072015.1 Cupriavidus sp. CP313 | reverse complement strand
AGCTGAAGCTCAAAGGACTGAGCCCCGTACAGTACAGGGCTCAGTTCGGTTCCACCTAGCTTTGACTCTCCAACTTTACGGGGTCAGTTCACAAGCGGGAGAGGGAGCACGCAATCGGTAAGCGGAAGCCGTGCGCTTGCTGCGGCGACTGTCAATGACTTCCAAGAAAAAGGCTCGGCATCGCAAGATGCCGAGCCTTTTTCTTGCGCCGCAGGTGGCGCACCAGCCCAGCTGATTACCAGCGCATCTGCGCGTTCTTGCCGCCGGTGCTGACCGTCGCGGTCTTGGTCCGGCCCTGGTAAGTCGCCCGCACGTTGTACGTGCCCGACGGCGCCTTCAGCAGGCAGCGCGGACCGTCTGCGACAAAGCTGGCGACTTCCTTGCCGCCGCGCATCAGCTTGACGTCCACGTCGGACAGGTACTCGCCGCGCGCGCCCTGCGTGAACAGCAGGCTCATGTTGTACTTGCGCGCCTCCGATTGCAGCGCGACCTGCTCGTCTTCGGCGACGCCGCCGCAGATATAGGCAACCGAGCCGGCCGTACGCTGGACCATCGCATCACGCGGCGGCGGCGGGGGCGGCGTGGTCAGCGGCGGGCGTGGCTGCGCGGGCGCTGCCATAGGCGGTGGCGCCGGCGCAGTTGGTGGCGTGCCGGTGGGCGCGGGTGCCGGGGATGCCGTCGGCGGCGGTGCTGCCGTAGCAGGCGCCGCTATGCCCGGTGCGGGCTGTGTGGCAGGGGGCATGGTGTCGGTCGGCGGCGCGGCCGGCATCGTGGCACCTGGGGTCGGCGCCATGGTGCTGCCCGGGGCAGCGGGTGCCGGGGCGGCAGGCGCAGGGCTGGCGTCCACCACCGGCGCCTGCGCATGGCTGGCCGCCGGCACCAGGGCGAGCAGCGCGACCACGCCGGCGCTGAGCGCGATCACCAGGCGCTTGACGCGCGAGCGGCGTGCCAGGCGCGCTTCGACAAGTTCCAGCGAACGGGTAGGGGCAAACGGGGGCAGGTGCAGCATCGTGGCCTCCTTGGGCGAGCTTCGGAATCAGATGCCCCGGAGGACCCCGTGGGATCACTCCGGGTCTCTCTTTTCCATCCTAGGGCCCAAGGGTGGGCGACACTGCCGGGCTTGGTCCTACATCCGCGTCAGCCGACGGCGCATTGTGGCCCGCGGGCGGCGTGCGAGCGACTTCCCAGGTGCCGGAAGAAAAACGGCCCTTCCCGCAAGGGAAGGGCCGTTGACGGCGCGTGATCCTGACGGACGGGTTATTTCTGGCTCACCAGCCGCTTGGGCACCGACAGCGTCAGCGCCGCGCCCACCACCAGGCAAGCGGCCAGCAGGTACATGCCCGAATCGGTGCTGTGGGTCAGGTCCTTGAGCCAGCCCACCGCATAGGGGCTGAGGAAGCCCGCAAGGTTGCCCAGCGAGTTGATCAGCGCGATGCCCGCGGCCGCGCCAGTGCCGGCCAGGAAGGAAGTCGGCAGGCTCCAGAACAGCGGCAGCGTGGTCAGGATGCCGATGGTGGCCAGCGTCAGCGCCACCATTGCCAGCGTGGTGTCGCTATGCCATTGCACCGACAGCAGCAGGCCCAGCGAACCGGCCAGCGCGGGAAGCGCGATATGCCAGCGGCGCTCGCCGCTGCGGTCTGCGCTGTAGGCCACCAGCACCATGCCGACCACCGCGCAGCCATAGGGGATGGCGGTCAGCAGGCCGATATCGAGCGCGCCCTTGACGCCGGTCTGCTTGATGATGGTCGGCAGCCAGAAGCTGACGCCGTACAGGCCCATCACGAAGCAGAAGTAGATCGCGCTCATCAGCCAGACGCGCGGGCTGGACATCACGGTGCGGATCGGCGGGTCTTCCTTGTGTGCATCCTCGCTGGCGATATTGCGCTCCAGCAGCGCCTTCTCGTCCGGCGACAGCCACTTGGCGTGGACGATGCGGTCGTCCAGGTAGGCCAGCACCCACAGGCCCACCAGGATCGACGGAATGCCCTCAAGCAGGAACATCCACTGCCAGCCGGACCAGCCGTTGTGGCCGTGGAAGGACTGCATGATCCAGCCCGACAGCGGCCCGCCGATCACGCCTGCCAGCGCGACCGCAGTCATGAAGTAGGTGGTGGTGCGCCCGCGCCGGTTGGCCGGGTACCAGTAGGTCAGGTACAGGATGATGCCGGGGAAGAAGCCCGCCTCGGCAATGCCCAGCAGGAAGCGCAGCACGTAGAACATGGTCGGCGTGGTGACGAACATCATCGCCGCCGAGATCGCGCCCCAGGTGATCATGATGCGCGCGATCCAGATGCGCGCGCCCACCTTGTGCAGGATCACGTTGCTGGGCACTTCGAACAGGAAGTAGCCGATAAAGAAGATGCCGGCGCCCAAGCCATAGATGGTCTCGCTGAACTGCAGGTCGTTGAGCATCTGCAGCTTGGCAAAGCCCACGTTGACGCGGTCCAGGTAGGCCACCACGTAGCACAGCAAGAGGAAAGGCACCAGGCGCCAACTGACCTTGCGGTAGGTGGCGTCCTCAAAGCCGGCGTCGCTGACGCCGGGGTTCACTGCGGTCGTTGTCATGCTGTCTCCTGAGGATATGGCGTTTCTGTGTGACGCGTTCTACAGCTACGGTACGACCGGCTCAGACGCATCGGCCGCCGTCCACTTCGATGCAGGTGCCGGTGATAAAGGCCGCTTCGTCCGAGGCCAGGTACAGGCAGGCGTTGGCCACGTCCTGCGGGGTCGACATGCGGCCCATCGGGATGGTGGCAAGGAACTTGGCGCGGTTCTCGGGCGTATCGGGCATGCCCATGAATTCTTCGAGCAGGGCGGTGGCGCCGATCACCGGGTTGACGCAGTTGACGCGGATATTGTCCTTGCCGAGTTCCGCGGCCATGGCCTTGCTGGCGGTGATCACCGCGCCCTTGCTGCCGTTGTACCAGACCAGGCCCGGGCGCGGCCGGATGCCGGCGGTGGAGGCGATATTGACGAACACGCCGCCGCCGCGCTGGCGGAAGTGCGGGATAAAGGCGCGCGCCGACCAGTAGATGCTCTTGACGTTGACGGCGTAGACCCGGTCGAACTCCTCCTCGGTAACTTCGAGGATGGGCTTGTTGCGATGGGTCGTGCCGGCGTTGTTGACCACGATATGCACGTCGCCGAAGGTGGCCAGCGCGGCTTCGCGCATGGCCTCGGTGTCGGCTTCGCGCGAGACGTCGGCGCGCACCGCGCGGGCCCGGCCGCCGGCGTCGCGGATCGCGGCGGCGACGCGTTCGGCGGCTTCTTCGCGCAGGTCGGCGACCACCACGTTGGCGCCTTCGCGCGCAAAGGTATGGGCAATGCCTTCGCCGAACCCGGAACCGCCGCCGGTGACGATCGCTACCTTGTTGGCCAGTCTCATCGCTTGTCTCCTGGTGTTGTGGTCATGTTCTGGTGATCCGTGCTGCGAGGGTGCTCAATGCCTAATGCGAGAACGGCCCCTGGCCGCGCAGTGCATTGGCAACCATCATCAGTGCCAGCAGGAAGGGCAGTGCCACATACAGGCACCAGTGCACGCGGTCGCCGACGACGTCGCCCCACTTGCGCTTGAAGACCTGCAGCCGCGGCATGCCGGAAGGATTGGTGGCGCGCTTGTTCCGCACATGCCATGCCATCCAGAAAAAGAAGATGGCAAAGGCGACGGACAGGAAATTGATGTTACCCATGTTGGATGGCGATGGTTTTCAGGGTGGTGAATCCGTACAGGGCCTCGAAGCCCTTCTCGCGGCCGTAGCCGGACTGGCCGGTGCCGCCGAAGGGCAGCTCCACGCCGCCGCCGGCACCGTAGTTGTTGATAAAGACCTGGCCCGCGCGCAGCTTGTGCGCCAGGCGCAGCTGGCGCCCGCCGTCGCGCGTCCAGACCCCGGCGACCAGCCCGTAGGGCGTGCCGTTGGCCAGCGCGATGGCGTCGGCCTCGGTGTCGAAGGGCATCGCCGCCAGCAGCGGGCCGAACACTTCTTCCTGCGCCAGGCGGTGCGCCGGCGGCACGTCGCGGAACAGCATCGGCACCTGGTAGTAGCCGGCCTCGGGCGCCTCGGCCACGATCTGGCCCTGCGCCATCACCGACACGCCCGCGTGCTGCGCATCCGAGACAAAGTCCCACACGCGCTGCTGCTGCTTGCGGCTGATCAGCGGCCCGCATTCCAGGTCGAGCTCGGACGGGCCCACGCGCAGCGACTCGAACACCGACGCCAGCCGGTCGAGCAGCGCGTCATAGACTGGCCGCTCCACCAGCAGGCGGCTGCCGGCCGAGCAGGTCTGGCCGGCATTCTGCACGATGCCGTTGACCACCACCGGCACCAGCGTATCCAGGTCGGCATCGGCAAAGACGATCTGCGGCGACTTGCCGCCCAGCTCCAGCGTGACCGGCACGTGGTTCTCGGCGGCCAGCTGGGCCACCTGCTTGCCGGTCTGGGGCGAGCCGGTGAACGAGATATGGTTGATGCCCGGGTGGCGCGCCAGCGCAGCGCCGGCTTCATGGCCGTAGCCGGTGATGATATTGAGCGCGCCTTCGGGCAGGCCGGTCTCGGCGGCGATCTCGGCCACGCGCAGCAGCGACAGGCAGGCGTCCTCGGCCGGCTTGACCACGCAGGCGTTGCCGGTGGCCAGCGCCGCGCCCACGCTGCGCCCGAAGATCTGCAGCGGGTAGTTCCACGGGATGATGTGGCCGGTCACGCCGTGCGGCTCGCGCACCGTCAGCACGGTGTAGCCGGGGTTGTAGGGGATGGTCTGGCCGTGCAGCTTGTCGACCGCGCCGGCGTAGAACTCGAAATAGCGGGCCACGGCGCGGGCATCGGCGCGCGCCTGGCGCAGCGGCTTGCCGGTGTCGCGGGCCTCGAGCGCGGCCAGTTCGTCCTCGTGGGCGATCAGCGCCACGGCGACGCGGTTGAGCAGGCGCACCCGCTCGGCCGGGGCCATCTGGCCCCAGGCGCCTTCGGCTGCCTGGCGGGCCGCATGGACGGCGACGTTGATATCGGTGGCGTTGCCGCGCGCGATCTCGGCGAACGGCTCGCCGTTGGACGGATCGAAGACCTTGATGCGCAGGCCGTTGTCGGGCGCGATCAGGCGGTTGGCGACGAAGTGCTGGGCGTGCATGGATGGCTCCGGGGCAGCGGGTGCAACAGGGGGGCAGCGTGGCGGCTGCGCTATTCAGTGACGGCTGAAGAATGCGCCATTATCGCCGACACCGGCCAGCGTGCAATGCGCCGTGCCTGGCCCAGCTGTCAGCCTGCGGTCAGGCATGAGCCGCTATAATGCCCGCCATCCAACAACACCGCGCAGGCATCTGGAGAACCGCATGAGCTTCAACCTCGTAACCCCGGGCAAGGACATCCCCAACGATTTCAACGTCATCATCGAGATCTCGGCCCAGAGCGATCCGGTGAAGTACGAGGCCGACAAGGAAACCGGCCTGCTGTTCGTCGACCGCTTTATCGGCACCGGCATGCGCTATCCGGCCAACTACGGCTATATCCCGCAGACGCTGTCGGGCGACGGCGACCCGGTGGACGTGCTGGTGCTGTCGCCGTTCCCGATCCTGGCCGGCGCCGTGGTGCGCTGCCGTGCACTCGGCATGCTGAAGATGACCGACGAGGCGGGCGTGGACGCCAAGCTGGTGGCTGTTCCGGTGGACAAGCTGTCGCCGGCCACCGCCTACATGAAGGGCCTGTCGGACGTGCCGCAGAACCAGCTGGACCAGATCAAGCACTTCTTTGAGCACTACAAGGCACTGGAAGCCGGCAAGTGGGTCAAGGTCGAAGGCTGGGCCGGCATCGAGGAAGCCCACAAGGAAATCACCGACGGCGTGGCCAACTACAAGAAGTAAGCTGAACCGCCGCTGAAGAAGCCCCGCTCCGGCGGGGTTTTTTGTTGCCGCGCGCTTGACGCACGGCAGTACCCGCGCAAGTGCCTTGCGCTACGCTGTGCGGGTGCTGACAAGAGGAGTCCCCATGCATTCCATCACCGAAATCCAGGCATTGCCGCAGGCCTTGTCGCCGTCGCGCCGCTATGACCGGCTGGCGGTGTGCTTCCACTGGGCGGTGTTCCTGCTGGTGGCGCTGGCCTATGCCGCCATCGAACTGAAGGGCAACTTCGCCAAGGGCACGCCGCCACGCGCACTGGCGATGACGGTCCATGAATGGGCGGGTGCGCTGGTGCTGGTGCTGGCGGTGCCGCGCCTGCTGTGGCGCCTGGTGCGCGGGGCGCCCGCGCCGGAGCCGGGCGCGCGCTGGATGCAGCTGGCCGGCGAGGCCATGCACTGGGTGCTTTACCTGTATATCCTGGCCCAGCCGCTGCTGGGGCTGCTGGCGATGAACGCCGGCGGCCACCTGCTGGCGCTGCCTTCGCTGGGGATGGAAGTGCCAGCGCTGGTGGCGGCCGACCCGGCGCTGAAGGACACCGTCAAGGCAATCCACGAGACCCTGGGCACCGCGTTCTACCTGGTGATCGGGCTGCATGCGATGGCGTCGCTGTTCCACCACTACATGCTGGGCGACAACACGCTGCGGCGGATGTGGCGTTGATCGCTGCGCGGAGTCTTCAGGCGCGGGCGAACGGGTTGCGTTCGCCCAGCTCGTCCAGGTAGGCGTCGATGCCCTGGCGCTCGCGTTCCAGGAAGCGCTCGACGGCATCGGCAAAGGCAGGATGCGCCAGCCAGTGGGCCGAGCGCGTGGCCACCGGCAGGAAGCCGCGCGCCATCTTGTGCTCGCCCTGGGCGCCGCCTTCGAAGGTGCCTATGCCTTGCTCGATGCAGAATTCCAGCGGCTGGTAGTACGCAGTCTCGAAGTGCAGGCAGGCGTGGTGCTCCAGCGCGCCCCAGTAGCGCCCGTAGAGCGTGCTGACTTCAGGCGTATCGTCATAGACCAGCAGCGAGCTGGCGATGGGCTGGCCCTCGCGCTCGGCGATCACCAGCAGCAGGTGCTGCGGCATGGCGGCGCCGATGCGCCGGAAGAAATCCAGGTTCAGGTAGGGCGTGGAATGATGCTCGCGGTAGGTCTGGCGATAGCACCGGTTGAAGAACTTCCACGCGTCGCCGTCGATCTGCGTGCCACGCAGGCGCCGGAAGGTGATGCCGGCCTGCGCGACCTGGCGGCGCTCGGCGCGGATGTTCTTGCGCTTTTTCTGCGACAGCGTGGCGAGGAAGTCGTCGAAGCTGCCGTAGCCGTCATTGGTCCAGTGGAACTGCACGCCGTGCCGCATCAGCATGCCGGCCTGCTGCATCAGGGCGGCCTCGGCCTCGTCGGGGAACAGGATGTGCAGCGACGACATCTGGCTTTCAGCGGCCAGCGCCAGCGCCATCTGCAGCAGCAGGCGGCGCGCATGGGCGTCTTCGGCCAGCAGCCGCGCGCCGCGCACCGGCGTGAAGGGAATTGCCGCCAGCCATTTGGGGTAGTACTCGAGCCCGTTGCGGGCATAGGCGTCGGCCCAGGCCCAGTCGAAGACATATTCGCCATAGGAATGCGCCTTGGCGTAGAGCGGCATGGCCGCAGCCAGCCGTTCCGGGTGGCCGTCCGTGGCGGGCGCCCACAACGTCAGGTAGCGCGGGTTCCACCCGGTCTCGGCGCAGGCGCTGCCACTGGTGTGCAGGGCGTGCAGGAAGGCATGCTTCAGGAACGGCGTGGCGTCGGCGTGGTGCGCCACCAGGGCGTCCCAGGCGGCGGCATCGATCTCGCCCAGGTCGGAGATGATCTCGGTACGGTATTCCTGCGCAGGGTCGCCTGCCGCCTTGCGCTTGTGCTGTGCCGGCTGGCGCTGGTCCTTGCCCTCGCCGAGCGCGCATGATTCAGACTGCATTGCACCAGTTCCCGTCTGTGGATCGATCGAGTCTACCGGAAACGATGCGCTGTTGCTGTGCTGCGCGGCAGGCGCGGGGCGGCCGTCGTAAAATGGAGCATCCTCGTCACCAGTGCTGCCGAGGCATCCCGGGATGCTTCAGGCGGCCCGCCTGCGCGCGGCATGGTCCGTCCGATAACCAAGGCCCGATATGAAGAACCCGTTTTTCAACCTGTATTCCCACGGCTTTGCGCGTGTCGCGGTGGGCGTGCCCGTCTGCCGGGTGGCCGACCCGGCCTTCAACGCCGCCGAGACCATTGCCCTGGCGACGCAGGCGGCACAGAAGGGCGCCGTGCTGGTGGCGTTCCCGGAGCTGGGCATCTCCGCCTATACCTGCGACGACCTGTTCCACCAGCGCGCGCTGCTGGACGCCTGCGAGGCGGCGCTGGCCACCATCGTCGAGGCCTCGCGCAAGCTGCCGGCGGCGCTGATTGTCGGTATGCCGCTGCGGGTCGAGCACCAGTTGTTCAACTGCGCCGTGGTGGTGGCGCGCGGGCGTGTCCAGGGCGTGGTGCCCAAGTCCTACCTGCCGAACTACTCGGAGTTCTACGAGGCGCGCCAGTTCAGCGCCGCCGAAAACGCCGCGGTCGAGTCCATCCAGCTGCTGGGACAGGACGTGCCGTTCGGCGCCGGGCTGCTGTTCGATATCGAGGACATCCCCGACTTCCGCTTCCACGCGGAAATCTGCGAAGACGTCTGGGTGCCGATCCCGCCGTCGTCGTTCGCGGCGCTGGCCGGGGCGACGGTGCTGGTCAACCTGTCGGCGTCGAATATCGTGGTCGGCAAGGCCGGCTACCGGCACCAGCTGGTCTCGCAGCAGTCGGCGCGATGCCTGGCGGCCTACCTGTACACCTCGGCCGGCAAGGGCGAGTCCTCCACCGACCTGGCCTGGGACGGCCAGGCGCTGATCTGTGAGAACGGTGAGCTGCTGGCCGAATCCGAGCGCTTTGCCGATACCTCGCACCTGCTCTGCGCCGATATCGACGTCGAGCGGCTGTCGCGCGAGCGCATGCACCAGGTGACTTTCGGCCACTCGGTGCGGCGGCACAAGGCAGAAGTGGACAAGTTCCGCGTGGTCCGCTTCCCGCTCGACCTGACGCTGGAAAAGTCGCTGCCGCTGGCGCGCAACGTGGCGCGCTTCCCGTACGTGCCGGCCGATCCGCGCCAGCGCGACGAACGCTGCATGGAGGTCTACAACATCCAGGTGCAGGCGCTGGTGCAGCGCCTGTCGGCCAGCAAGATCAGCAAGGTGGTGATCGGCGTGTCGGGCGGGCTGGATTCCACCCACGCGCTGCTGGTCTGCGCCAAGGCGATGGACCGCCTGGGGCTGCCGCGCGCCAATATCCTGGCCTACACCATGCCGGGCTTTGCCACCAGCGACCGCACGCTGATGCAGGCGCGCCAGCTGATGCAGGTGGTGGGCTGCACCGCGACCGAGATCGATATCCGCCCGTCGTGCCTGGCCATGCTGAAGGACCTGGGCCACCCGTACGCCGCCGGCGAGAAGGTCTATGACGTGACCTTCGAGAACGTGCAGGCCGGCGAGCGCACCAACCACCTGTTCCGGCTGGCCAACTTCCACCACGCCATCGTGATCGGCACCGGCGACCTGAGCGAACTGGCGCTGGGCTGGTGCACCTATGGCGTGGGCGACCATATGTCGCACTACAACGTCAACGCCAGCGTGCCCAAGACGCTGATCTCGCACCTGGTGCGCTGGGTGGCCGAGACCGGGCAGGTGGGCGAGGGCGGTTCCGACGTGCTGCTGGCCGTGCTCGACACCGACATCAGCCCCGAGCTGGTCCCGGGCGACAGCAACCACGGCCCCGAGCAGAAGACCGAGAGCACCATCGGCCCGTATGAGCTGCAGGACTTCAACCTCTACTACACGCTGCGCTTCGGCTTCACGCCGTCCAAGATCGCCTTCCTGGCGCTGCATGCCTGGGGCGACCGCGAGCGCGGCGTATGGCCCAATGGCCCGCATGTGGTGCGCAACCAGTATGGGCTGCCGGAGATCAAGCGCAACCTGGCGATCTTCCTGGACCGCTTCTTCCGCACCAGCCAGTTCAAGCGCTCGTGCATCCCGAACGCGCCCAAGGTGGGCTCGGGCGGATCGCTGTCGCCGCGGGGTGACTGGCGTGCGCCGAGCGATTCAGAGTCGGTGGTGTGGCTGGCGGACCTGGAGAAGGTGCCGGATTGAGCGCAGCGCCGGTCGTGCCCTGGCTCTTGGGTGGCGGCTTGTGCACAGTTTCTCCAGTGGCTGTCCACAGGTTTATCCACAGGGCGGGGGCGTGCCCGGATGCGCGCTAGCCAACGCTGCGGCCGCGCCGGCTGTGGGGTAGGCGGAAATGCAAGCGGCCAAGGGCTGGTAAAATGCCAGCCGGAGAGCGCCGCGACCGCGGCGATGCGCCGCCAGGCGTGTGAACAAACGATAAACAGGGGCCAGTCATGAAGCAGATTACCGCCATCATCAAACCGTTCAAGCTCGACGAGGTGCGTGAAGCCCTGGCCGACGTCGGCGTGACCGGGCTGACGGTGACCGAAGTGAAGGGATTTGGCCGCCAGAAAGGGCATACCGAGCTCTACCGTGGCGCCGAGTACGTGGTCGACTTCCTGCCCAAGATCAAGATCGAAGTGGTGGTGGCCGAGAACCAGCTGGACACCGTGCTGGACGCCATCGTCAAGGCCGCCCACACCGGCAAGATCGGCGACGGCAAGATCTTCGTCACCGAGATCGAGCGCGTGATCCGCATCCGCACCGGCGAGCAGGACGAAGCCGCGGTCTGAGCCACGGGCCAGGATAGAAAGACGCCGCCTTGCAGGGCGGCGTTCTTGTTGGCGGGGCACCTTTCAGCTGGGCAGCTTCCACCCGTAGCGCACCGACACCAGCCGCATGGCGATGATCGCCACTGCCCCGGTCAGCAGCGCCGCTTCCTGCTGCACCGCCAGCCAGGTCATGCCGACATAGATCCAGCAGCCGATAAAGGAGCAGGTGGCGTAGGGCGAGCGGTCGCGCAGGATCATCGGCACCTCATTGCACAGCACGTCGCGCACCACGCCGCCGAACACGGCCGAGATGATGCCCATCATCACCGCTACGGTGGGCGTCATCTGCGCCACCAGCGCCAGCGAGGCGCCGGTCACCGAGAACAGCCCCAGCCCGATCGCGTCGGCCACGATCATGGCCCGGTCCGACGCCACGCGGCTGACCACGCGCAGCACGAACGAGGCGCCGAACGACATCACGAAGATCAGCAGCACGTAGCCTTCGTGGTCGACCCAGTAGAACGGGCGCCGGTCCAGCAGCACGTCGCGCACGGTGCCGCCGCCAAAGGCGGTGGCAAACGCGACCACGAAGGTGCCGACCACGTCCAGGCGCTGCTTGCGCGCGTCGACCACGCCCGAGACCGCAAAGGCGAGCACGCCGATCACCTCCATGATGTGGAGGATCAGGGGCAGCCGCCCCATCAGCAACTCAAGCGGAACGTGCATCCGTGGCGATGCGTCAGGTTCGCGGCTGGCGCAGCAGCACCATCAGTGCGCCGGCGCCGCCTTCGGCCTCGCGCGCCTGCACGAAGGCGAGCACTTCCTCCTTCTGCACCAGCCAGCTGCGCACCTTGCCCTTGAGCACCGGCAGCTTGTCGGGCGAGCCCAGGCCCTTGCCGTGGATCACGCGCACGCAGCGCACGCCGTTGCGCACCGAGCGGCGCAGGAACTCGGCCAGCGCCTCGCGCGCCTCGTCGCTGCGCAGGCCGTGCAGGTCGACCTTGTCCTGCGGCACCCATTCGCCGCGGCGCAGCTTGCGGATCACGTCCATGCCGATGCCGGGCCGGCGGAACGACAGGGTCTCGTCGGTTTCCAGCAGGCTTTCCACGTCGAAATCATCGGACAGCGAGGCCGCCAGCACCGCTTCGTCGTTGCGGCGCGACTGCACCGGCACCGGGGCGGGCTTGCTGGCGGGCACGGGGGCGCGGTTGCGGTCGCGCAGCTGGCTGACCTGGCCCACGCTGGTGCGGAAGACGTCGGCCTCGTCGCGGGCGCGCTGGGCGGCCTGCTCGGCGGCCACGCGCTCGGCTTCGCGGCGCTCGGTATCGGCCTTGAGGGTGTCGCGCAGCCTGGCAAGGTCGTTCAGGCCGAAACGTTGGGGCGGTCGGTCGGGTTTGCGGGCGCCGTGCGTCATTGAGAATCTCCGGGGGCTCGGCGCAGATTATATCGACTGGCGGGGCGGCAGGAGATGCCGCAGGGGGGACGCGCCGGCGGGCCGTGGCGGCCCGGCCGGCGGAGGGAGCTGTGCTTACTTCAGGGCTTCGACAAAGCGCTGGGCGTCCAGCGCGGCCATGCAGCCCGTGCCGGCGCTGGTGATGGCCTGGCGGTAGACATGGTCCTGCACGTCGCCGGCGGCGAACACGCCCGGCACGCTGGTGGCGGTGGCGTCGCCCTGCAGGCCCGACTTGGTCACCAGGTAGCCGTTTTCCATGGCCAGCTGGCCTTCGAACAGGTCGGTGTTGGGCTTGTGGCCGATGGCGATGAACACGCCCGCCAGCTTCAGGTCCTCCGTCTGGCCGGTCTTGGCGCCGCGGATGCGGAGGCCGGTCACGCCGGAATCGTCGCCCAGCACTTCATCCAGCACGCTGTCGTAGCGGATCACCACGCGGCCTTCCTTTTCACGCTGCAGCAGGCGGTCGACCAGGATCGGCTCGGCGCGGAAGCTGTCGCGGCGGTGGATCACGGTGACCTTGCTAGCGATATGCGACAGGTACAGCGCCTCTTCCACGGCGGTGTTGCCGCCGCCGACCACGGCCACTTCCTGGTTCTTGTAGAAGAAGCCGTCGCAGGTGGCGCAGGCCGACACGCCGCGGCCCATGAAGGACTCTTCGGACGGCAGGCCCAGGTACTGCGCCGAGGCGCCGGTGGCGATGATCAGGGCGTCGCAGGTGTATTCACCGGCGTCGCCGATCAGGCGGAACGGGCGGGCCGGCTGGCCGTTGTCGTCCACCAGCTTGGCGGTGTGAATGTGATCGAAGATGATTTCGGTCTTGAATTCCTCGGCATGCGCCAGCATGCGCTGCATCAGTTCCGGACCCTGGACGCCCTTGGCATCGCCCGGCCAGTTCTCGACGTCCGTGGTGGTCATCAGCTGGCCGCCCTGTGCCAGGCCAGTGACCAGCACCGGCTCCAGGTTGGCGCGGGCCGCGTAGACCGCGGCGGAATAGCCGGCGGGACCAGAACCGAGAATCAGCACTTTTGCGTGTTTTGCCATGATGCGTTCCTGTGGCCGGTGCGGCATGCTGCCCACCGGCATTGCTCGAAAGCGACATTATAAGAGGAGCCGCATTTGCTCACTGTTGCAAATTCCAATGAGTGCGATAGTCTCGGGCCACGTTAAAATGGCCGCCACGATGACCGTCAGTCACCCGGTGAGTGACCACTGACCGATACCGGCATCGGCCCGAAACGCATCCGGAATCACCTTACACGCGAGTCTTAACCAGGCATGGCCCGAGCTACCACGACCACCCGCACCGATCCCTCAGCCTTGCCATCCCGCATCGGCAAACTGCTGGGCGAGGTCCGCTGGTTCCTGCTGCTGGCCGTCACGCTGGGCTTCCTGTGCGTGCTGGCCAGCTACAGCAAGACTGATCCCGGCTGGTCGCATGCCAACCAGGTGGCCGATATCCACAACCTGGGCGGGCGCGTCGGCGCCTGGGTGGCCGACGTGCTGTTCTTTATCTTCGGCTTTTCCGCCTACTGGCTGGCGGTGCTGCTGGTGCGCCGCTGCTGGCGCGGCTGGCGCACGCTGACCGCCGAGCTGCCCGAGCGCGCGGACCACGGCCTGCACCGCCAGGGCGTGACCGTCAGCTGGATCGGCTTCGGGCTGACCCTGTTCTCCAGCATGGGCCTGGAGGCGATCCGCATGTACCCGCTGCGCGCCGCGCTGCCGCGCGCGCCGGGCGGGGTGCTGGGCGACCTGCTGGGCGGCTGGCTGCAGGTGGCGCTGGGCTTCACCGGCGCGACCCTGCTGCTGTTGCTGCTGCTGGCGATCGGGTTGTCACTGTTCTTCCATTTCTCCTGGCTGACCGTGGCCGAGCACGTCGGCGGCTTTGTCGAGACCCTGTTCCTGGGCTTCAAGGCCCGCCGCGAGAGCAAGCAGGACCGCATCATCGGCGAGGCCGCCAAGACCGAGCGCAAGGAAACCGTCGAGGTGCAGCGCGTGCGCATCGAAGAGGCGGCGCCGGTGCAGATCGTGCGCCCGCAGGCGGTGCCCAAGCATGAGCGCGTCGAGCGCGAGAAGCAGCAGCCGCTGTTTGCCGATATCCAGGATTCGGACCTGCCGCCGTTGTCGCTGCTGGACCCGATCCCTCCGCACCAGGAAACCGTCAGCGCCGAGACCCTGGAGTTCACCTCGCGCCTGATCGAGAAGAAGCTCAAGGACTTCGGCGTCGAGGTCAAGGTGGTGGCGGCCTACCCGGGCCCGGTCATCACCCGCTATGAGATCGAGCCGGCCACCGGCGTCAAGGGCAGCCAGGTGGTGAACCTGGCGCGCGACCTGGCGCGCTCGCTGTCGCTGGTGTCGATCCGCGTGGTCGAGACCATCCCGGGCAAGAACTACATGGGGCTGGAGCTGCCCAACCCGAAGCGCCAGACGGTGCGCCTGTCGGAAATCCTCGGCTCGCAGGTCTACAACGAGAGCGCGTCCAGCCTGACCATGGCGCTGGGCAAGGACATCGCCGGCAAGCCGATGGTGGCCGACCTGGCCCGCATGCCGCACTGCATGGTGGCCGGCACCACCGGCTCGGGCAAGTCGGTCGGCATCAACGCGATGATCCTGTCGCTGCTGTACAAGTCCAAGGCGGAAAGCGTACGCCTGATCCTGATCGACCCGAAGATGCTCGAAATGAGCGTCTACGAGGGCATCCCGCACCTGCTGTGCCCGGTGGTGACCGACATGCGCCAGGCCGGCAATGCCCTGAACTGGGCCGTCGGCGAGATGGAGCGCCGCTACAAGCTGATGAGCAAGCTGGGCGTGCGCAACCTGGCCGGCTACAACAAGAAGATCGACGAGGCCGCGGCCCGCGAAGAGAAGATCCCCAACCCGTTCAGCCTGACCCCGGACGCCCCGGAGCCGCTGGACCGGCTGCCCACCATCGTCATTGTCATCGACGAGCTGGCCGACCTGATGATGGTGGTCGGCAAGAAGGTGGAAGAGCTGATCGCCCGCATCGCGCAGAAGGCGCGCGCGGCCGGCCTGCACCTGGTGCTGGCCACGCAGCGCCCGTCGGTGGACGTGATCACCGGCCTGATCAAGGCCAACGTGCCGACCCGGATCGCGTTCCAGGTCAGCAGCAAGATCGACTCGCGCACCATCCTCGACCAGCAGGGCGCCGAAGCGCTGCTGGGCATGGGCGACATGCTCTACCTGGCGCCGGGCACCGGCCTGCCGGTGCGCGTGCACGGCGCCTTTGTCTCGGACGAGGAAGTCCACCGCGTGGTGGAAAAGCTCAAGGCATCCGGCGAGGCCAACTACATCGAGGGCATCCTCGAAGGCGGCCTGACCGATGACGCCGGCGGCGGCGACGGGTTTGGCGGCGGTGCCGGCATTGGCGGTGGCGGCGGCGAGGCCGATCCGCTGTACGACCAGGCAGTCGAGGTGGTGCTGAAGAACCGGCGCGCGTCGATCTCGCTGGTGCAGCGCCACCTGCGCATTGGCTACAACCGTGCCGCGCGGCTGCTCGAAGACATGGAAAAGGCCGGGATGGTATCGGCCATGTCGGGCAATGGCAACCGCGACATCCTGGTGCAGGGTGGCGGTGCCGCCCGCGAAGATGACTGAGCGCCGCTCGCGCAGCCTTCGTAATATCCGGTTACCCGCCGGCTTGCGGCGCGCGGAATCCCCGGGCTGCCGGCGGCTCTAAAAGGACAGGTTGCCCGTGCCCGACGCGGCGCAGGCAACGCACCCTACAACTACCAGGACCCGAACCATGCGAAATCGCATCCTCGTGTCGGCTTGCGCCGCGCTGGCGATGTTTGCCCTCCAGGCGCCGGCCCACGCCGCCGCCACCGACCAGTTGCAGAGCTTTGTCACCGGCGTGAAGAGCGCGCGCGGCGAGTTCACGCAGCGCCAGGTCAAGGGGCAGGGCGCCAACGGCAAGGTGACCGGCACCTCCAGCGGCACCTTTGTATTCTCGCGCCCGGGCAAGTTCACCTGGCGCTATACCAAGCCCTACGACCAGCTGCTGCAGGCCGACGGCCAGACCCTGTACATCTACGACAAGGACCTGAACCAGGTTACCGAGCGCAAGCTCGACGGCGCGCTTGGTTCCAGCCCGGCGGCGATCCTGTTCGGCAGCAACGACCTGGAGAAGAACTTCGTGGTCAAGAACGGCCCGACGCGCGACGGCGTAGAGTGGCTGGAGCTGACGCCCAAGGCCAAGGACACGCAGTTCGAGCGCATCGGCATCGGCTTCAAGGCGGGCAACCTTGAAGCCATGGAACTGCGCGACGCTTTCGGCAACACCACCCTGCTGACCTTCACGGGCATGCAGAAAAACCCGCCGCTGGCGGCCGATGCATTCCGGTTCACGGTGCCCAAGGGCGCCGATGTGATGAAGCAGTGAGGCCCGCCATGAACGATCCGCAGGAAGGTCCCGCAGTCACCATCCGTTCCCGGCGCCGCCAGCGCGCCGTGTTGCTGGCCAGTGCCGGCGCGCTGCTGTTGGCGGCATGTGCCAGCAGCGGCGGCGGCGCCAGCAAGTTCGATGTCGATTCCTTCCTGCGCGCACCGGACTCGGGGTTGCCCGAAGTGCTGGGCAATCCCGGCTTCCTCAAGGCCACGCGCGTTCCCGCCGCCGAGTGCGCGGTGATGCTGCAATCGGCCAGCACCGGCGTGCTGGAAGACCTGCCGCCCAGCAGCAATGCGCGCGGCCCGGCCTGGCTGTTGCATCCGAAGGGCCAGCCGGACCAGGTATGGCTGGTGGTCAGCGAGTCCGGCGGCGAGCGCACCTGCCACGGCCCGTTGCCGGCCGATGCGATGAAGACGCTGGCCGACCGGGCCAAGGGCTGAACCTGAGGCGCCGCCGTCAGTGCGGCTTGATGGCGATCTTCAGCACGCCGTCGCGCTGGTTGGCGAACAGGTCGTAGGCCGCGACGATGTCGTCCAGCTGGTACTGGTGCGTCACCAGCGCTCCCAGGTCGACGCGGCCCGACTCGATCACATTGATCAGCCGCCGCATGCGTTCCTTGCCGCCGGGGCACAGCGCGGTGTTGATTTTGTGGTCGCCCAGCCCCGCGGCGAAGGCCGACAGCGGAATGGTCAGGTCGCTTGAATAGACCCCCAGGCTGGACAGCGTGCCGCCGGGCTTGAGCACGCGCAGCGACTGCTCGAAGGTTGCCTGCGTGCCCAGCGCCTCGATCGAGGCGTCGACGCCGCGCCCGCCGGTCAGCTTCATGACCTCGTCCACCACGTCGCAGTTACGGAAGTTCAGGACCACGTCCGCGCCCATCTTGCGCGCGATCTCCAGCCGGTGGTCGTTGCCGTCGATGGCGATGATGGTGGTGGCGCCGCACAGCCGCGCGCCGGCGGTCGCGCATAGCCCGATCGGGCCCTGCGCGAACACGGCCACGGTGTCGCCGATGCGGATATTGGCGTTTTCCGCGCCCTTGAAGCCGGTGGACATGATGTCAGGGCACATCAGCACCTGCTCGTCGGTGAGGCCATCGGGGATCGGCGCCAGGTTGGCCTGGGCGTCGGGCACCAGCACGTATTCCGCCTGGGTACCGTCGATCATGTTGCCGAAGCGCCAGCCCGCGGTCGCCTTGTAGCCGAGGCAGCCGCACTGCCCGCTGGCCATCAGGTAGCTGCCATCCTGCGAGGCCACGCCGTCCTGCGCCGCGTAGGAGTTGAAGTTGGGGCAGATTGCGCCGGCGATCACGCGCTGGCCTTCGCGGTATCCCGTCACCGCGCTGCCGAGCTTTTCGATGATGCCGACGGGTTCATGGCCCACGGTCAGGCCCTTCGCCACCGGGTACTCGCCCTTGAGGATGTGCACGTCGGTGCCGCAGATGGTGGTGGTGGTGATGCGCACCAGGGCATCGTTGGGGCCGATATCCGGGATGGGCTTGTCTGCCAGTTCGATCCGGCCAGGCTCGACAAAAACGGCGGCTTTCATCATTGCGGTCATGCGTTGCTCCCAGGGAAGGCGCAAGGGGATGCGCGTTGGGTGGAGTGGTGCGGGACGTTGCCGGCCCGCTTGCTCACTGATAGCACGCATGGGTTGTAGCCCGGTTTATCCAGATCAAGCCGACGCCACACGGAATATGTGCGCAATACGTTGCAATGCGGTAAAAGTCTCACATCGGTGTGCAAAGAAGCTGAACGCCGCGGTATGCCGCGTGTCCCAGCATCCTCATACTCGCCATACCCATCAGGAGAACGACATGATTGCGATGCGAACCATCCGCCGTTGGACGCGCCAGGCCGCCACGCTGGCGGCGGGCGGGGCCCTGCTGGCCGCTTGCGCGGCGCAGCCGCCGGCGCCCGCGCCGACCGGCCCGCAAGGCGCGCGTGGCACGCCGGAGGGCTGCGCCGCCGACAAGCTGGCCGACGATGCCCTGGTCGGCAAGACCGAGGCCGAGGTCATCGGCCTGCTGCAGGGCTGCGCGTGGCGCCTGGGCGAGCGCGACGGCCAGCAGTTCCCCGGCACCATGGACTACAACCCGCAGCGCCGCACCCTGGGCGTCAAGGCCGGCAAGGTAGTCTGGGTGCGCCGCGGCTGAGGCCGGAGCGGCGGCCAACATTACAGAAATGTAATTTGACCGCCTGAACAAGAATCAATATTGTTTCCCGCTGACCGGAATCCAATAACCGGGCGGCCTCGGAGTCCCCGGCGGCTGCCCAAACCATGCTGGGGAGCCATCCGCGTGAAGACCACTATCCGAACCTTGCTGCCGCGCGCTGCGGCGCTGGCCCTGCTGACCCTGCCGCTCGCCGCGGCGGCGCAGGAAAAGGTGCTCAACCTCTATACCGCGCGGCACTACCAGACGGACGAAGCGCTGTACGCCAACTTCACCAAGCAGACCGGCATCAAGATCAACCGCATCGAAGGCCAGGAAGACCCGCTGCTGGAGCGCATCCGCAATGAAGGCGCCAACAGCCCGGCGGACGTGTTCATCACGGTGGATATCGGCCGTCTGTGGCGCGCCCAGCAGGCTGGCGTGTTTGCGCCGGTAAAGTCGAAGGTGCTGGAATCGCGCATCCCGGCCAACTACCGGGACGCCAATGGCGAATGGTTCGGCTTCTCGGCGCGCGGCCGCGTGATCGCCTACAACAAGACCGCGGTCAAGGCCGGCGATATCGCCAGCTATGAAGACCTGGCCGATCCCAAGTGGAAGGGCAAGGTCTGCACGCGTTCCAGCGGCCATGTCTACAACCTGTCGCTGGTCTCCAGCCTGATCGCCCACGATGGCGAGGCACGCACCGAGCAATGGGCGCGCGGCGTGGCCGCCAACCTGGCGCGCGTGCCCAAGGGCGGCGACACCGACCAGCTCAAGGCGGTTGCCGCCGGCGAGTGCGACGTGGCCATCGCCAACACCTACTACATCGCGCGCCTGCTGAAGTCGACCAAGCCGGAAGACAAGGCCGTGGCCGACAAGCTGGGCGTGCTGTGGCCGAACCAGTCGAGCCAGGGCGTGCACATGAACGTCTCGGGCGGCGGCATGCTCAAGCATGCGCCCAACAAGGAAGCGGCGGTCAAGTTCCTGGAGTACCTGGCCAGCGACGAGGCGCAGCGCTACTTTGCCGATGGCAATAACGAATGGCCGGTGGTGCAGGGCGTGAAGGTCAGCAACCCGGCGCTGGAAGCGCTGGGCACGTTCAAGTCCGACACCATCAACGTGGCCGAACTGGGCAAGTACCAGCCGCAGGCACAGAAGCTGGTGGACCGCGCCGGCTTCAAGTAAGCCGCCACGGTCTTTGCAGTAGCGCGGTTCCTGCTACAGCAGGAACCGCTTGTTCCCCGTCACCTGCGTGGGCTCCAGCTTGCGGAACGTCAGCTTCACGCTGCTGTGGAGCCGCCGCCCCGCCTGACGCCGCACCAGTGCCCGGTGCAGCACGCCCTTGTGGCCGACGGTGCCTTCGGCATAGGGCTGGTCCGGCGTCCCGCCCAGCGTCATCGCGGCCAGCGCCTGGTTGCGCTCCGCCGCACTCTTTTCCAGCAGCTTGTCCAATGCCATGCGCGCGCGCACCTGCGCCGCCAGCGCGGTGTCGCCGGGATTGGCGCGGGCGCGCTCGGCGTCCCACGGCAGCTGCACCTTGCCGGCAAGGCGGCGCAGCGCGGCGCGCAGTTCGGCGCCATCCATCCGGGTTTCCTGCACGATCCAGACGGCGTCATGGCGCAGCACCGCTTCGGCATCGGCCATGCGGCGCACCAGCGCGGGCTGCAGTTCGGGCGACGAGAACTGCCGCGCGCGGCGGATCGCGTTGAGGGCGACGCGGCGCACCTGCGGGTTGGCGTGATCGAACAGGTCAGCGATGACGCGCGCGGCCGTGTCGGCCGAATCGACCATCTCCGCCAGCTGACCGGCCAGCGAGACTTCTTCCACGCCGCTCAGCTTGTTGCGGCTCAGCCGGTTCAACTTGAACAGCAGGATGTGATATCGCAGCATAGGTTCTTGCGCGGCAGGCATGCCGCTGTTCGCTCCCGGGCGAACGCCGGGCCATAAAAGGCTATCGGCGCGCGGGAGCGCGACTTTAGGGCAGGAACGGCAAGGGGCGGAAGTTCAGCGCTGTGCTTCGCGCCGGATCGTGCGCGACAGCACGATCACCGGCAGCAGGCCCACGGCCACGATCACCAGCGAGGCGGTGGCGGCCTCGGCCAGGCGCTCGTCGGCAGCGAGGTTGTAGGCTTGCACGGCCAGCGTGTCGAAGTTGAACGGGCGCATCACGAAGGTGGCCGGCAACTCCTTCATCACGTCGACAAAGACGATCAGTGCCGCGGTCAGCAGGCTGCCGCGCAGCATCGGGAAATGCACGCGCCGCAGCGTGGCGCCTGGGCCGTGGCCCAGGCTGCGCGCGGCGGCGTCCATGCTGGGCGTGATCTTGCCCAGCCCGGCATTGACGGTCTGCAGCGCCACGCCCAGGAAGCGCACCAGCAGCGCATAGACCAGTGCGGCGATGCCGCCGGTCAGCAGCAGCCCCACCGAGAGCCCGAACTGCTGCTGCAGCCAGGCCGACAGCGCGTTGTCGAGCCGCGCCACCGGCACCAGCACGCCCACGGCAATGACCGAGCCCGGCAGCGCATAACCCATGCCGCACAGCCGCGTCAGGCCGCGCATCAGCCAGCTGCGCTTGCCGTTGGCCGCGCGCGCTGCGTAGCCCACCGCCAGCGCGACCGCCACCGCGGCCAGCGCGGTGGCGCTGGCCAGCAGGAAGCTGTTGCGCACCAGCCCGACAAAGCGCGGGCCGAACTGCGCATCGCCGTCGGTGAAGGCCATGCGGCACAACATCAGCGCGGGAATCAGGAAGCCCAGCAGCACCGGCACCATGCACACGGCCAGCGCAAGCCAGCCGCGCGCGTCGTCCAGCGCCCAGGCCACGGCGCGGCGCTGGTTGCCGTAAACCTGCGCGCGGCCGCGGCTGGCGCGCTCCATCAGCAGGATGGCGGCGACGAACAGCAGCATGCACGCTGACAGCTGCGCCGCGGCGTTCTTGTCGCCAAGCGAAAACCAGGCGCGGAAGATGCCGGTGGAGAAAGTCGGGATGGCAAAGTAGGCGACGGTGCCGAAGTCGGCCAGCGTTTCCATCATCGCCAGGGCGGTGCCGGCAACGATGCCGGGGCGCGCCAGCGGCAGCACCACGCGCCAGAGCCGGCTCCAGGTGCCGTGGCCGAGCAGGCGCGCGGCCTCCAGCGTGTTCTGGGTCTGCTGCAGGAAGGCCGCGCGCGCGGTCAGGTAGACGTAGGGGTACAGCACCAGCGAGAACAGGGCGATGGCGCCGCCCAGCGAGCGGATATCGGGGAACCAGTACTCGCGCGCCTTCCAGCCGGTCAGCTCGCGCAGCCAGCCCTGCACGGGTCCGGCAAACTGCAGCGCATCGGTGTAGGCATAGGCGATGACGTAGGCGGGCATCGCCATCGGCAAGACCAGCGCCCATTCCATCACGGTGTGGCCCGGGAAACGGTAGGTCGATACCAGCCAGGCGGTGGTCACCCCCAGCAGCAATACTCCCACGGCGACGCCGCACAGCAGCCAGACGGTATTGAGCACGTATTCCGCCAGCACCGTGTCGATCAGGTGGCGCCAGGTGTCGCCGGCGGGCAGCAGCACGGCCGAGGCGATCACCAGCACCGGCACGGCGATCAGCAGCGCCATCGCCAGGGTGGCCAGGGTCAGGGGGTGGAAGCGGCGGCGGCTGGACAGGAGCATGCGTCGGAAAGTGGGCGGAAGTGCCACGCACAGCGTGCGGGCTGCCGCATTCTAGCAATGTGGGGCACGCTTTCGCCCCGAAAGGCGGTCCCGGCCCCGGTTGCATCCCTATAATGCGCACATGCGAACCGATTCCTATTCACGCTTGCCCGGCGCCCAGGCCCGCAGCCGGCCGGCGACCCGCGCAGGCGCTGCTGACGTCACTGGCGCTGGCGCCGCTGTCATCGAGGTGGACCATATCCGTCACGCCTTCGGCCGCCATGCGGTGGTCAAGGGACTGTCGTTCTCGGTGGCGCGCGGCAATATCGCCTGCCTGCTGGGGCCCAGCGGCTGCGGCAAGACCACGGTGCTGCGCGCCATCGCCGGTTTCGAGCCGCTGCAGGATGGCCGCATCGTGCTGGACGGGCAGGTCGTGTCGTCTTCCGGGGCGATGCTGGCGCCGGAGCAGCGCCGCATCGGCATGGTGTTCCAGGACTATGCGCTGTTCCCGCACCTGGACGTGGCGGCCAACGTGGGTTTCGGCCTGGTGCGGGCCAGCCGCGCCGGGCGCGCGGCGCGCGTGGACGAGGTGCTGCAGCTGGTCGGCCTGGCCGGCGCGGGCCGCAAGTATCCGCATGAGCTGTCCGGCGGCCAGCAGCAGCGCGTGGCGCTGGCGCGCGCGCTGGCACCGCGGCCGGAACTGCTGCTGCTCGACGAGCCGTTCTCCAACCTCGACGTCGACCTGCGCGAACGCCTGAGCCTGGAGGTGCGCGCGATCCTGAAGGCGCAGGGCACCACCGCGATCCTGGTCACGCACGACCAGCACGAGGCCTTTGCCATGGCCGACGAGATCGGCGTCATGCACGACGGGGTGATCGAGCAGTGGGGCAGCGCGCACGACCTCTACCACCGGCCGACATCGCGCTTTGTCGCGGGGTTTATCGGGCAGGGCGTGCTGATGGCGGGGCGGCTGCGCGGGACTGCGGAGATTGAACTGGAACTCGGCCTGCTGCGCCCCGCGGCGCCGCTGGCGCTGCCCGCGGGCGCAGCCGTCGACGTGCTGGTGCGCCCCGACGACATCATCCACGACGACGCCAGCCCGATGCGCGCCGAGGTGGTCCACAAGGCCTTCCGCGGCGCCGAGATCCTGTACACACTGCGCCTGGCCAGCGGCGGCCGCGTGCTGGCGCTGGTGCCGTCCCACCACAACCATGCCGTGGGCGAGCGCATCGGCATCCGTGTCGAGATCGAGGACGTGGTCGCATTCGCCGCCTAGCGCGCCACGCAAGGGCAGGGCGCCGATGGTCTACACTGTGGCGTTCTGCATTCACAAGGCTTGAATACCGTGGCGGACACGCTGTTTTCCGATACTCCCGACCGTTCCCGGCAACCGCTGGCCGAGCGCCTGCGCCCGCGCACCATCGACGAGGTGATCGGGCAACAGCACCTGCTGGGTGCGGGCAAGCCGCTGCGCGTGGCGTTCGAGTCCGGCGAGCCGCATTCGATGATCCTGTGGGGCCCGCCGGGCGTGGGCAAGACCACGCTGGCGCGGCTGATGGCCAGTGCCTTCGACGCCGAGTTCATCGCGCTGTCGGCGGTGCTGTCGGGGGTCAAGGACATCCGCGAGGCGGTCGAGCGCGCCGAGCAGTTCCGCGCGCACGGGCGGCGCACGCTGGTGTTCGTCGACGAGGTCCACCGCTTCAACAAGAGCCAGCAGGATGCGTTCCTGCCGCATGTGGAAAGCGGCCTCTTCACCTTTATCGGCGCCACCACCGAGAATCCCTCGTTCGAAGTCAACGGCGCCTTGCTGTCGCGCGCGGCGGTCTATGTGCTCAAGAGCCTGGACGATGCCGAGCTGACCCAGCTGGCGCTGCGCGCCAGCGAAGAACTTGGCGGAGTGACCTGGCAGGACGAAGCGCTGCAGCTGATCGTGGCCTCGGCCGATGGCGACGGGCGCAAGCTGCTGAACAATATCGAGATCGTGGCGCGTGCGGCGCGCACCGCCGGTGCCGCGCAGATCGATACCGCGCTCTTGGGCAGCGCGCTGTCGGAAAACCTGCGCCGCTTCGACAAGGGCGGCGATGCCTTCTACGACCAGATCAGCGCGCTGCACAAGTCCGTGCGCGGCTCGGACCCGGACGCGGCGCTGTACTGGTTCTGCCGCATGATCGACGGCGGCGCTGACCCGCGCTACCTGGCGCGGCGCATCGTGCGCATGGCGTGGGAGGATATCGGCCTGGCCGATCCCCGTGCCGCCCGCATCACGCTGGACGCGGCCGAGACCTATGAGCGCCTCGGCTCGCCCGAGGGCGAGTTGGCGCTCGGCCAGGCGCTGATCTACCTGGCCGTGGCGCCCAAGTCCAACGCCGGCTACAACGCCTACAACGCGGCGCGCGCCTTCGTCGGCAAGGACAAGTCGCGCGCGGTGCCGGTGCACCTGCGCAACGCGCCGACAAAGCTGATGAAGGAGCTTGGCCACGGCCACGCGTACCGCTACGCGCACGACGAGCCCGAGGCCTACGCCGCCGGCGAGCACTACTTCCCGGACGACCTGAAGGCCCAGGGCTGGTACCAGCCGGTGCCGCGCGGGCTGGAGGGCAAGATCGCCGAGAAGCTGCGCCACCTGCGCGAGCTGGATGCCGCCTGGCATCGCGAGCAGCGCGTGGCCAAGGCAAAGGACGGCGGCAAGGGCGGGGAGTGAGCGGTGGCGTGAGCCGGCAACACGGCGGTGGCCTGGCATCGCCCAGTTCGCGCCGGACGGGGCCGGTGCAGTAAAATGGCGGGTCCGCCGGCATGTCGCTGGCCCTGCACTTCACCCTAGCAACATGCTCGACATCCAGCTGTTCCGCAAAGACATCGACGCCGTGGCGCAACGCCTTGCCACGCGCGGCTACCAACTCGACGTTGCGGCGTTCCAGGCACTTGAGGCCGAACGCAAGCAACTGCAGACCCAGACCGAGGAACTGCAGGCCCGCCGCAACAGCCTGTCCAAGCAGATCGGCATGCTCAAGGGCAAGGGCGAGGACGCCTCGGCCGTGATGGCGGAAGTGGGCGGCATCGGCGACACGCTCAAGGCCTCGGCCGCGCGGCTGGACGAGATCCAGGCGCACCTGGCTGAGCTGATGCTGTCGATCCCTAACCTGCCGCATGAAAGCGTGCCGGTGGGCAATGACGAAACCCAGAACGTCGAAGTGCGCCGCGTGGGCGAGCCGCGCCAGTTTGACTTCGCCGTGCGCGACCACGTCGACGTGGGCGAGAAGCTGGGCCTGGACTTCGACACCGCGGTCAAGGTCACCGGTTCGCGCTTCTCGATGCTGCGCGGCGGCCTCGCGCGCATGAACCGCGCGCTGGTGCAGCTGATGCTCGACACCCATACGCAGGAACACGGCTACACCGAGATGTACGTGCCGTACATGGTCAACGCCGCCTCGATGCGCGGCACCGGCCAACTGCCCAAGTTCGAGGAAGACCTGTTCAAGGTGCCGCGCAAGGTCGGCAGCGAGGAAGGCGAGCGCATCGAGAACTTCTACCTGATCCCGACCGCCGAGGTGCCGCTGACCAATATCGTGCGCGACGCCATTGTCGCCGGCGAGAAGCTGCCGCTGCGCTATGTCGCGCATACGCCGTGCTTCCGCTCGGAAGCCGGCTCGTACGGCAAGGACACGCGCGGCATGATCCGCCAGCACCAGTTCGACAAGGTCGAGCTGGTGCAGGTGGTGCCGGCCGGGCAATCGTTCGATGCGCTGGACGAACTGACCGGCCACGCCGAGGCGATCCTGAAGAAGCTGGAACTGCCGTTCCGCACCATCGTGCTTTGCACCGGCGACATGGGCTTTGGCAGCACCAAGACCTATGACCTGGAAGTGTGGATCCCCGCGCAGAACACCTACCGCGAGATCAGTTCGTGCTCGAACATGGGCGACTTCCAGGCGCGCCGCATGCAGGCGCGCATGCGCACGGGACAGGGCAAGCCGGAGCTGGTGCACACCCTCAACGGCTCCGGCCTGGCCGTGGGCCGCACGCTGGTGGCGATCCTTGAGAACTACCAGAACGCAGACGGCTCGGTCACGGTGCCGGCCGCGCTGCAGCCGTACATGGGCGGCATCACCCGCCTGGAGCCGGAGCTGTAAAGCGAACCGAAAAAATCCGCTGCCAGCCTCTTGCATCGGCTGGCTGGACATGGCTATAATCTCGGTTTCGCCACACGGCAACAAGTTACCGGAGAGGTGGCAGAGTGGTCGAATGTACCTGACTCGAAATCAGGCGTACCGGCGACGGTACCGTGGGTTCGAATCCCACCCTCTCCGCCATAACAAGAAGCTGTCGGAATCGACCACCGGCAGGCAACAACAGTGTAGTAAAACTCAGACCGACGCCCACGACAGTGCGCGTCGGTTTTGTTTTTTCTGGCGCGCCCTCGCTCCGAGGGATGGCGCAAGCGCTGGCCGACGTACGCGATAGACTCCTGCATGGGGAGTCCATCCATGCCGCCGGCTGGCGATACGGGCCTAGTTTCGTGCAGCACGTGCGTCGACTCGCTGGCAACCAATTCGAATATGACTAGACGCCCAGCGGATAAACGTCCTTATTGCTAAATGCCCGAGCGATCAAGCCGTGCTGAAACGATAGGCTGATGACGGGCCCCCTCCTCCTGAGACTTGCCAGCCCTCCTACTTTTGGCGGATGCCTCCCGTGGCAGAACTGTCGCAAAATTTAGCGAAGCCTTACCCGGGGGGAGTCATGAGGCGTTTAAAAGTGGCGGTTCCAGCCACCACCTTGTTGCTGGGCGCGTGCGCCACGACTTCCTGTCAACGCAACGACTACAAGTCATATGTTGTCGGGCGGGAGGCAACAACGTCCACCGGCAGCGAGATGTTCTTCGACCAGAATGGGTGCGCCGTCGGGCAGCGATTCTGGACAGGACTGCTTAACTCGCCGGACGGCTGGAAGACAGCCCAAACCATGTCGGACGATTACTCTCGCAAAGAGCTCATCTGTTCGGGCGCTTCCGGGACGGCCATTGGGCCAATCCATCGCGAGTTCCGGCAGGGCTATGCTGCGCAAGCCTTTTACCAAAGCGTGAAATGTGACCTCGCACAGTCCAAGACCGTGCAGGCCCAGAACTTCTCCCAGGACATCCTCGCCGCGGACACAAGCAGATCAAGTACAAGGCCCTCCGCGAACGCTATGGGGTGGGTGTGGGGTCACAACGCCGAGATTGGAGCAGAGAAAGTGCAGGCAGGTCGGCTCGCCGAAGGTTGGCGAGTGGATGCACCATGCGTCCTCAAGCATGCCTAGGTTTGCCGTCGTACGGTTCCGGGGGGAGCTGCAAAATGACAATCGATACTAGGGTGTTTACCCGCAGCGACGCTATTCGATGGGCGATTGTGCTCGTAATTCTGGTGCTGGATTTTGTCTGGCTGATGGCCAGCGGGCGTTCGGTGACGCATAGCGGTCTAGTCTCGCGTTGCCTGGCGGTGGCCATGCTGGCGGCCATCTCCCTGGTGCTGAGTTTGATTGCGGGCCTGCCACGCATAACGACGACTTCGCGCGGATTGCACTACCGACGCCTGGCACTGGTAGCGCAGTGTGGCGCGTTGTTGGTCGCATTCACCAGTGTCACGTGCGTCTTGTCCTACTTGCTTGTCACGCTTGCCCCTCCATTGGTGGACGCCAGGCTGGCGGCATTGGATGCGATGCTAGGCTTTGATTGGCCGCGTGCCTATGCCTGGGTGCGGGCGCAGTCGACACTGAACTTCGTTTTGCAGCTGGCCTACGCCAGCGGTCTGCCTCAACTGGTGCTGGTGCCAATGCTAGTCGGATTGCTTGGGCGGGCTGCTTACTTGCGGGAGTTCCTTTCCAATCTGATGCTCTCATCCGTGCTGCTGCTGCTGATTGCGGCACCGTGGCCGGCCACGGGGGCCTTCGTTTTCTTCGGCGTGGCGAGTCCTGCAGAAATGGCCACCGTTTCACACTTCAGCGCGCTGCGTGAAGGATCGATGCGGGTGTTCGACCTCGCACAAATGCAGGGCCTGGTATCGCTTCCCTCCTATCACACGGCCATGGCGCTGTTCTTTGTGCAGGCGATGCGCTGGACGCGGGTGGGCGTGGTGATCATCGGCCTGCTTAACCTGTTGTTGATCGTGTCAACACCCACCGAGGGTGGCCACTTTCTTATCGATGTTGTGGCTGGCGTGGGATTGTGGGTGCTGACAGCAGGCGCGCTGCGCTTGCTTGCCGGCAGGGGTGCGCCAGCAAGGGCGGAACCAGCCGCAGCGCCTCAGCCGGTCTGAGCCGGCGCGCGCCGCATGCCCTTTTTGCATTGGCTGGCTGTGCGGCTGAGGAGGTGTGTTTCGGATGTGTTCGAACCACGAACGCACGACCGACAAGAATAATCGTCGGCTGGAGGGGGGAACCATGAAATCGAGAAACTTGATCGCAACCGCATTGCCGACGGCAACACGGGTTCAAGACGGCGGCAAAGCCCCGGCGGATGCCACTGCGCTACGTTGGAAGCATACCCTCTGCATCTTGTTTTTCTTTTCCGGATTTCCGGCTCTTATTTACCAGCTGATATGGCAACGCGCTCTGTTTCGGATTCTTGGTGTCAATATCGAGTCGGTGACTATCGTCGTCACCGCCTTCATGCTGGGGCTTGGGCTCGGCAGTCTCGCGGGCGGGTTGCTGTCGAAACGACGCGGCCTTGCCTTGCTTCCGCTGCTGGCAGCCATCGAGCTTCTCACTGGAGCCTTCGGCCTCGTGTCGCTTGATGTTTTCGACCGGGTTGGCACCCTTGCGCTGGGTCTGCCGTTAAGCGCGACAGCGGCAGTGGCGTTGGCGCTGGTGCTGGCGCCGACGCTGCTCATGGGCGCCACGCTGCCGGTCCTGGTCGGTCATCTGGCTCGACGCTCTGGTAACGTGGGCAGCTCCGTCGGCTTGCTCTACTACGTCAATACCTTGGGGGCTGGCGTCGCTTGCCTAATCTGTACGGCGTTGCTGTTCCCTTTTCTCGGCATGCAGGCTGCGGTGTACGTGGCGGTTGCCATCAATGCAGCGGTGGCGGTCGGGGCGTTGGTCGCGCACTGGCGCGACAGTGGTGGGGGCGATACGGGCGCGGCACAATCGCAGGTTCTACCGACCGCTACACCGGCCCTGCCCTTTGGCGCGGTGCTGGCCCTGGCTTGTGCTGGCGGGGCGATCTCGCTCTCATATGAGATCTTCTTCTTCCGCACGGTGTCTTATGCCTCCGGGAGCGGCGCCTCGGCTTTCGCGGCTACCTTGGGAGCATTTTTGATCGGCATCGCGTCGGGATCGCGCCAGGCGGGGGAGTGGTGCGGCGGGGCGCTCGAAGACGGCATGCGGCAGTTGGCAGGCTCGCTGTTCAAGGCCAATCTGGTGGGCTTGCTGTTTCTTCCACTGCTGGCGCATTTCCCCGTGCCCGGTGGCGCGCAGTTTGGCGTCTCGCTGCTGGTGGTGTTCGTGGTGGCCCGCAACTGGGGGGCGCTGCTACCTTGCCTGGCCCATTGGGGCGTGTCCCCTGATGGCCATGCCGGCATGCGCATTGCGCTACTCTATCTCGCCAACATAGTCGGCTCTGTCACGGGCAGCATCCTTACCGGGTTTGTCCTGATGGAGCATCTCGGACTGGTCAGCATTTCCATGGTGCTGGTGGGGGCTGGTGTCGCATGTTCCTTGTTGCTGCACGCATGGCTGCCTCTGCCACCGGTGGTGAAGCGCTGGCATGTCGGCTGGGCCGCCGCTATGGGCATGTTGACCGTAGCGGCGCTGCCTGCGCTTAGTAACGGCGTACTGGAAACGCTGTTATGGAAAGGTTCATCCGACGCCAAGGGGCCTTTCGCCCACGTGATCGAAAACCGCAGCGGCATCATCACAGTCGACCGGGAGGGTACTGTGTATGGCGGCGGTATGTATGACGGCCGTTTTAACGTCGATCTGCGGCATGACACAAATGGCATCTTTCGTCCCTATGCGCTGAACCTGTTCCACCGCCACCCGCGCGACGTGCTGATGATCGGACTTTCATCCGGTTCGTGGGCGCAGGTGATTGCCAACAATCCGGAGGTGCGATCGCTGACAATCGTGGAGATCAATCCCGGCTACGTTGAGTTGGTGGCGGGTTCGGCGGAAGTTGCATCTGTACTGAGCAACCCCAAGGTGACTCTCGTGATTGACGACGGACGCCGCTGGTTGCGCATGAACCGCGAACGGCGCTTTGACGCTATCGTCTCTAATACGACTTGGCATTTCAGGGCCAATGCCACCAATCTGCTGTCCGCCGAATTCCTTCAACTGGCCGATGCCCACTTGACGCCAGGGGGAGTCCTTTACTACAACACCACCGATTCGGAGCGGGTTCAGCGCACGGCTTGTCTGGCATTCCCCCACGGGGCGCGTTTCAGCAATCATATGGTTGTGTCGCGTGCACCGCTGGCCTGGGACTTCGAACACCTCCGCCGCACTCTGGAAGCCTATCGCATCGATGGCCGGCCGATCCTCGACGTGGGTCGCGGCCAAGACCGCCTCGTCGCAAATGCCTGGATGACCCAGTGGGAATCCTCGCTGCACGGTGATAGCTCTCATCGCGAGGATCCCATGGAAACCTGTCCGCGCATCCTGGCCCGCACCATTGGGCTGAGGCAGGTCACCGACGACAATATGGGTACCGAATGGCGTCACTTGATGCGTCTCGAGTGAGCGCTGCTTCGTCGGCTACAGCACGATCGGCCGATCCGAGGATGGCTGCGCCTGGCCGGCCCCGTCCTCTTTTCACGGGCGTGAGACAATCCGCGAATCGACAGTTGGATCTGCTGTGGGATTTCGATCCGATAAAGGTGCTGCTGGATTTCCTCGTCGACCGACTGGATATGGTCGTCGCTGCAATCGCAGTTCCTGGCCTCAAGACAGACGCGAGATCGGCCGACACCCACGACAGTGCGCGTCGGTTTTGTTTTTCCGAGGCCAGTTTTTCATGTGGCGGGCATGGGCTGCCGCACTGGCCTCCATACCGGACGCGCTGCCGGGTGCACTATCATGGCGATCCGCAACGCAGGATGCCGCACCATGACACAGCCACCCGCCAGCCAACCCCCAGCACCGGTCTTCCACGGCGATCTGGCCGAACTGCCGGCCGACCCCAACCTGGTCGCCGGCATGCCGTACCGGCACTACAAGGGCGGCGCCTACACGGCAGTCGGCATCGGCCGCTTCGAGGCCGATCTCGCGCCGGTGGTGGTCTATCGCGCGATGCGCGATCCCTCATTGCTGTGGGTGCGCCGCGCCGATGTGTTCAGCGAGCCGGTGGCCACGCCGCAGGGCGAGGTGCCGCGCTTTGCGCCCGCCTGGCCCGCGGCGCTGGCGTGCCTGGACTTCCTGCCGCGCCAGGCGGTGCTCGATGTGCTGGCGCTGCACGACACGCCTTACCGGCACTACCACGACCGCCGCCATATCCTGGAGATGTTCGAGACCGCCCACGCGCGCGGCATTGCGCTGGACCGCGCACAGGCGCTGGCGGTGCTGTGCCACGACGCGGTCTATGTGGCGGGGTCCGAGCACAACGAGGCGGCGTCGGCGGCGCTGATCGAAACGGTGGCGCCCGGCGAGGACCGCGCGGTGCTGGACCGTGCCGCGCAGATCGTGCTCGATACGCGCGGCCATGGCCCAAGCATTGCCGGCGCCGAAACCGTGCTCGATCTCGACCTGCTCAGGCTGGCCGCGGCGCCGGCAATGTTCGATGCCCATAGCCTGGACGTGTTCGCCGAGAACCGCGCCTTGCTGGCCGCGCGCACCGGTCTCCAGGGGGAGGCGCTGGAGACTGAATTCATGCGCCGCCGCGCGGCGTTCCTGGGCAAGCTGGCGCAGCGCCCGCAACTTTTCCTGACCGACGCATTTGCCGACTGCGAGGCGCCGGCTCGCGCCAATATCGCCCGCATCGTCGGCGCGGCGGGCGCGTCCCGTGATTGACGTGCCGGCACGCGCGAGCGCCTTCGCCGAGGCCTGGCTCACGCCGGGCACGGCGCTGGGGCTGCTTGCGCTGTTCACGCTGGTGACGGTGCTGCTGCTGAGCCTGGTGCCGCTGCTGGTGGCGCTGTTGCGGCCGGTGGTGCGCTGGCTGGACCGGTGGCGCGTGTGGGGCGCCGACGCGCTGTCCGCGCGCGTGGCTGCACAACCGCGGCGCAGGCGTGTAACAACGCTCACGCTGCGCGTGCTCGAGCGTGACATGGCCGAGCTGCTGGTGGTGCTGCTGGCCGGCGCCGTGCTGCTGGCCTGCGGCAGCGCGCTGTTCTGGCTGGCCGGCGAGGTCGCCGAAAGCGGGGGCGTGGTGCGCATCGACCAGATCGTGTTTGCATGGCTGCGTGCCCTGCGCACCGACTGGCTCGATATCGCGATGGTGGCCGTGACCGAACTGGGCGGCGCGCGCATTTCCGTGGCGGTGGGCGTGGCGGTGTTCGCGTGGCTGTGCTGGCGGCGCGCCTGGACGGTGGCGCTGTACTGGGCCGCCGCGCTGCTGGGTGCGCGCGCCTGCGTGATGGCGCTCAAGCTGGGCATGGCGCGCGTGCGCCCGGCCAGCATCTACAGCGGCCTGGAATCGTATTCCTTCCCTAGCGGCCACGCCACCAGCAGCATGGTCACCTATGGCTTCCTGGCCTTCCTGATGTGCCTGCGCCAGCCGTGGCGCGTGCGCATCCCGGTGCTGGCGCTGACCGTGGTGGCGGTGGCGGCGATCGGGGTATCGCGGCTGTACCTGGGCATGCACTGGCTGTCGGATGTCGCTGCAGGCTATGCGCTGGGGCTGGCATGGATCGCGCTGCTCGGCACGGCTTACCGCACGCTGCATGTGCCGGCGCCGAAGGAATCGGTGGCGCCATGGCGGCTGGGCGCGGTGGCGGCGGCAACGGTGGTGGTGGCGTTCAGCTATGTGGCGTGGTTCCGGCTGCCGGATACGCTGGAGCGCTACCGGCAGGCCGTCGCGCCTACGCCAGCGGCGCTGGCGCTTCAGCTTCCGGCGCTTGCGGCAGGCGCGACACCAGCAGCTGGTCGATCTTGTGATGGTCGATGTCCAGCACTTCGAAGCGAAAGCCCGCCACGGTGATCGACTCGGATTTCTTCGGGATGCGCTTGAGCGCGTAGATCACCAGCCCGGCCGCGGTGTCGACATAGTCTTCGCCGGGCAGGGTGTCGAGATCCAGCGCCTTCTTCAGGTCCACCAGTGGCGTGAGGCCGTCGACCAGCCAGGAGCTGTCGTCGCGCCGCACGATCTGCTCGTCCTCGCTGGAATACAGGATGTCTCCCATCAGCGCGCCGACGATATCGTCCAGCGTGACGATGCCCACCACCAGCCCGTACTCGTTCATCACCACGGCAAAGTTCTGGTGCATCTCGCGGAAGCGCGTGAGCGCCTCGGACAGGGTCAGCGTGTCGGGGATCACCAGCACGTTCTTGTCGTGGTGGCGGCCGATATTGCCGATCGCGGCGGCGCTTTCATCGGCCAGCAGCAGCTGCAGGATGTCCTTGGAATCGATATAGCCCTGCACGTCGTCGAGGTCGTGCCCGCACACCGGGTATTGCGCGTGCGGCTGGTTGACCAGCTTGCGGCGCACGCTGTCGGCGGGTTCGTCGAGACTCAGGTAGACCACGTCGTCGCGCGGCGTCATGATCGCGGTAATGCTCTTGAACTCGAGCTCGAACACGTTCTCGATCAGATGGAGCTCGTGCTTGTGCAGCACACCCGCCTCGGCGCCGGCATCGACCATCGCGGCGATGTCCTCGGTAGTGATCTGGTCGACCGGCTTGGTCGGCAGGCGCAGCAGCCGCAGCGTGGCATCGGCGGCGGCGTTGAAGATCCAGACCAGCGGCTTGAGCACGCGCAGCAGCGTCAGCATCGGGTCGATCACCGCCAGCGCGCACCGCTCGGGGAAGGTCATGGCGATGCGCTTGGGGATCAGGTCGGCAAACTGGATAAACAGCAGCGTCACGATCAGGAACGAGCCGATATTGGCGGTGCGCTGCGCATGGACCACCTGCATATAGGGCGACAGCGTTTCCAGCAGCAGGTCCGACACATGCTTCTCGCCGAGGATACCGGCCAGGATGGCCACGCTGTTGACGCCGATCTGCACGATCGTGAAGAAATTCCCGGGCTCTTCCTTGAGCCGCAGCACGCGCGTGGCGCGGCCATCGCCGCGCTCCGACAGGACTTGCAGCTTGGTGCGGCGGGCGGCAGTCAGCGCGATCTCGGAGACCGAGAAAAAGGCGCTGACAAGGACAAGGGCGATCAGGGTCAGGACGAACATAGGCGGTTTGGCGCATGCAGGTTGTGCCTGCAGGCGGCTTGATGATGGTGCACGGCGAGCGCGGCTGTCAATCGCGGCTCCGGGGCGCGGCGTCAAAGCTGGCGGCCGGGGCTTCCAGCCGCTGCGGCAGCGTTGCGGCCAGTTCCCCGGCGGCCAGCGCAAACTGCGCGCGCAGGTCGTCGGCCAGGCTGGAGCCGGCGCGGTGGCTGGCGCGCAGCATCTGGATCTCGAACGGCAGCACCGGCGCCACGTCATGCAGCGCGACCCGCTCCGGGCTGGCGCTGAGCGCGGTGTACTGGTCCAGCAGGGTCACGCCCAGCCCGGCATCGACCAGGGCCAGCGCCAGCGAATAGGTCTGCACCTCCAGCGTCGAGCGCGGCTCCAGCGCGTGCCGGGCCAGGGTCTGGCGCACCAGCAGCCCGAGCGAGCTGTTGTCGTCATAGCCGATGAAGGAGCGCTCCATCAGCCGCTGCATCGGCACCACCTGGCGGCGCCCGCCGGCAGGCAGCGGCTGGCCGCGCGGCACCGCCAGCAGCATGCGGCCGCTGGCCACCGGCTCGCTGGAGATGGCCTCGTGGCCCGGCGGCGCAAAGGCAAAGCCCAGGTCGATCTGGTTGGTCAGCAGCGCCCCGACGATCTCGTCGGTATGGTGGGTCAGCACCTGCACCTGCGTGTCCGGGTGGCGCGCGCAGAAGCGCCGCACCGCCGGCACCAGCAGCGGGTTGGCCAGGCTGGGGGTGGCGGCCACGCGCAGCCGCCCGGCGCCCTTGTGGCGCAGGCTTTCCGAGACCCGGCGCACGCGCTCGATCTCGCCATATAGCCTTTCGACATCGCCATAGAGCGCGTTGGCCTCGGGCGTGGCCTGCAGCCGGCCGCGCACCCGTTCGAAGAGGCGGAAGCCGAGCGAGGCCTCGGCATGCTGCAGCACGCGCGTGACCACCGGCTGGGACACGTGCAGCAGGCGCGCGGCCTCGCTGACGGTGCCGGTCAGCATCACGGCGCGGAAGACTTCGATCTGGCGCAAGCGCATGGCAATCCGGGAAGCGGGCAGGCATCCATAGCCTGATGACATATTCTGGCACGTATTCGCATTGGGCAATCCGCGCCGCCTGCACTACGCTTTGGCGGATCAGGGCGAAGCAATCAAAGGATGGCAATGCAGGTAGTGATCGTGGGCGCCGGCGTGGTCGGCATGACGACGGCATGGCGCCTGGCCGAGGACGGCCACCAGGTGACGGTGCTGGAGCGCCACGACGGGCCGGCCGAAGAGACCAGCTTTGCCAATGGCGGGCAGCTAAGCTACAGCTATGTGGCGCCGCTGGCCGGGCCGGGCGTGATGGCCAAGGTGCCGGGCTGGCTGCTGCGGCGCGATTCGCCGATGCGCTTCCGGCCCGCGGCCGACCCGGCGCAGTGGCGCTGGCTGGCAGCCTTCATGGGCGCCTGCAATGCCGCCACCAGTGAAGCCACCACGCGCAAGCTGCTGCGGCTGGGGTTCTACTCACGCGACCTGATGCAGGCTTTCGTGGCCCGGCACCAGCATGATGATGTGGGCGCCGGTTTCGATTTTGCGCGGCGCGGCAAACTGGTTGTGCACCGCGATGTGGCGGCGTTCGACGCGGCCTGCCGGCTGCTGGATTACCAGGCCAGCCTGGGTTGCGAGCAGCAGGCGCTGGATCGCGATGCCTGCGTGGCGCTGGAGCCCGCGCTGGCCGGCATCCACAACGAGATTGCCGGCGCCATCTACACGCCGAGCGAGGAAGTGGGCGACTGCCACCGCTTCTGCCTGTCGCTGGCACGGTTGCTGCAAGACGGGGCGCACGCCGGCGTGTCGATGCGCTTCGGCACCGTCGTGCAAGATCTGTTGCAGCAGGGCGGGCGCGTGACCGGCGTGCGTACCGCCAGCGGCGTGGTGCCGGCCGACGTGGTGATCGTGGCCGGCGGCATCGGCAGTGTGCCGCTGCTGCGCCCGCTGGGCGTGCGGCCGATGCTGTGGCCGCTCAAGGGCTACAGCATCACGGTGCCGCTGGCCAGCGGCGCGCGCGCGCCGCATATCAGCGTGACGGACTTTGCCAACAAGATCGTCTACGCGCGCATCGGCAATACCCTGCGGGTGGCGGGCATGGCCGACCTGGTGCGCGGCGGCACCCGCATCGACCCGGAGCGGGTCGGCACGCTGGTGTCCCAGACGCGCGAGCTGTTCGAGGGCATCGTGCCGGACCTGCCGCTGGCGCAGCTGCAGCCGTGGGCCGGCTTGCGCCCGGCCACGCCGGACAGCCTGCCGCTGGTAGGGCCGTCGCGGGTGTCCGGGCTGTGGCTGAACCTGGGCCACGGTGCGCTTGGCTTTACGCTGGCAATGGGCAGCGCCGGGCTGCTGGCGGACCGGCTGGCAGGGCGCCGTCCGGCTATCGAAGCCGAGGATTTTGATGCTGCGCGCGCATAGCGCCGCAGGCAAGTACTGATTCATGCCGTGTCCGTGCGTGCGCAAGACACGACGCCGTTCACGAAACATGCCTCATTGACCAAGCCCTACTACAAGGAGCGAACATGAAATCACTGCACCCCCACCGATCCGCCACCCGCCACGCGCTTGCGGCCGCCACGCTGCTGCTGGCCACCGGCGCCGCCCATGCCGCCGATGGCGACACGCTGAAGAAGATCAAGGACAGCGGCGTGATCTCGCTTGGCTATCGCGAATCGTCGATCCCGTTCTCGTACACCGACGGCAAGGAGGTCATGGGCTATTCGCACGAGATCCTGCTGCAGATCGTCGACAAGGTGAAGAGCGAACTCAAGCTGCCCAGCCTGCAGGTGCGCCTGACCCCGATCACCTCGCAGAACCGCATCCCGCTGGTGCAGAACGGCACCATCGACATCGAATGCGGCAGCACCACCAACAACCTGGAGCGCCAGAAGCAGGTGGCGTTCTCCAACAGCCTGTTCGTCTACGGCATCAAGATGCTGACCAGGAAGGATTCGGGCGTGAAGGAGTTCACCGACCTGAAGGACCGCAATGTGGTCACCACTGCCGGCACCACCGGCGAGCGCCTGCTGGTCAAGATGAACGGCGAGAAGGCCATGAACATGAACCTGATCAGCACCAAGGACCACGGCCAGTCCTTCCTGATCCTGGAAACCAACCGCGCCGCTGCCTTCGTCATGGACGAGCCGCTGCTGTACGGCGAGCGCACCAAGGCCAAGAGCGCGGGCGACTGGGTGGTGGTCGGCGCACCGCTGCAGACCGAGAACTACGCCTGCATGTTCCGCAAGGACGATCCCTCGTTCAAGAAGCTGGCCGACGGCGTGATCGCAGACCTGCAGACCAGCGGCCGTGCCGAGAAGCTGTACAACAAGTGGTTCATGGCGCCGATCCCGCCGCGCGGCATCAACATGAACTACCCGCTGTCGGCCGACATGAAGGCGCTGTTCGCGGCGCCCAACGACAAGGCCTACCAGTAAGGGCAGGGCGCCACCGCCGAGACGCGTCAGGTCCGGCGGTTATTTAGCCATAATGAATCAATATTTAGCGTTCGATAGTGTTTGCGGTAGTGTTGAGCCCGATATAGGCTCATAGCAGCACAACTGGCCGGCGGGCCTCACAAGCGGCCTCCGGCGCTGTCTGCCCCCCACACTGCTTATCCGCATCCACTGGAGAACATATGCGATCGATTCGTACTGGCTGGCTCAAGTCGCTGCTGGCTGCCTCGCTGCTTGCCGGCGCCGGGCTGGCGTCCACCGCGGCCCAGGCCGCCGACCTGCTCGATACTGTCAAGCAGGCCGGCGTGCTCAAGATCGGCCTGGAGGGCACGTATCCGCCGTTCGGCTTCCGCGGCGCGAAGAACGAGCTGGAAGGGTTTGACGTGGACGTGGCGCGTGCGGTGGCGGGCAAGCTGGGCGTGAAGCCGGAGTTCGTCACCACCGAGTGGAGCGGCATCATTGCCGGCCTGCAGGCGGGCAAGTTCGACGTGATCGTCAACCAGGTCAACGTCACGCCTCAGCGCCAGCAAGTGCTGGACTTCTCCACGCCCTACGTCTACTCGGATGCGCAGCTGATCCAGCGCAAGGACGACAACCGCCAGTTCAAGTCGCTGGAAGACCTGAAGGGCCACAAGCTCGGCGTCAGCCTGGGCAGCAATTTCAACGACCTGGCCAAGTCGGTGCCGGGCATCGACGTCAAGACCTATCCCGGCGCGCCTGAGTACCTGCGCGACCTGGCGGCACAGCGCGTCGACGCCGCGCTGAACGACCGGCTGATGGTCGCCTACCTGGTCAAGACCGCCAACCTGCCGCTGCGGCAGGGCGCAATCGTGCCGGGTGCCACCACGCAGGTGGCCATCCCGTTCCGCAAGGACAACCCCAAGTTCGCGCAGGCCATCAACCACGCGCTGGATGACCTGGGCAAGGACGGCACGCTTGGCAAGCTCTCGGTGAAGTGGTTCGGCACCGACGTGACCAGGCCCGCCGGTAAGCCAATCAAGTAAGCCAATCAAGTAAGCCAGTCAGGTAAGCCGGCCAGCAAGCCGGGCGGTATCATGTCGCGGCGCCGCGGCCTGCATGGCTGCCGCGCCGCTTTCTTTTTCATTCTTTTCCGCCGCCACGCCCATGTCCGCTCTCCAGCTTGTCACCGATTCCCTGCCAGTGCTGCTGCAGGGCACGCTGCTGACTATCAAGTTCGCGTTGTGGTCGATGGTGTTCGGGCTGATGCTGGGCACGGTGGTGGCGCTGATGGGCATCAGCCATAGCCGTGTGCTCAAGGCGGTGGCGCGCACCTACGTCAGCATCATGCGCGGCACGCCGCTGCTGGTGCAGATCTTTGTCGTCTACTACGGGCTGCCGGGCATCGGCATCGCGCTGGAGCCCACGCCCGCGGGCGTGCTGACGCTGAGCCTGAACGTCGGCGCCTACCTGTCCGAGAGCATGCGCGGGGCCATCCTGGGCGTGCCGCGCGGCCAATGGCTGGCAGCCTACAGCCTGGGCCTGACGCCGGCGCAGGCACTGCGCTACGTGATCGGCCCGCAGGCGCTGCGGCTGGCGGTGCCAAGCCTGTCCAACAGCCTGATCAGCCTGATCAAGGACACCTCGCTGGTATCGGTCATCACCGTGACCGAGCTGCTGCGCACGGCGCAGGAGGTGATCGCGGCCACCTACCAGCCGTTGCCGCTGTACCTGGCAGTGGCGGCGATCTACTGGGTGCTGAGCACGGGGCTGTCGGGCGTGCAGCATATGCTGGAGCGGCGCTTGTCGCTGCCCGGGCGCCACTGATCGGTGCCGCAAAGAAAAATGCCAGCTCCGCGGAGCTGGCATTTTTTTATCGCCGGGCCGGTCAGCCCTGCGCGATGCGGCTGGCAATATGCCCCAGCGCCTCTTCCACCTGGTCCACCAGGACCAGGCACAGGTCACCCGGCTGCAGGTGCGACAGCGCGGTATCGATGGCGAGGAACTCGCCACGGATCTCCTCGACCTGGCCGGCGCGTTGCGCGCCTTGCAGGCCTTCGCGCAGCAGCGACAGCACCTCGCCGTCGGCGCGGCCGCGCTGGCACTGGTCCTGGTACAGGATGACTTCATCGAACACGCCGCCCAGGATCTGGGTCTGGCGGCGGATGTCGTCGTCGCGGCGGTCGCCCGCGCCGCTGATCACCACCACGCGCCGCCTGGCGGGGATGGTTTCGACAGCGTTGCACAGCGCCAGGATGGCATCCGGGTTGTGGCCGTAGTCGGCGATCAGCGTGGCGCCGCGGTAGTCGAACACGTTGAAGCGTCCCGGGGCGGTCTGCGCGTCGTTGACGAAGGTGGCCAGGCCGCGGCGGATAATCGACCAGTCGATGCCCAGCGCCCACGCGGCCGCGATCGACGACATCGCGTTATCGACCTGGAAGCCGATGGTGCCGTTGCGCGTCAGCGGGATCTCGGCCACCGCGATGCGCACTTCAGTATCGCCTTCGGAAGCCACGATGTCGGCGCCGTCCACGAACACCACGCGCTTGCCCTGCGCGCGGTGCGTGGCCATGGCCGGCTGGTTGGGATCGTGGGCGAAGAAGGTGACGCTGCCAGGGCAGGCGTCGGCCATGCGCACCACCATCGGGTCGGCCGCGTTCAGGACCGCCATGCCGTGCGGCGCGACGTTCTGCACGATCACGCTCTTGAGCACCGCCAGGTCTTCCACCGAGTTGATGAAGGACAGGCCCAGGTGGTCGCCTTCGCCGACGTTGGTCACCACTGCCACGTCGCAGCGGTCGAAGGCCAGGCCTTCACGCAGCAGGCCGCCGCGCGCGGTTTCAAACACGGCGGCGTCCACGTCCGGGTGCAGCAGCACGTTGCGCGCGCTGCGCGGGCCGCTGCAGTCGCCGGTGTCGATGCGCTCGCCCTGGACATACACGCCGTCGGTGCCGGTCATGCCCATGCGCAGGCCGCTGGTGGCCATGATATGGGTGATCAGCCGGACCGTGGTGGTCTTGCCGTTGGTGCCGGACACGGCCACCACCGGGATGCGGCCATCGTCGCCATCGGAGAACATGGTCGAGACGATGGCTTCGCCGACCGCGCGGCCCTTGCCGTATGACGGCTGCAGGTGCATGCGCAGGCCCGGCGCGGCGTTGACTTCGACGATGCCGCCGGCCTGTTCCTCGAACGGCTTGAGCATGGTCTCGCACACGGCGTCGACGCCGGCGATGTCCAGGCCCACCATCTGCGCTGCCGCCACGGCGCGCGCGGCGATGTCCGGGTGGACGTCGTCGGTCACGTCGGTGGCGCTGCCGCCGGTGGACAGGTTGGCGTTGTTGCGCAACACCACCCGCGTGCCATTGGCCGGCACGGAATCGGCGGTCAGGTTCTGCTTGGCCAGCGTGGCCAGCGCGATGTCGTCAAAGCGGATCTTGGTCAGCGAGGTCGCATGGCCTTCGCCGCGGCGCGGGTCGCGGTTCACTTCCTCGACCAGCTGGCGCACGGTATGCACGCCGTCGCCGATGACCTGCGGCGGATCGCGGCGCGCGGCCGCCACCAGCTGCTTGCCGACCACCAGCAGGCGGAAGTCATGGCCCGGGATATAGCGCTCGACGATCACGTCCGAGCTGATGTCCGAGGCGACCTCATAGGCCGTCATCACTTCCTCGCGGGTGCGGATGCGCACCGCCACGCCCTTGCCCTGGTTGCCGTCGCGCGGCTTGACCACCACCGGGGCGTCGATTTCCTGCGCTGCGGCCCAGGCCTCTTCGGCGCTGCGCACCGAGCGGCCTAGCGGCACCGGCACGCCGGCGGCGTGCAGCAGGGTCTTGGTCAGATCCTTGTCCTGCGCGATCGATTCGGCCACGGCGCTGGTGCGGTCGGTCTCGGCGGCCTGGATGCGGCGCTGCTTGCTGCCCCAGCCAAACTGCACCATCGAGCCCTGCGTCAGGCGCCGGTAGGGGATGCCGCGCGCCACGGCGGCGTAGACGATGGAGCCGGTGCTGGGCCCCAGGCGCACGTCCTCGTCCAGCTCGCGCAGGCGGTGCAGCGCGTCGATAAGATCGAACGGGGTGTCATTGCGCGCGGCACGGCACAGGGCTTCGGCCAGCTCGAACGCAAGCCGGCCGACTTCTTCCTCGCTGTATTGCACGATCACCTGGTAGGTGCCGGGCTCGACCGTCTGCGCGGTGCGGCTGAAGGTGACCGGGCAGCCGGCGGCGGCCTGCAGGCGCAGCGCCGTCACTTCCAGCACGTGGGCCAGCGACAGCTCACCCGATTCCTCGTCCGGGCGCAGCGGCCCGATCTCAGGGAAACGGGCGCGCAGCCGGTCTTCAAAACCGGGCAGCGCCGACAGCATGTTGGTGGCATCCTGGCAGGCCACGATCGCCTCGATGGCGGTGTGGCGGCACCACAGGTTCGGGCCCCGCAGGGCCCGGATACGTGAGACTTCCATAGAACGGTTTCCGTGTCTTCTATGCGCGGTTGAGCTTGGGGCCGCGTCAGGCGCGGCGCGCAGGCTGGCCCATCCAGTGGTGCACCAGGTCGACGGTGGCGCCGGTGGCGGCCTCGTCGCACTGCAATACCAGCAGGTCGCCCGGCACCAACTGGGCGAGCGCGGTTTCAATGGCGCTGGCGCGTGTGCCTTCGTCGATGATCTTGGTCACGCGCCGGCCTTCATACAGGCCCTGCTTGAGCAGCGCGCGCGCCTCCGCATCGGGCAGGGCGCGCTTGACGCTGCGGTCCTCGCACAGGAAGACGCGGTCGAAATGCTGGCCCAGCGCCTTGCCCTGGCGCACCAGGTCTTCATCGCGGCGCTGCACGCCGGCCCCATAGACCACCATGCGGCGCTCGGCCGGGAAGCGGTCCAGCGCGGTTGCCAGGGCTTCCAGCGCGGGCGCGTTGTGGGCGTCGTCGACCACCACGGTGGCGCCGTTGCGCTCGAACAGCGTGAAGCGGCCCGGCACGTCGACCTGGCCGACATCGAAGGTCACCACGCCGGCGCGGATCAGGTCGTTGGAAATGCCCAGCGCCCAGCCCGCGGCCACGGCCGCCAGCACGTTTTCGACCTGGAACGCGACGCGCCCGGCATAGGTCAGCGGCACCGCGGCCACGTCCACCAGCGCGGTTTCGCTGGTGCCGGTGGCCAGCACGATCTTGCCCTCGCGCAGGTACACCGCGCGCTTGCCGGCGGCACGGTGCGACACGATCGCGGGCAGCTCCGGCGTCAGGCCGAAGAAGATCACGTCGCCGTCGCACAGCCCGGCCATCTCCACCAGGCGTTCGTCGCGCGCGTTGAGCACGGCCGCGCCGGTCTCCAGCACCACGTCGACCTGCGTGCGCAGCACGTTGTACATGCGGTCCTCGTCCTCGACGTAGTAGTCGCCGAGGTGGTCGGGCTGGTCGAAATTGGTGACCACGCCGACCTGGCAGCGGTCATAGACCAGGCCTTCGGAGAGGATGCTGCCGCTGTCGTTCTCGAACACGGCGGCCTCGACCGCGCGGTTCATCAGGATGCGATGGCCCGATTCCCAGTTGGCGCGATCGCCGCTTTCCACCTGGCGGCGGTCCAGGAACAGCCCGTCGCTGCAGGCCAGGCCGGTATGCTTGCCCGACAGCTGCAGCAGGCGCGCCACCAGGCGCGCCACCACGGTCTTGCCGTTGGTGCCGGTCACGCCCACCACCGGGATGCGGCCCTGGTCGTCATCGGACTCAGGGAACAGGTGGTTGACGATGGCGCGGCCCACCGGGCGCGGCGTGCCTTCGGCCGGCTTGATATGCATCAGCAGGCCAGGGCCGGCGTTGACTTCGACGATGGCGCCGCGTTGCTCGGCCAGCGGGCGCGAGATGTCCTCGGCCACCAGGTCCACGCCGGCGATGTCCAGCCCGACCACGCGCGCGGCCAGCGCCGCATGCGCGGCGACGCTCGGGTGCACGCGGTCGGTGACGTCGAAGGCGACATTGCCGTTGCGCTGGATCAGCACGGCGCGGCCTTCGGGCGGGACCGTGCTGGCGTCCATGCCCTGGCGCTTCAGTTCCAGGCGCGCGGCCGAGTCCAGCCGCACACGGTTCAGCGGATGGTCCTCGGTGGTGCCGCGGCGCGGATCGGAATTGATCTGCAGCTCGATCAGCTCGTCGATGGTGGACTTGCCGTCGCCGACCACGCTGGCGGTTTCGCCCATGGCGGCGGCCACCAGGCGGCCGCCCACCACCAGCAGGCGGTGCTCGTTGCCGGGGATAAAGCGCTCGACGATGACGCCGTTGCCTTCGTCGATGGCCACGCCGTAGGCGGTCTCGACTTCCTCGCGGGTCATCAGGTTGGTGAACACGCCGCGGCCGTGGTTGCCGTCATAGGGCTTGACCACCACCGGCACGCCGATGTCCTCGGCGGCGTCCCAGGCGTCTGCCGGGGAATCGACCATGCGGCCCTCAGGGACCGGCACGCCGCAGGATTCCAGCAGGCTCTTGGTCAGGTCCTTGTCGCGCGAGATGCTCTCGCCGATGGCGCTGGTGCGGTCGGTCTCGGCGGTCCAGATGCGGCGCTGGCGCGCGCCGTAGCCCAGCTGCACCAGGTTGCCGTCCGACAGGCGGAGCGCCGGGATGTCGCGGTCGTCCGCGGCATCGACGATGCAGGCGGTGCTGGGGCCCAGGCAATGCTCGTCCACCAGGCGGCGCAGGTTGTCCACGGCGGCGGGGACGTCGAAGGGACGGTCCTCGATCGCGGCCATGACCAGGTCGCGGGCAGCGAACAGGGCGACGCGGGTGACTTCCTCGTGCCAGGCGCGCACGATCACCTTGTAGACGCCGCGCACCGGGGTCTCGCGCGCCTTGCCGAAGCCGCCCGGCATGCCTGCCAGGTTCTGCAGCTCAAGCGTCACGTGTTCCAGGATATGGCCGGGCCAGGTGCCTTCCTTCAGGCGCTGCAGGAAGCCGCCGCGCTCGCCGATACTGCAGCGATGCTCGATCAGCGACGGCAGCCAGGCCGACAGGCGCTCGTAGAACCCCGGAATCGTGTTGGAGGGAAAGTCCTCCAGTTCCCCGATATCGACCCATGCCTCCAGGACGGGCCGATATGTCCACATATTCGGGCCGCGCAGCGACATGACATCGAAAATCTCAATGTCCTTCTTTTTCATTGAATTAGCTTGAGGCAGTGGGCGGAACCGCCCGAGAAATGGAAGCCTAACCTTTCAGTAACGTTACAGCACAGAGCGGGTTGACTTTCTTCGTGTAAAAGTGATTGTGCAGTGCATCAGGAGTACCCGCGCGTTCGTCGTTATGTATACTGCGGGCGAATTCGCGGGCCGCCAGAGCGTGCCCGGCCTAAATTTGTTTCAAGTTATGTCCGTACCCCCTGGACGCACGCCGCGCCATCCATGACCCAGTCCTCCCTGCCTGTCCCTACCGCCCCTGCTGCCGACGAGCCCTGGCGGGCTGAATCCGGATCGTGGCTCCGACCCGGCGAGACCGTCCTGGCCGGACTGGCTCTGGACCTCGACGCGAAGCTGCATTTTACCCAAGGGTGGCTGGTTGTGACCGACCAGCGCATCGTTGCCCGGGCTCCCGGTGAAAAAAATGTGCGGGAATGGAACATCGGGCCCACCCTGCGCCTGTCGCACACCGACCATGCGGGGGTGGGCGCGCTGGAACTGAGCGGTCCGGAGGGCCGGCTGGCCAGCTGGCGATATACGCTTGGTTACAATCCGGCCGCGCTGCGGCTGGCCGACCAGTTCGAAGCCCAGCGCGATGCCGCCGGCGCGCGCCCGGCCGGCGAGGCGGGCGAAGTGCTGTGCCCGACCTGCAAGGCGCCGCTGCCGCCGGACGAGGAACAGTGCCCCCAATGCAGCCGGGAGCTGGAAACCCCGCCGTCGACCTGGGCGCTGCTGCGCCTGTGGCGCTTTGCCCGGCCGTACCAGTGGCAGCTGCTGGCGGGCTTCCTGCTGACAGTGCTGTCCACCGCGGCCACGCTGGTGCCACCGTACCTGACCATGCCGCTGATGGACAAGGTGCTGATCCCGTTCCAGAACGGCGTGCCGATCGACTACGGGCTGGTGCGCCTGTACCTGGCGGGATTGGTGGGCGCGGCGCTGGTGGCCTGGTCGCTGGGTTGGGCGCGCACCTACCTGCTGGCGCGCGTATCGGAGCGCATCGGCGCCGATCTGCGTACTAATACATATGAACATCTGCTAAAGCTGTCGCTCGAATATTTCGGCGGCAAGCGTACCGGCGACCTGATGGCGCGCATCGGCTCGGAAAGCGACCGCATCTGCGTCTTCCTGTCGCTGCACCTGCTGGACTTTGCCACCGACGTGCTGATGATCGTCATGACGGCGGTGATCCTGGTGTCGATCAACCCGTGGCTGGCATTGGTCACACTGGTGCCGTTGCCCTTTATCGCCTGGATGATCCACCTGGTGCGCGACCGCCTGCGCCACGGCTTCGAGAAGATCGACCGGATCTGGTCCGAGATCACCAATGTGCTGGCCGATACGATCCCCGGCATTCGCGTGGTCAAGGCCTTTGCCCAGGAAAAGCGTGAGGTGTCGCGCTTCCGCGAGGCCAACAAGCACAACCTGGCGATCAACGACCGCGTCAACGCGGTATGGTCGCTGTTCACGCCGACGGTCACCCTGCTGACCGAGATCGGCCTGCTGATCGTGTGGGTGTTCGGCATCTGGCAGGTGTCGCACAGCGCCATCACGGTGGGTGTGCTGGTGGCGTTCCTGACCTATATCAGCCGCTTCTATACCCGGCTGGATTCGATGAGCCGGATCGTCTCGGTGACGCAGAAGGCCGCGGCCGGCGCCAAGCGCATCTTCGACATTCTCGACCATGTGTCGAGCGTGCCGGAGCCGGTTCGCCCGGTGAAGCTGGACAAGGTCGAAGGCGCCATCGACATGAGCGACCTGGGCTTCCGCTACGGCAACCGCGCGGTGATCCGCGGGCTGAACCTGTCGATCGAGCCGGGCGAGATGATTGGCCTGGTGGGACACAGTGGCTCGGGCAAGAGCACGCTGGTCAACCTGATCTGCCGCTTCTACGATGTTTCCGAGGGCGCGATCCGCGTCGACGGCGTCGATATCCGCTCGCTGCCGGTGTCGGAGTACCGCCGCCATATCGGCCTGGTGCTGCAGGAGCCGTTCCTGTTCTTCGGCACGATTGCCGACAACATTGCCTACGGCAAGCCCGACGCCACGCGCGAAGAGATCATCGCCGCCGCGCGCGCCGCGCATGCGCACGAGTTCATCCTGCGCCTGCCGCACGGCTATGACTCGCTGGTCGGTGAACGTGGCCAGGCGCTGTCGGGCGGCGAGCGCCAGCGCATCTCGATCGCGCGCGCGCTGCTGATCAACCCGCGTATCCTGATCATGGACGAGGCCACCTCGTCGGTCGACACCGCCACTGAGAAGGAAATCCAGAAGGCGCTCGACAACCTGGTGCAGGGCCGTACCACCATCGCCATTGCGCACCGCCTGTCGACGCTGCGCAAGGCCGACCGGCTGGTGGTGATGGACCGCGGCCAGATCGTCGAAGTCGGCAGCCACGATGAGCTGCTGTTGCGCGAAGGCGCGTACTACAAGCTGTACCAGGCGCAGGCGCGCAATGTCGACACCGAGGACGGTGACGGCGAAGACGAAGCGGTCGAAACGCCGGAGGCCGCCAATGCCCAATGACATCCCCGCCACCACGCCGACGCCCATGTTTACGCTAGATCGCAATCGTTTTGGCCGCCTGGTCCTGATCGCCGAGGACGGCACCGTCCACGAAGGCGTGGTGCCGGTGCGCGCCTTCCCGATTTCCGCACCGCAGGGCGGCATCGGCCTGATGAGCACCGACGGGCATGAAGTGGTGTGGATTCCGCGGCTGGAGGATCTGCCGGCGGCCGAGCGCGGCATGATCGAAGAAGAACTCGCCTCGCGCGAGTTCATGCCGGAGATCCAGCGTATCGTCAGCGTGTCGACCTACGCCACGCCCAGCGTGTGGACTGTGCAGACCGATCGCGGCCAGACCGAGCTGGTGCTGCGCGGCGAAGAGGCGATCCGGCGCCTGGCCGGCAGCACGCTGCTGATATCGGACACGCACGGCATCCACTATCTGATCCGCGACCTGATGGCGCTGGACAAGCACAGCCGCAAGATCCTCGACCGCTTCCTCTGAGGCGTCCCTGGCGACGCTGAAACCCGGGCCGGAGCTCTGCCGGCCGGGTTCCTGATCCGTGTTCCTAGTGCAGCATCTCGGACGCGTCGTCTTCGTCGTCCCAGTCATCGTGCATGACCGGCACGTCAGGCGCCATGTCGAACACCATCGAGTGGTAGCGCACGCTGAACCACTCGCGGAACATCTGCAGCGACAGTTCCTCGGGCCACATCGAGTCGTCGAACCACTCGCCCAGCATGAATTCAAAGAATTCCTGCCAGCGCTTCTCGACCCAGCGCAAGGCATTGTCGTGCGTATCGGCAAGTTCTTCTGGCAGCAGGAACACGCTCTGGTCCTCGCGCACCTGCTCTAGCGTGAGGCCGGCCACCGGCTGGGGATCGACCGCCTGGATCCAGTCCAGGAACGGCTGTTCCGGGACCAGGGCGACCATGGAACGGTTGATGGTGAAGCGGGGATGGTCAGACATGGCGAAAGCCTTCAAGGACTGCAACCGCCTATTGTAGTCCTTCGCCGCGCGGCTTCCCTGCGCGCTACTGATAATCCATGGTAAAGACCATCGCGCTCGACACCGTCCCCGGGGAGGGCGTGCCGCCCAGGCCGACGTAGCGTGCGCCGAAGCGGTACGTGGCGGGGACGTTGGGCGCGATGTTGCGCATCGCATTGCGCACCTGCAGGGGTACGGGCGCGGTGCCGCTCGCATTGACGATCTGCACGCCTGCGCCGCTGGCCATGCCGCCCGTCCCGGCATTGCCAATGCCAAGGATGCCATTCGCGGCCGAGGCTACCGGCGTGCCTATGGCCCCGTCCAGTGTCATGCCAACAATCGCCGCGCCACTGCAGGTCAGTTGGATGGCGAAGGGCGTATTGCCGCCCGCACCCTGGTTTGCGAGCGTGCCGGCGCTGATGACAGGCAGGTTGACCACGGGGGGGTAGTTGGTGTTGCAGGCAATTTCCCGCGGGGTCACGTTGCCGCTGAAGCCGATGTAGTTGCTGACGCCACCCAGTCCCCCTGCCGTGCTGCCCTTGTAGACGCCGAAGCCGAACCGGGTCTGGGTGGGATCAAGATTGCCTGAGGTGATCGGCCCGGTCTTCACGAATTCCACCGATACCGACACCGAATAGTTCAGACTGGCGTCCAGGTTGCCAAGGTTTGCGCTGCGGGTATCGCAGTTCACGCCGGCTGCGTTGGTCATGGGCTGACCCGATGCATTGCGCAGCCGGATGCCGATGCCGGCGACACCGGTGGAGTAGACGCCGGGCATGACTTCAGTGCCGCTGCCGTAGTAGCAGGAGATGATGGGAGCGCCGGCCACCACGTACGGCGGCACGTTGGCACAGGTGCCGCTGAACGAGTAGTAATGCACCGTTCCGGGAATGGTGCTGCCAACGGCAAGGTTGGCGGCGACTGCCATGTTGCTGAGTGCCTGCAGATATGGCATCGCCGGCGTGGAACTGCAGGCCGCATGAGCGAAATGCGGGGCCGCAAGGCATGCAAGCACCACCAGCCAGTGGCGCAGGGTGCTGATTAGTTGTTTTCCGTTCATAGCAGGGCTCGACGTGATGGCATGCGCGGCGTGCACAAACGGCCAGGTTGTGGGCCGGCCCTCCGGCTTTCCGGCATGCCGGTTGAAGTTACGCTACTACGATAGGTTTGGCGCATTCCTGCGGCAATAAGGCTTGCCTTAAACCTGGGTCAGAGATTTCACGCCACCGGAACGGAAGAACTGCCCAACAGCCCCGTGATCGACACCATGCCGCAAGGCGCTGTGATCCGGACTGCCGTTCGCTTTCGTCCAGCCATTGAGGAAAACGACAGGCGCATTGCCGCCGGTTGCTGGCTATAGTCTGCGAGGGGCTGCAGGCAGGCCATGCCGTCTGATGCGTGCAAGGCATGAATCGATTCTTGTCTGTCATGAATCGGGCACCTGCCGACAAGGCAAAGGCCCTGCAAGGAGAAGTCATGGATACGTATGTCGACCTGCAGCGGGCCATACTGAACAACATACCCGACCAGGCCTGGCTGAAGGACGCCGGCTCCCGCTACGTCCTGGTCAATGACGCCTTCATGGCCGCATGCGGGCGGTCCGAGGCCGAGATCCTGGGCAGCACGCCGGACAAGGTGTGGTCGGAGGAATGGGGACAGGTCTACCTGGGCACCGACAAGGCCGTGGTGGCCAGCGGCATCCGCCGGCGCTATGAGGAATGCCGTCACGGCCAGGACGGCAGCCTACGCTGGTTCGATACGATCAAGATGCCGATTCGGGGCCAGGACGGCGCGGTCGTCGGCACGGTCGGCATCTCGCGCGACATTACCGACCGCAAGCGCTCCGAGCAGGAGTTGCTGGACTCGCGCGCGCAGCTGCGTGAGCTGTCCGCCTACCTGCAGTCCGTGCGCGAGGCCGAGCGCACCCGGATCTCACGCGAGCTGCACGATGAGCTGGGCCAGTCCCTGACGGCATTGCGCCTGGGTCTCAGCTATATCGAAGCGCAGCAGGGCCCCGATGCCGGCGACGCGTGCCGCAAGCATTTGCAGATGCTCAAGCAGATCGCGGATTCGACGGTGGACGCGGTGCAGCGCATTGCGGCAGACCTGCGCCCGCCGCTGCTGGATGAGCTGGGGCTGACCGCGGCGATCGAGTGGCTGGCCGAGTCTTTTTCCGAGCGTGGCGGCATCGCCTGCGAGCTGGCGCTGCAGCCCGTCGGCGACATCGGCGCCGAGCTCAGCACCGCGGTCTTTCGCATCGCGCAGGAAGCGCTGACCAATGCCTGCCGCCATGGCCGCGCCAATCGCGTGCGGGTTGAACTGAGCGAGGCCGGCGGGACCTTGCGGCTGGTGGTTGCCGATAACGGCCGCGGCATCGATGCGTCCAGGGCCGGGCATCGCCGCAGCCTGGGTTTGCTGGGGATGCGCGAGCGTGCGCTGATGCTGGGCGGCAAGCTGACGGTAACCAGTGAGAAGGGCGGCGGAACCCAGGTCGAGGCGCAGATCCCCAATGCCGGCGCTGCCGGCAACGGAGGGGCAAGATGCTCCGCCTGATGCTTGCCGACGACCACACCATCATCCGCGACGGGCTCAAGAAGATCTTTTCCACCGTGCCCGACATGCAGGTGGTGGCCGAAGCCGCCGACGGCTGCGAAGTGTTGGCGCTGCTGCGCGCGCAGGTGCCGGACGTGCTGTTGCTGGACATGTCGATGCCAGGGCGCAGCGGCATCCTGCTGATCCAGCAGATACGGGCCAGCCATCCGGCGCTGCCGATCCTGGTGCTGAGCATGTACCGCGAGTCGCAATATGCGGTGCAGGCTATCCGCGCGGGCGCGGCGGGCTACCTGACTAAAAATGTCGAGTCCGACCAGCTGCTCGGTGCCATCCGCAAGGTGGCGCGCGGCGGTACCGCGGTCTCGCCGGCGATTGCCGACAAGCTCGTCAGCCAGGCCCGGCAGCCGGATGCCATGTTGCCGCATGCACGCCTGACGGCGCGTGAACTGCAGGTGTTCCAGATGCTGGCCGAGGGGCTGGGCATCAACGAGATCGCCGCGGCGCTGTCGCTCAGCGCCAAGACGGTGAGCACCCACAAGGCCAACATCCTCGGCAAGATGGATATCGCTTCGACTGCCGGGCTGGTGCACTACGCCATCCGCCACGGCCTGCTCGCCGAAGCCGGGGACGCCGCCTAGTCTGCTGCGGATCTGCTGCGGTGCGTCTAGGAAAATCCTTAGGTCGAATTCAGCCAATCCTGATGCAGTGATGCCGCCCCGGCACCTACGCTTCAGGTAGCGAAGCCCTGACTTCGCCTGCATAACAAGACCTGAGGAGACAAGCCATGCAGCTGGATCTGCTGGTCCGGGACGCCTGCGTTCGCGACGACGCGCCCCTGACCGATATCGCCATCCGCGACGGCCGCATCGCCGCCATCGAGCCCGGCATCGACGTGCCGGCGCATGAAGTGATCGAGGCCGGCGGCCGCGCGGTCATCCCGGGGCTGGTCGAAGCGCACCTGCACCTGGACAAGGCACTGCTGCACCGCCGTCTGCCGGCGCGCTTCGGCACGCTGGACGAAGCCATCCGCGTCACCGGCATCCTGAAAAGCAAGCAGCAGCGCCAGGATGTGCTGGACCGCTCGCGCCAGGTGCTGGACATGGCGGTCAGGAACGGCACGGTGGCGATCCGCGCGCATCCCGATGTCGACCTGATCCAGGGGCTGATCGGGGTGGAGACGCTGCTTGCGCTGAAATCGGAGTACCACGATCTGCTCGACCTGCAGATCGTGGCCTTCCCGCAAGAGGGCATCCTGAAATCGCAGGGCACCCGCGAGCTGATGACAGAGGCCATGGACATGGGCGCCGATGTGGTCGGCGGCTGCCCGTACAACGAGTTGAGCTGGGCCGACACCATGCGCCATATCGACATGGTCTTCGAACTGGCGCAACGCTATGACGCGCCGGTCGACATGCATGCCGATTTTGCCGACGACACCGGCGACCAGCGCTTTGCCGCAGTGTCATATATCGCGCAGAAGACCATCGAAGCCGGCTACCAGGGGCGCGTGTCGCTGGGCCATGTCACGAGCCTGGGCGCGCTTGACGCGGCGCAGCTGCAGCCGCTGATCGAGCAGATCCGCGAGGCCGGCATCAGCATCGTCACGCTGCCCGCCACCGATCTCTATCTCGGCGGCCGCAAGGACGTCCAGAACCAGCGCCGCGGGCTGGCGCCGGTGAAGGCCCTGCACAGCGGCGGGGTCAACGTGGCGTATTCCTCGAACAATATCCGCAATGCCTTCACGCCGTTCGGCAAGGCCGACATGCTGCAGATCGGCAACATGCTGGCGCACGTGGCCCAGTTCGGCGTGCCCGAGCACCAGCTCGCGGTGCTCGACATGGGCACGCACAACGCCGCGCGCGCGATCGGCCTGCACGACACCTATGGCCTCAAGGTCGGGCGCCAGGCTGACCTGGTCGTCCTCGATACCTTCCAGGTGGCCGATGCGCTGATCGACATCCCGCCGCGGCTGTGGGTGGTGAAGCGCGGCAAGATCACCGTCGTCACGCAGCATCGCTGCGAGATCCATCGGCACCGGTGCTGCCCACACTGACAGTAATGCCCGTTCCCCGTCCATCAAGGAGTCGATCATGAGAAAGCTGCCTGCCGAAGTCGTGGCCTCACTGCTTGCCATCACCACCGTTCCCATTGCCGCGCATGCCTCGCACCTGCCGCCATGGGCCATCTTCATCAGCTGGGCCGCGACCTTTGCCATGGGCGGCCCCACGCCGGAGAACCTGAAGAAGATCTGGCCGACGCTGCCGGTGGGCTCGCTCTTTGCCTTTGTCATCGTGCTTTGCTTCCGGCAGGCAGCCGAGCAGTTCTCCGGCCCAGCCCTGATCGTGGCGGAGATGGTGATCCTGTTCACGCTCAACGCTTCGATGATGTACCTCGCACGCGTGTTCGTCACGCTGCGCTTCATCCCCGGCATGTTCTTTGGCTTTGCCTCGTATTTTGCAACGCTGTTCGGCGGCTTCGGCCCGGTGCCGGGCGATCCCGTTGTCGCGCTCGGCGCGGTGATCGCCATGAATGCGCTCGGACCGGCCTATGCCTGGATCAAGCATCGCTACGCCGCGCCGGAATCCGTTGCCGAACGCCCATGGCAGGGCTGGAAGACCGAGACCTGAGCCGACGCGTCCTGCCGGGTTTGCGTGCAAGGCGCGGCATGACCCGGCGCCATCATCGAATCGTTATCGCGGCTGCCGGCGCGCAGGGAATGCCAGCGTCGGCCGGCCGCCGCGTATCCGGGGGAAGTGGGTATGGAATTTCTGGGTGAAGTGGATCCTTGCGGCACCGGCACGTCGCGCCGGGCATTCCTGGCCGGCTCGGCCGCGCTGGCGGGCAGCACGGTATTGCCTGCCGTGGGGCAGGAACTGGCGCAGGAGCCGGCGCAATCCGGGCGCGCGGGGCTGGCGCATTCGTCCGCGGGCATGGTCACGAGCCCGCATGGACTGGCCAGCCAGGCGGGGCTGGAGGTATTGAAAGCCGGGGGCAATGCCATCGAGGCGGCGCTTGCCATCGGCGCGGTGCTGAGCGTGACATACCCCCACTTTACCGGCTTGGGGGGCGACGCCTTCCTGGTGGTCAGCGACCGCGGCGGCAATGTGCGCACGTTTTCCGGCATCGGCCAGGCCGCGTCCGAGACCTCGGGCTATGCCGGCACCATTCCGCTGCGGGGCCCGGCAGCGGCCCTCACTGCCGCCGCCACCGTTGCGATCTGGGACCGCGCCTTTGCCTTCAGCCGGGACCAGTGGGGCGGCACGCAGTCGTGGTCGGCGTTGCTGGCGCGGGCCACCGAGTACGCCGCCAACGGGTTCCCTGTCACCCCATCGCAGTGCTTCTGGCAAGAGTTCCGCTCGGCGGACCTGTCAGGCTGGAATGGCTTCGGCCGGGTCTTCATGCCAGACGGCCGCATGCCCAGGCCCGGTGAAATGTTCCGCCAGCCCGAGCTGGCCTGCACCCTGGACCGGGTGGCGACACAGGGCGGGCGCGAATTCTATGAGGGCGACCTCGCAGGTCGCCTTGCCGCCGGGCTGGCCAAGGCCGGCTCGCCGTTGCGCGAACAGGACCTGGCGCGATGCCAGGCGCGCGAAGAAGCGCCGCTGCGCGTCGCCTACCGCGACGGCGAACTGCTCGGCCTGCGTCCGCCCACGCAAGGCGTGACGACGCTGGAGATCATGGGCATTCTCGATCGGTTCGATCTATCCGGCATCCCGGAAGGCAGCGCAGACTATTACCACCTGCTGGTCGAGGCGGTGAAGCTGGCGTTCCTGGACCGCAACCGGTACGTCGCCGATCCCGATTTTGTCGACGTGCCGCTGGACCGGCTGTTGTCCAGGTCCAATCTCGACGCCCACGCGCGCCGCATCCGCATGGACCGCGCCATGGCGTGGCCGCATGTGTTCAAGCCCGGCGACACGGTCTACATCGGCGCCGCCGACCGCGAGGGCCGCTGCGTGAGCATGCTGCAGACCGTCTATTTCGACTGGGGCAGCGGCCTTGTCGTCGGCGACACGGGGGTGCTCTGGCACAACCGCGGCGCATCGTTCAGCCTCGATCCCGCCAGCCCCAACGTGCTGCGCGGCGGCAAGCGGCCATTCCATACCCTCAACCCCGGCATCTACCTGAAGCAGGGCCAGCCGCACCTGCTGTACGGCACGCAAGGCGCCGACGGCCAGCCGCAGACACTGGCCGCGGTGCTGACACGGATGATCGACTACGGCATGGATCCGCTGACGGCACTGCGCCGCCCGCGCTTCCTGCTGGGCAAGACCTTCTCGGACAGCCGCGACAGCCTCAAGCTGGAACAGGATGCCGGCCTGCCGGTGTTCAGCGAGCTTGCCGCGCGCGGCCATCAACTGAGCCCGATCCCTGCGCAAAGCCAGCTGGCCGGCCATCCGGGCGCGATCCGGATCGATGCCGGCGGGCAGCTTACCGGCGCGCACGACCCGCGCAGCGATGGCCGGGCGCTGGGGGTATAGTGCGCGGCGCCCAGCGCCGGCGGCGCTTCCCGGTGACGCTGCGCTGTGCCGGTGCGTCATCCAAGAAAAAGCCCTCGGCCAGGGAGGACGAGGGCCACAAGTGGTAGCGGGCGAGTCGCAGTACGCCCGCATACCATGATGGTGCCGCTACGCGATCCGGGCATCCCCAATTCTGGGGATGTTGCTTTCCACTGTGCGCTGCTAGCACCAACCATCAATGGAGCAAAGGGGCGTGCAATTCCCTGAAATCGAACGCGTCCGATTTGTCATTGATGCCATGAATCGTCAGGACGGCATCGTGGGTCATCGCCATCTGCAGGCCTGCGGCAATCGCGGCATCGCGGGACGGGTAGACCGGTCCCGGGGTATCGGGGTCGTATTCCAGGGCCCACTGCGCGTCTCGCGTGAGGATGACCTCGATGGACTTGATTGGCATCGCCAACTCCGTTTCTTGTGGACGATGTGCGGTCGCGCGGGCGTGGAGAAAGGGCCTGGCAACGGGGAGCCGGTGCCAGGCCAGCCCGCCTGTGGAGCACTGTGATGCTGATGCCGTGCGTTGCCCGGCCTGCAGCGATTCCAGCGTAGGCCAGGGCTGGGGGCATGACTGCAAACAACTGCAAAGGCGGCGGTGCGATGCGGATGCCGTCCTGGATAACAGATGGCGGGGGATCCGGCTGCCAAAGAAAAACCCGCGAAGCCTTGGGCTATCGCGGGTTTCTAGACCTGCTGGTACTGCATCGGACTGAATACTGGTGGAGCCGGCGGGAATCGAACCCGCGTCCGTAAGTCCTCCACAGAGAGTTCTACATACTTAGTTCTGTCATTTGATTTAACCGGCGCATCGCGGACGAACACGCTCTACGACGGCGAGTCACTAAGTTTTCGTCCCCGGCTTCGTGACCCTTCCGGAGCTTATCTGACGTAAATGACCTCGCGTGGTCTTGCGACCCTAGCCCGTCAGCGAGCCAGTGCGAGGACGGCCGCAATTAAGCGGCCAGTGCGTAACGTTCGTCGTTAGCAGTTATTGCATTCCCATTGATTAACGAGGTGACGGGTCCTCGGTATGCCCTCCACTGCTTTGTAACCCACGTCGAAACCAGGTCGGCCCCAGTGAGGAAGCTGGATTGTACCCGGTTGGACGCGAGCTGTCGCGGGGAGTTCCAGGCACGGCCAGCCCCCGCGACACAATCAGGCGACCGCGGCGGGCACCAGCAGCGGGATCAGCTCGGCCGGGTGGCGGATCAGGTGGTCGGCGCCCCAGGTCTCGGGCGGCTCGCTGTCCCCGCAATAGCCATAGGCGGCGGTGACGGTGATCATGCCGGCGGCCTTGCCGGCCTGGATGTCGCGCAGGTCATCGCCCACGTAGACGCACTGGCGCGGGTCGACGCCGGCGCTTGCCGCGGCATGCAGCAGCGGGGCGGGGTGCGGCTTGGCGTGGGGCGTGGTATCGCCGCTGACTACCGCGCTGGCGCGCGGGGCCAGGCCGATCGCGGCGACCAGCGGCACGGTGAAGCGTGCGATCTTGTTGGTGACGATGCCCCACGGGATGCCCGCTGCCTCGAGCGCAGCCAGCACTTGCGGCATGCCGTCGAACAGGCGCGTGTGGACCGCGATGTCGGCCTCGTAGTAGTCCAGGAAGATATCGCGCAGCGCCGGGAACTCCGCATCTTCCGGGCGCAGGCCGAACGCCGCGCCAAGCAGGCCGCGCGCGCCGTGCGAGGCGACCGGGCGCAGCTTTTCATAGGCTACCGGCGCCTGGCCGCGTTCGACGACCAGCCGGTTGGCGGCCGCCGCCAGGTCCGGCGCGGTATCTGCCAGCGTGCCGTCCAGGTCGAAGAACACCCCTGCGATGCCGGCCGTCATGCTGCCACCCGGCGGAACGCCATCATGTAGTTCACATCGGTGTCGCGGCCCAGCGCATACACCTGCGACAGCGGGTTGTAGGTCATGCCGCGCATTTCCACCAGGTCCAGCTTGGCCTGGCGGGCAAAGCGCGCCAGCTCGGACGGCGTGATGAACTTGTCGTAGTCGTGCGTGCCGCGCGGCAGCATGTTGAGCACATATTCCGCGCCGACGATGGCCAGCAGGTAGGCCTTCAGGTTGCGGTTGATGGTCGAGAAGAACACATAGCCGCCGGGCTTGACCAGCGTGGCACAGGCTTGCACGATCGACGCCGGATCGGGCACGTGTTCCAGCATCTCCATGCAAGTCACCACATCCACGCTGGCCGGTTCACGTGCGGCCAGCGCTTCTGCGGCGATCTCCTCGTAGGTCACGGCAACGCCGGTCTCCAGGCTGTGCAGGTCCGCCACCTTCAGTGCCTTGGTCGAGAGATCGATACCGCGCACCGTGGCGCCCAGGCGCGCCATGCTTTCGGACAGGATGCCGCCGCCGCAACCCACGTCGACCACGCGCTTGCCGGCCAGGCCGGCGATGCCGTCGATCCAGCCCAGGCGCAGCGGGTTCAGCTCATGCAGCGGTTTGAACTCGCTTTCCGGGTCCCACCAGCGGTGGGCCAGTTCGCTGAACTTGTCGATTTCCTTCGGATCGGCATTGCGGCGCGGCAGGTCTTGATTGGCGGCGTCGGCTGCGGAAAGGGTTTGCGATTGCAACGTCATCGTATGCGGGGCCGGCGGCACTAGCCGCGCCGGCGGTGTGAAGGGAAGAGGGGGACAGCCCGGGCAACTGTACCAAAAAAAAAGCCCAGCTTGCGCTGGGCTTTTTTCATCGGGAGGGATCCGATTAACGTGCGCTGCGGGTGCCGACCACTTCGACTTCCACGCGGCGGTTCGGCTGCTGGCAGGAGATCTGGGCCTTGCGGTTGCCCTTGCACGACTTCGGATCGACCTTCAGCTGGCGCTTGCCCTTGCCTTCGGTGTAGACACGGTTGGCTTCAACGCCCTTGCTCACCAGGTAAGCCTTGACCGATTCAGCACGACGGATCGACAGGCGATCGTTGTACTTGTCCGAACCGAACGAGTCGGTATGGCCAACGGCGATGATGACTTCCAGGGTGATGCCTTGCAGCTTCGAGACCAGGTCGTCCAGCTTGGCCTTGCCTTCCGGCTTCAGGACAGCCTTGTCGAAGTCGAACAGGGTGTCAGCAGCGAAAGTGACCTTCTCGCTCGAGACGACCGGCGGAGCCACCGGAGCCGGTGCCGGTGCCGGTGCGGCGGCCGGGGCCAGGGCGCCGTCGCACAGCGCGTTGGCGGTGGCCGGGGTCCAGGAGCTGTCGCGCCAGCAGAGCTCGTTCGTGCCATTCTTCCACACGTACTCGCTCGTACCGTTGCCCCAGTTGTCGTTCACTGCCTTCTTTTCATAAGGGACGGACTGAGCTTGAGCGGATGCAGCCATTACTGCGGTAGCTGCAACGAGCGCGAGCTTGGCAAATTTTTTCATATTTCTCCTCTCAGGATGAGATCACCGCAGGGTTACTGCGAGCAAATGGACGAAAACAAGTCATACATTCTTCGGAGTATAACATTCTCGATGTGGTGGATGCTCCACTTCGAACAATGTCTGGCTCTTCGCTGGGGAATTGTGCCACAAGGGTCGTTTCCTAAGAAGTAAATATATTCGATTCGCCGCATGGGTTTTGGGCCTGTGGTGTTTGTGCAACATGGGTCTTGTGTCGCCCGCAAAGCCTTGTGGCATCAGGGATTCCGGGTTTCAGCGAGGGCCTCGGGAGGGGTGCGCAAGGGCTGTCCGGAGAGCGGAAGGCGGGGTGTGGCGGCATGTTAGAATGGCACGTTGCCCAGCCGTCAGGCGCCCACTGTGCCGCGCGCTAAAGGGCCTGTCATTCGCTTAAACCTGCCGCATAAACCACGCCGCAATGGATCCATTCGCAAAAGAAACCCTTCCGGTCTCCCTCGAAGAGGAAATGCGCCGCTCCTATCTTGATTACGCCATGAGCGTGATCGTGGGCCGGGCGCTTCCTGATGTGCGGGACGGCCTGAAACCGGTGCACCGGCGCGTGCTGTTTGCGATGCACGAGCTCAACAACGACTGGAACCGGGCTTACAAGAAGTCGGCCCGTATCGTCGGCGATGTGATCGGTAAGTATCACCCGCACGGCGATACCGCAGTCTACGACACCATCGTCCGCATGGCGCAGAATTTCTCGCTGCGCTACATGCTGGTCGACGGCCAGGGTAATTTCGGTTCGGTCGACGGCGATAACGCCGCGGCCATGCGTTATACCGAAATCCGCCTGGCGAAAATCGCCCACGAGATGCTGTTCGACATCGACAAGGAAACCGTCGATTTCGACAGCAACTACGACGGCTCTGAAAAAGAGCCTTCGATTCTGCCGGCGCGTATTCCCAATCTGCTAATCAACGGTTCGTCCGGTATTGCGGTGGGCATGGCCACCAATATCCCGCCGCATAACCTGAATGAAATCGTTGACGGCTGCCTGCACCTGCTGCGCAACCCGCAGGCCACGGTGGATGAACTGATTGAATTGATTCCGGCGCCGGATTTTCCGACCGCCGGGATTATCTATGGCATCCAGGGCGTTCGCGAAGGCTATCGCACCGGCCGCGGCCGCGTGGTGATGCGGGCCAAGACGCACTTCGAGGACATCGACCGCGGCCAGCGCCAGGCCATCATCGTCGACGAGCTGCCCTATCAGGTCAACAAGCGCACCTTGCTTGAGCGCATCGCCGAACTGGTCACTGAAAAGAAGGTCGAGGGCATCTCCGACATCCGCGACGAGTCGGACAAGTCCGGCATGCGCGTGGTGATCGAGCTCAAGCGCAACGAGGTGCCTGAGGTTGTTCTCAACAACCTATATAAGAACACCCAGCTGCAGGACACCTTCGGCATGAACATGGTGGCGCTGGTCGATCGCCAGCCGCGCCTGCTGAACCTGCGCCAGATGCTGGAGTACTTCCTGGCGCACCGGCGCGAAGTCGTCACCCGCCGCACGGTGTTCGAGCTGCGCAAGGCGCGCGAGCGCGGCCACGTGCTGGAAGGCCTGGCCGTGGCGCTGGCCAACATCGACCAATTCATCGCCATCATCAAGGCCGCGCCGACTCCGCCGATCGCCAAGCAGGAACTGATGGCGAAGGCGTGGGATTCGGCCCTGGTCCGCGACATGCTTGCGCGCGCCGAAGGCGAGACACCGGGCGGCCGCGCCTCCTATCGTCCGGACGGGCTGCCGCCGGTGTTCGGCATGCAGGCGGACGGCCTGTACCGGCTGTCGGATGGCCAGGCGCAGGAAATCCTGCAAATGCGCCTGCAACGCCTCACCGGGCTCGAACAGGACAAGATCGTCCAGGAGTATCGCGACATCATGGCGGTAATCACCGACCTGCTGGATATCCTGGCACGGCCGGAGCGCATTACTGCCATCATCGTCGACGAACTGACCGCTATTCGCGCCGAATTTGGCGATGAGCGCCGTTCGCAGATCGAGATGAACGCGACCGAGCTGGACACCGAAGACCTGATCACCCCGCAGGACATGGTGGTCACGCTGTCGCACAGCGGCTATATGAAGAGCCAGCCGATTTCCGAATACCGCGCGCAAAAGCGTGGCGGACGCGGCAAGCAGGCGGCAGCGACCAAAGAAGACGACTGGATCGACACATTGTTCGTGGCCAATACCCACGACTACATCCTGTGCTTCTCCAACCGCGGCCGGCTCTACTGGCTGAAGGTGTACGAAGTGCCGCAGGGCTCGCGCAACTCGCGCGGGCGCCCGATCGTCAACATGTTCCCGCTGTCCGAAGGCGAGAAGATCAATGTGATCCTGCCGGTCAAGCAGTTTGACGCCGAGCACTTCATCTTCATGGCCACCGCCCGCGGCACGGTCAAGAAGACCGCGCTGACCGAGTTCTCCAATCCGCGCAAGGCCGGCATCATCGCGGTCGACCTGGACGAGGGCGACTACCTGATCGGCGCGGCCGTGACCGATGGCCAACACGATGTAATGCTGTTCTCCGACGCCGGCAAGGCAGTGCGCTTCGACGAGAACGACGTGCGTCCGATGGGCCGCCAGGCGCGCGGCGTGCGCGGCATGAACCTTGAAGACAGCCAGACCGTGATCGCCATGCTGGTGGCGCCGGCCGAGACCGCCGAAGAGGCTGAGGCGGGCGTGCGCGGCAGCGTGCTGACCGCGACCGAGAACGGCTACGGCAAGCGTACCCCCATTGCTGAGTACACTCGACACGGCCGCGGCACCAAGGGCATGATTGCGATCCAGACGAGCGAGCGCAATGGCCGTGTGGTGGCGGCAGCACTGGTTTCGCCCGAGGACGAGATCATGCTGATCACCACCGGTGGCGTGCTGATCCGTACCCGCGTGGCCGAAATCCGCGAAATGGGCCGCGCCACGCAGGGTGTCACGCTGATCAACGTTGACGAAGGCACCAAGTTGTCCGGGCTGCAGCGCATCGTCGAAAGTGATGCCGACAACGGCGCCGGTGGCGAAGAGGCTGAAGACGCCGACGGCGCAGAAGGTGCTGCCGGGGCCGACGCGGACGCCAATCCGTAAGACAAATCGTAAATTGTTGCAACAATAGGACGCCAGCCGGAACTCGCCTCGCGGCTGTCCGGACTAAAACGGACGTATTTACCAGGGAGTCACAATGCTCAAAACCTATCGACGTATCGCTGTTCTGGCTGCTTTCGTTCCGACCTTCATGATGGCGCAGCATGCCCACGCGCAGGATGCGGAAAAGACAGCAGCCATCAAGGAACTGCTTTCCGTCATGCAGGCAGACCAGGCCGTCAAGGGCCAGGCCGAAAACTGGCAGCAAGGCGCCAAGCAGGAAGCTCCGCTGGTGCTGGAACAAGTGCTGGTCGAGAACAAGACCCTGAACGACAAGCAGAAGCAGGCCGCTGTCGAAAAGCTGAAGAAGAACGGCGCGGTCCAGCGCATGGTTGATGGCGCCGGCTCGGCGTTCAGCACCGATGGCTTCCGCAAGGACGCGATCCAGGCGCACTACGATGCCTTCGGCAAGTACTACGCGACGCAGGAACTCAAGGACCTGACCACCTTCCTGAAGTCGCCGACCGGCCAGAAGTTCATGGCCAACCAGGGCAAGGCGACCCAGGAGATCTGGGGTTCGATGATGCAGAAGTACGGCCCGCAGGTCGGCAAATCGATGCGCGACGCCGCCGAGAAGGAAATCACCGCCGCTTCGAAGTGATGCTGGCGTGATCCGCGACTGAATCAGACCGCCGCCCGCCTGCAGCCTTGCAGGCCGGTGCGGCACCGGGGCCTGGCCCCGGGTGCCCAACGGGGCGCGGGTTTGAGGGATAATGGCTGCTTGGGTAACACCGGCAGCCATTTTTCCATTCCCCGTCTCATGAACGATCCCCAGAATCCCGCTCTTGCCGGCATGATGCAGCGTGCATTAGCCGAACGCGTCCACAACTTCTCGCCCGGCCCGGCTGTGCTGCCTGCCGAAGTGCTGCAACAGGCTGCCGAGGAGATGCTGTCCTGGCGCGGGACCGGGGTCTCGGTGATGGAGATGAGCCACCGCAGCCGCGAGTTCGAAGGCATCCAGGCCGAAGCGATCGCGGACCTGCGCGAACTGCTGCATATTCCCTCCAACTTCCATGTGCTGTTCCTGCAGGGCGGTGCCATCGGTGAAAACGGCATCGTGCCGCTGAACCTGATGCGCCTGCGCAGCGCCGACGCGCCCAAGGCCGACTTCGTCGTCACCGGCACCTGGTCGGTCAAGACCGAGCAGGAAGCCCGACGCTATGGCGCGGTCAATATCGCGGCCACCAGCGAGGCGCAGAAATTCCACCGCATTCCTGAGGTTGCGGACTGGAAGCTGTCGGACGATGCCGGCTACGTGCACCTGTGCACCAACGAGACCATCGTCGGCGTGGAGTTCCAGGACATTCCCGATATCGGCCAGGTCAGGGGCAACCGCGTGGTGGTGGCGGACGCATCGAGCCATATCCTGTCGCGCCCGATCGACTGGTCGCGCGTGCAGGTGGTCTACGGCGGGGCGCAGAAGAATATCGGCCCGGCCGGCGTCACCATCGTGATCGTGCGCGACGACCTGATCGGCCATGCCCACCCGCTGTGCCCGTCGGCATTCAACTGGCGCCTGGTGGCCGAGCACAACTCGATGTACAACACGCCGCCGACCTATGCGATCTATATCGCCGGCCTGGTCTTCAAATGGCTCAAGCGCCAGGGCGGCGTGCCCGCGATCGAGCAGCGCAATATCGCCAAGGCGTCGGCGCTGTACGACTACCTGGACCAGAGCGATTTCTATCGCAACGAGATCCATCCGAGCTGCCGCTCGCGCATGAACGTGCCGTTCTTCCTGGGCGACGAATCGCGCAATGAGGCGTTCCTGCAGCAGGCGCGGGCCAACGGCCTGGTGCAGCTCAAGGGACACAAGACCGTGGGCGGCATGCGTGCCAGCATCTATAACGCGATGTCGCTGGAAGGCGTGATGGCGCTGGTCGATTTCATGCGCGAGTTCGAGCGTACGTCCGCCTGACGCGCATTCCCGCTGGCTGCCCGCGCACGTCAGGCACAGTGCGCCGGCAGGCAGCGGTCAGTTTTTCTCCGGCCGCCGCGCCCCGGCGGCCCACCGGATTCATACAAAATGACAAGCCAAGACCGCACCCCGGCGCGCGAGGAGACGCCGCCCAACGACAACCACCTGAGCGAAGCCGAGCGCAAGCTGTCGGTTGAGCTGGGCCCGCTGCGCGAGCAGATCGACACCGTTGACCGCGAGCTGCTGGCGATGCTGAACCGCCGCGCGAAACTGGCGCTCGAGGTCGGCGAGGTCAAGAAGAAGTACGGCGCGCCGGTGTTCCGCCCGGAGCGTGAGCTGCAGGTGATCCGCAAGGTGCAGGGCGCCAACCCCGGCCCGCTGCTGGGCGAAAGCGTAGCGGCGATCTGGCGCGAGGTGATGTCCGCCTGCCGCGGGCTGGAAAAGCCGCTGGAAGTGGCTTTCCTCGGCCCGGCCGGCACGTTCTCCGAGCAGGCGCTGTATGCGCACTTCGGCCATGAGGTGTCGGGCGTGCCTTGCCCGAGCATCGATGAGGTGTTCCGTGCCGTCGAGGCGGGCACGGTCGAGTACGGCGTGGTGCCGGTCGAGAATTCCACCGAGGGCGCGGTGTCGCGCACGCTCGACCTGTTCCTGCAGACCTCGCTGAAGATCAGCGGCGAGATCGCGCTCAAGGTGCACCACAACCTGATGGCATCCACGCCCGACATGCAGGGCGTCACGGTGGTGCGCGCACATGCGCAGGCACTGGCGCAGTGCCAGCACTGGCTGACCGCCAACTATCCGCACCTGGAGCGCCAGGCGGTGTCGAGCAATGCCGAGGCCGCGCGCATGGCCAGCGAAGACCCGACCGTGGCTGCGATCGCCGGCGAGTCCGCCGCCAACCGCTATCACCTGCATATCGTGCGCACGCATATCCAGGACGATCCACACAACCGCACGCGCTTTGCCGTGATCGGCCGCTATGAGACCGAGCCGTCGGGCAGCGACCAGACCTCGATGATCCTGTCGGTGCCCAACAAGGCGGGCGCGGTGTACCAGCTGCTGGCGCCGCTGGCGGAGAACGGCGTGTCGATGTGCCGCTTCGAGTCGCGCCCGGCGCGCAGCGGCGCGTGGGAGTACTACTTCTACGTCGACGTGGAAGGGCACCAGCATGAGCCGGCAGTGGCGCGCGCCATCGAAGAGCTGCGCCGCAACGCGGCCTACCTGAAGGTGCTGGGCTCGTACCCGTCGAGCAAGTAAGGCAGCCAGGCAAGAACAAGGAGACGAGATGGCAGAGCAGGGTAAGCAAGGCGGCACGGTGTTCGGACCCGACTATGTGCGGGCGATTTCGCCGTACGTGGCCGGCAAGCCGATTTCGGAAGTCGCGCGCGAGTTCGGCCTGGACGAGGCCGGCATCGTCAAGCTCGCCTCCAATGAGAATCCGCTCGGCATGCCCGAGTCGGCCCGCCGCGCGGTGGCCGATGCGGTGGCTGAACTCGGCCGCTACCCGGATTCCAACGGCTTTGCGCTGAAGGGCGCGCTGTCGGCGCGCTTCGGCGTGCCCGCCGACTGGCTGACGCTGGGCAATGGCAGCAACGACATCCTGGAGCTGGCCGCGCATGCGCTGGTGGAGCCGGGCCAGTCGATCGTCTATGCCGAGTACTCGTTCGCGGTCTACGCGCTGGCCACGCAGGAGATCGGCGCACGCGCCATCGAAGTGCCCGCGCGCGACTACGGCCATGACCTGGAGGCGATGGCCGCGGCGATCGCGCCGGATACGCGCCTGGTCTTTATCGCCAACCCGAACAACCCGACCGGTACGTTCGTGCCGGCCGCGCAGATCGAAGCCTTCCTGCAGCGGGTGCCGGCCAACGTGGTGGTGGTGCTGGACGAGGCGTACAACGAATACCTGGATGCGGACCAGCAATACGATTCGCTCGCCTGGGTGCGCCGCTACCCGAACCTGATGGTGTCGCGCACGTTCTCCAAGGCCTATGGCCTGGCGGGCCTGCGCATCGGCTACGCGGTGGCGCAACCGGAGCTGTCCGACCTGCTGAACCGCATCCGCCAGCCGTTCAACGTCAACAGCGTGGCGCAGGCGGCGGCCATCGCCGCGCTGGGCGATGCCGACTTCCTGCGCCGCAGCGCCGAGCTGAACCGTGCTGGCAAGCGCCAGCTGACCGATGCCTTCAAGCGGCTTGGGCTGGAATACGTGCCGTCGTCCGGCAACTTCGTGATGGTGCGCGTGGGCGATGACGACAGCGCCGGCGCGCGCGTCAACCTGGCGTTGCTGAAGCAGGGCGTGATCGTGCGGCCGGTGGGCAACTACAACCTGCCGCGCTGGCTGCGCGTGACCATCGGCCTGGCCGAGGAGAACGCGGCTTTCATTGCGGCGCTGGAGCGGGCGCTGGCGTGAGCGCGGCTACAATCGCGGCGTTCCGCAGCGTTTGGCGGCGGGCTGCTTGCCTGCCGCTTTACCAACATTGATTTACCTCGGTCTGGTCCGAGCCACTGCCCCTAGCGGCCTGAGATTGTGAGTGCATTGCATTTTTCCCGTGTTGTCATTGTCGGTGTCGGCCTGATCGGCGGCTCGCTCGCGCTGGCGCTCAAGCGCGCCGGCGTGGTGGGCACGGTGGTCGGGGTGGGGCGCTCGCCGGCGTCGCTGCAGAAGGCGCTGGATCTTGGGGTGATCGACGAGGCCGCGACGCTGGCGGATGCCGCACGCGGCGCCAGCGTGATCATGCTGTGTGCGCCGGTGGCGCAGAACTTTGCGCTGCTGCACGCGCTGGAGCCGCACCTGCAGCCGGGCACCATCGTCACCGATGCCGGCAGCACCAAGTCAGACGTGATCATGGCGGCCAAGACGGCGCTGGGCGACAAGGTCGCGCAGTTCGTGCCGGCACACCCGATCGCCGGACGCGAGCTCAACGGCGTGGAGGCGGCGCTGCCGGACCTGTACGTCGGCAAGAAGACCGTGCTGTGCCCGCTGCAGGAAAATTCGCGCGCCGATGTCGCCGCGGTGCGCGCCATGTGGGAAAGTGCCGGTGCAGAATGCCACGTGATGTCGGCGGTGCAGCACGACGCGGTGTTTGCCGCGGTCAGCCACCTGCCGCACGTGCTGTCGTATGCGCTGGTGGCGCAGGTCGCCAATGCGGAAGATGCGGCGCTGAAGCTGGGCTTCGCCGGTGGCGGCTTCCGCGATTTCACGCGCATCGCGGCCTCGTCGCCGGAGATGTGGCGCGATATCTGCGTGGCCAACCGCGACGCGCTGCTGCGTGAACTGAATACCTACCAGTCGGTGCTGGCGCACCTGAAGGCGCAGATCGAGAAGGGCGACGGCGACGCGCTCGAACGCATCTTCGCGCGCGCCAGCAAGACCCGCCTGGCCTGGGGCGCAGAGCGTGCCGCGGGCAACCATACCGAACCCTGAACCAATCGTCTGACCGCGGCGCCCCGGCGCCCACGAAAACCATGGAACACCTGACGCTAGGCCCCCTGACCCGCGCCAACGGCACCGTCCGGCTGCCGGGCTCGAAGAGCATCTCCAACCGTGTGCTGCTGCTGGCCGCACTGGCCAATGGCGAGACCCGCGTGCGCGACCTGCTCGATTCGGACGATACCCGCGTGATGCTGCAGGCGTTGCGCACGCTGGGCGTGGCCTGGCGGCAGGAGGGCGCAGACTATATCGTCACCGGCGCCGGCGGCAACTTCCAGAACAAGTCGGCCGAGCTGTTCATGGGCAACGCCGGCACGGCGATCCGCCCGCTCACCGCAGCGCTGGCGCTGCAGGGCGGCAGCTACAAGCTGTCGGGCGTGCCGCGCATGCATGAGCGGCCGATCGGCGACCTGGTCGACGGCCTGCGCCAGGTGGGCGCCGTGATCGACTACCTTGGCAATGATGGCTTTCCGCCGCTGCATATCCAGCCGGCCGGCATTCGCATCGATGCGCCGATCCGCGTGCGCGGCGACGTGTCAAGCCAGTTCCTGACCGCGCTGCTGATGAGCCTGCCGATGGCGCAATCCGACAGCGGCCGCATCGAGATCGAGGTGGTGGGCGAGTTGATCTCCAAGCCGTATATCGAGATCACGCTGAACCTGCTGGCGCGCTTCGGCATCCAGGTCGAGCGCCAGGGCTGGGAACGCTTCGTGCTGCCGGCGGGCGCGGCCTACCGCTCGCCGGGCGAGATCTTTGTCGAGGGCGATGCGTCATCTGCGTCCTATTTCCTGGCGGCCGGTGCGATCGGCGGCGGCCCGGTCCGGGTGGAAGGCGTGGGCATGGCCAGCATCCAGGGCGATGTGCGCTTCGCCGAGGCGCTCAACCGCATGGGCGCCAATGTGATGGCCGGCGACAACTGGATCGAAGTGCGCGGCACGGAACGCGACGACGGGCGCCTGCACGGCATCGAACTGGACTGCAACCATATCCCCGATGCGGCGATGACGCTGGCGGTGGCGGCGCTGTTTGCCGAAGGCACGACCACGCTGACCAATATCGCCAGCTGGCGCGTCAAGGAAACGGACCGTATCGCGGCGATGGCGACGGAATTGCGCAAGCTCGGCGCAGTCGTGGAAGAAGGGGCAGACTACCTGCGTGTGACGCCGCCGCAGCCTTGGCAGACTCCGGCCGACGGCATTGGCACCTATGATGACCATCGCATGGCGATGTGCTTCTCGCTGGCGGCCTTCGGGCCACTGCCGGTGCGGATCAATGATCCGGGCTGTGTGGCGAAGACGTTCCCGGATTACTTCAGCGTGTTTGCGGGCGTGACCGGCTAAGCGCTGGCCAGATTGGCGCTGTCGCGCTGCGCCGGGGCGTGGTCGCGGGCAGCCCCGGCCTGGCGGCGCTCGCGCTTCTCCCAGTAGCGGTCGAAGAAATAGTGGGCCACGGTATTGACGGCCGGCTCGATGAAGGTGACGGCACCGCTGATGGCGAGGCTGCCGGTCAGCGCATACGTCACGCTGAACGCGATGCCGAGGTGCATGATGCCGAACGTCAGGGTTTTTGCCATGGTAGATTGCCTCGCGACTGGACGGAAAGGGCACCGTGCCGCGGCTGCGGCGAAGTGCCATGAATCAGATGATAATGATTCGCAATTGAATTCACAATCAATCGTTTCTCTTGGCTTTATAAACAATGACTATCGTCAACGTCATCGCCATTGACGGGCCGACTGCCTCGGGCAAGGGCACTGTCGCGCACAAGGTCGCGGATGCCGTGGGCTTTCACCTGCTCGACAGCGGCGCCCTGTACCGGCTCGTGGCGCTGGCCAGCGACCGCGCCGGGATTGACCTGGCGGACGTGGACGCCCTTGCAAAGATCGCTTCCCGCCTCGATGTGAAGTTCGGCCCTGACCGCGTCTGGCTGCGGGGCGAGGAAGTCAGCCTGGCAATCCGCGCCGAGGCGATCGGCAACCGGGCCTCGGCCATCGCCGTGCACCAGCCGGTGCGCGACGCGCTGACCCAGCTGCAGCGCAGCTTCCGCAAGCTGCCGGGGCTGGTGGCCGACGGCCGCGACATGGGCACCGTGATCTTCCCGGATGCGCCGCTCAAGGTGTTCCTGACCGCAAGTGTTGAGGCGCGCGCTCGCAGGCGCTATAAACAATTGATTGATAAGGGAATTTCTGCTAATATTGAAGACCTTTTGCGTGACCTTGAAGCGCGCGATGTACGGGATCGCACCCGCACCGCCGCGCCGCTTCGTCCCGCCGAGGATGCAAAGCTGCTGGATACCTCCGATATGACGGTGGACCAGGCAGTGGCGCAGGTGCTGGAGTGGTTTGCCGCTGTGCGGCTCGATGCATGAAATGCATGCGGGCGCATCAGTAGAAGCGGCGTACCCCGACGGCACCAGATGGCGCCAGCCCGGGCAAGACTTGTGGCTGGCTTGTGTCAAACCTGACCCCGCTGCACTGGCAGACTGAGCGCGATAGTCGCGCCGGCCGGCGTACTGCGGATTTCACCTTACGTTTATGTCCGACCTGCAAACTAACGAATCCTTTGCCGCACTGTTCGAGGAATCCGTCGCCCGCTCCAATATGAAGGCTGGCGAAGTGATCTCCGCTGAAGTCGTGCGCATCGACCACAATTTCGTGGTCGTCAATGCCGGCCTCAAGTCCGAGGCATTCGTGCCGGTGGAGGAGTTCCTGAACGACCAGGGCGAACTCGAAGTGCAGGCCGGCGACTACGTCTCCGTGGCCATCGATGCGCTCGAGAACGGCTATGGCGATACTATCCTCTCGCGCGACAAGGCCAAGCGCCTGGCATCGTGGCTGAACCTCGAGAAGGCGCTGGAAGACGGCGAGATCATCTCGGGTACCGTGACCGGCAAGGTCAAGGGCGGCCTGACGGTGATGGTCAACGGCATCCGCGCGTTCCTGCCGGGCTCGCTGGTTGACGTGCGCCCGATCAAGGACACCACCCCGTACGAAGGCAAGACCCTGGAATTCAAGGTCATCAAGCTGGATCGCAAGCGCAACAACGTGGTGCTGTCGCGCCGCGCCGTGGTCGAAGCGACCCTGGGCGAAGAGCGCCAGAAGCTGATGGAAACCCTGAAGGAAGGCGCCATCGTCAACGGTATCGTCAAGAACATCACCGACTACGGCGCGTTCGTGGACCTGGGTGGCATTGACGGCCTGCTGCACATCACCGACCTGGCCTGGCGCCGTGTCCGCCACCCGAGCGAAGTGCTGTCGGTTGGCCAGGAAATCACCGCCAAGATCCTCAAGTTCGACCAGGAAAAGAACCGCGTCTCGCTGGGCGTGAAGCAGCTGGGCGAAGATCCGTGGGTCGGCATCTCGCGCCGCTACCCGCAAGGCACCCGCCTGTTCGGCAAGGTGACCAACCTGACCGACTACGGCGCGTTCGTCGAGATCGAAGCCGGCATCGAAGGCCTGGTGCACGTGTCGGAAATGGACTGGACCAACAAGAACGTTGCCCCGTCCAAGGTTGTCCAGCTGGGCGACGAAGTCGAAGTCATGGTGCTGGATATCGACGAAGACAAGCGTCGTATCAGCTTGGGCATGAAGCAGTGCAAGGCCAATCCGTGGGACGATTTCTCGCGTAACCACAAGAAGGGCGACAAGCTGGCCGGCCAGATCAAGTCGATCACCGACTTCGGCGTGTTCATCGGCCTGCCGGGCGGCATCGACGGCCTGGTGCACCTGTCGGACCTGTCGTGGCAAGAGACTGGCGAAGAAGCCGTGCGCAAGTACAAGAAGGGCGACGAAGTCGAAGCCGTGGTCCTGGGCATCGACGTCGACAAGGAACGCATCTCGCTGGGCATCAAGCAGCTGTCGGGCGATCCGTTCAACAACTTCATCTCGGCCAACGACAAGGGCTCGCTGGTTCAGGGCACCATCAAGGCCGTTGACGCCAAGGGCGCCGTGGTCCAGCTGGCTGACGACGTGGAAGGCTACCTGCGTGCATCGGAAATCTCCGCTGACCGCGTGGAAGACGCCCGCAACGTGCTGAAGGAAGGCGAGCAGATCACCGCCCTGGTGGTGAACGTCGACCGCAAGTCGCGCAACATCAACCTGTCGATCAAGGCCAAGGACAGCGCAGAGCAGCAAGAAGCGATGCAAAAGTTCCAGGCTGACACCGGCACGGCTGGCACGACCAATCTCGGCGCCCTGCTGAAGGCCAAGCTCGGCCAGGACAACCAGTAATCGCAGGCCCCCGCGCTTGCGCGTATGCCCATGACCAAGTCGGAGCTCGTCGAAAAACTGGCTGCCCGCTTCCCCCAGCTGTTGCTGCGGGACGCGGACATCTCGGTCAAAACGATACTCGACGCGATGTCCGAGGCGCTGGCCGACGGCCATCGCATCGAGATCCGCGGATTCGGCAGTTTTGGTCTGAACAAGCGTCCGCCTCGCGTGGGGCGCAATCCCAAGTCCGGCGAGCGTGTGCTGGTGCCCGAAAAACGGGTGCCGCACTTCAAGGCGGGCAAGGAATTGCGCGAACGGGTTGACCGTAGCCAGCCGGTGCCTGCGGGCGTCAATGGCAACGGCCATTCCGGCGGCGCGGTGCAAGCCGCGCCGGGCAAGGCTGGCCAGGGTGCGGCTCCCGCCGCACCGGCGGGATTGCATGAGAGCGGGCTGAATTTTGTCCGCTCCTGATTGCCCGGGCTTTGCCTGCTGCTGTGTTGTCGTAAGAAAGCGCCCCGTTGGGGCGCTTTTTTTCGTTTGATGCTTCTGAGATGACGCCATGCCAGGTGCTGCATCGTGCGCAAGTCGATGCCAGGGGTCGATCGCCGCAGCGGGTTCGCACCCCGTTACCGCCACGTTACCGAATCCGGGAAGTGATTCCGTTACAATGCCGGGGTCTTTGCCGGGCCTTGCGCCAGTGCGTCTTGCCTGTCGCTTGCCCCGTCCCAATGTCACGCTGACTCGTTGCCTACCTGCATGAAACTGTTCGCCTGGATCGTCCGTATCGTCGTATTCGTGCTGCTGTTCGTGCTGGCGCTGCGCAATACCGCCGAAGCCTCGCTGCAGCTGTTCTTCAATGCCGTCTGGCATGCGCCGCTGATCCTGATCCTGTTCGCCGCCTTCGTGCTGGGCGCGGTGGCGGCACTGGCGTCGGTCGCGCCCGGGCTGATGCGCCAGCGCTTGGAGGTGGCGAAGCTGCGCCGCGCGGCCGCGGAGGCGCAGGCACCGGCGTCCGCCGCAGCCGCAGCGTCGACGGCGGCGGCCGCATCCGCGCCGCGTGACGGCAAGCCTGTTCCCTATAACGTAGTCGGCCCGAAAGTCTGATCCATGATGTTTGAAACCTGGTGGCTGCTGGCGCTGCCACTTGTCTTTGGCCTTGGCTGGATGGCGGCGCGCTTCGATGTGCGCCAGCTGATCAGCGAGCAGGGCGCCTTGCCGCGCTCGTATTTCAAGGGCCTCAATTTCCTGCTCAACGAGCAACCCGACCAGGCCATCGACGCCTTTATCGAGGTCGCGCGGCTCGATCCGGAAACCACCGAGCTGCACTTTGCGCTGGGTGCGCTGTTCCGCCGCCGCGGCGAAACCGAGCGCGCCATCCGCGTGCACCAGAACCTGGCGACCCGCCCCGACCTGCCCGAGCCCGAGCGCGAGCATGCCTTGTTTGAACTGGGCGAGGACTTCCTGCGCGCCGGCCTGCTGGACCGTGCCGAGGAATCGCTGCGCCGGCTGATGTCGGGCCCGTACGCGGCGTCGGCCAAGCGCGTGCTGCTTGAGCTCTATGAAGTGGAAAAGGAGTGGCAGAAGGCGATCGAGGCCGCGCGCGAGCTGCAGACGCTGGAGCAGACGAGCTACAGCCTGCAGATTGCCCAGTTCTGCTGCGAACTGGCGCAGGACGCACTGCAACGCAAGCGCCCCGAAGATGCGGTGAAGTGGCTGAACCAGGCCGTTGCCGAGAATCCAGCCAACGTGCGCGCCCCGATCCTGCTGGGCGACGTGGCCGCGGCCGCGGGCGACGCCCGCGCGGCGCTTGGCCACTGGCTTGGCATCGAACGGCAGGATGCATCCTTCCTGCCGCTGGTGGCGGACCGCGTGGTCAAGGCCTACGCCAGCCTGCAAGAGGGGGGCGCCGCGCTGGAATGGCTGCGCGGCCTGCTCAAGGGCAAGCTGGCGCCGGAGGTGCTCGACACCGCCTACAAGGCAGAGCTGGACGTGAACGGCCCGGAAGCCGCCGCGCGCCTGATGCGCGAGCAGCTGCGCCGCCAGCCCACGCTGCTGGCGCTGACCAAGTATTTCGAGGCGCAGGCGGCGGTGGCCGCGGCCGGCGCCCCGTCTGCGCAGCCGGCGGGTGCCGATGCCCCGGCAGAGGGTGCCGAGGGCGCCGACGGCAACGACGAGCAAGCGCAGGAAACCACGGCCATCCGTGACCTGCTGCAGCTGCGCACGCGCAACCTCGCGCGCTACACCTGCCGCGAGTGCGGCTTCCGCGCCCGGCTTTTCTATTGGCAATGCCCGGGTTGCAACCGCTGGGAAACCTACGCCCCGCGGCGCTCCGAGACGCTCGGCTGACCCCGGGCGGTCCTGTGCAACAGAATTGAACTAACGCTATGAAAGTCACCATCATCGGCAGCGGCTATGTCGGCCTTGTCACCGGCGCCTGCCTGGCGGAACTTGGCAATGACGTGTTCTGCCTGGACCTGGACGAGCAGAAGATCGCGCTGCTTAACGCAGGCGGCGTGCCGATCTACGAGCCGGGCCTGCAGGAGCTGATCCAGCGCAACCGTGCCGCCGGGCGGCTGACCTTTTCCACCGACGTGGCGGCCAGTGTCGAGCACGCCGACGTGCAGTTCATCGCCGTGGGCACGCCCCCGGACGAAGACGGCTCTGCCGACCTGAAGTACGTGCTGGCGGCGGCGCGCAATATCGGCCGCCATATGACCGGCTTCAAGGTCGTGGTCGACAAGTCCACCGTACCGGTGGGCACCGGCGACCGCGTGGCCGCCGCGATCCGCGAGGAGCTGGCCGCGCGCAGCCTGGAAGACCTGCAGTTCTCGGTGGTGTCGAACCCCGAGTTCCTGAAAGAGGGCGCCGCGGTCGAGGACTTCATGCGCCCGGACCGCATCGTGCTGGGCTGCAACGCCGACGTCGCCGGCCGCCACGCGCAGGCCACCATGCGCCAGCTTTACGCGCCATTCAACCGGCACCACGAGCGCACCTTCTACATGGACGTGCGCTCGGCCGAGTTCACCAAGTACGCGGCCAATTCGATGCTGGCCACGCGCATCTCGTTCATGAACGAGCTGGCCAACCTGGCCGACGAGGTTGGCGCCGATATCGAACTGGTGCGCATGGGCATCGGTTCGGACCCGCGCATCGGCTACAGTTTCCTGTATGCCGGCGCCGGCTATGGCGGTTCATGCTTTCCCAAGGACGTGCAGGCGCTGATGCGCACTGCCGCCGACCATGGCAAGCCGATGCGCGTGCTGGAGGCAGTGGAATCGGTCAACGGCGCGCAGAAGCGCGTGCTGGGCGACAAGGTCGTGCGCCGCTTCGGCGATGACCTGAGCGGGCGCACCTTTGCCGTGTGGGGCCTGGCCTTCAAGCCCAATACCGACGACATGCGCGAGGCGCCGTCGCGGGTGCTGGCGCGCGAACTGGTGTCGCGCGGCGCGTCGCTGCGCATGCACGACCCGGTGTCGATGGCCGAAGCCCGGCGCGCGCTTGATGCCGACCTGGCCGACCTGCCGGGCGGCGCCGCGCGCGTGAGTTTCCATGAGAACCAGATGGATGCGCTGGACGGCGCCGACGCGCTGGTGATCGTGACGGAATGGAAGGTGTTCCGCAGCCCCGACTTCGGCCAGATCAAGCGGCGCCTGAAGGCCCCGGTGATCTTCGACGGGCGCAACCTGTATGAGCCCGAGGCCATGGTCGAGACCGGCGTGGAGTACCACGCCATCGGCCGCCCGACCCGGCAGGCCGTGAACGAATGAGGCGCCGGCGGGTCAACGGACTCATCAACCGATAAGCTAACGCGACGGCCGCGGCCGTCGCGATATTGCCAAGGATCTTCATGAACAAGACCGTCATTCCGCAGGAGCAGATCCGGCAGTCCCATATCCTGGTGGTCGGCGACATGATGCTGGACCGCTACTGGTTCGGCGATGTGGAGCGCATCTCGCCGGAAGCGCCGGTGCCGGTGGTGCAGGTCAAGCGCAGCGACGAGCGCCTGGGCGGCGCTGCCAACGTGGCCCGCAATGCCGCGGCGCTGGGCGCACGCGTGGGCATGCTGGGCGTGGTCGGCGACGACGAGCCGGCCCGCACGCTCGAAGCGCTGCTGGGCGAGAGCCACGTGCAGCCCTACCTGCACCGCGATCCCAAGCTCAACACCACCATCAAGCTGCGCGTGGTGGCGCACCAGCAGCAGTTGCTGCGCGTGGATTTCGAAAGCGCGCCGGCGCATGAAGTGCTGGCCGCGGTACAGGACCGCTTCCTGGCCCTGATCAACGACTATCAGGTGCTGGTGCTGTCCGATTACGGCAAAGGCGGCCTGACCCACGTCACGCGCATGATCGACGCCAGCCGCGCGGCCGGGCGCAAGGTGCTGATCGACCCCAAGGGCGACGACTACTCGCGCTACCGCGGCGCCACGCTGATCACCCCCAACCGGGCCGAGATGCGTGCCGTGGTCGGCGCCTGGAAGACCGAGGCCGACCTGACCATCCGCGCGCAGAACCTGCGCCGCGGGCTGCAGCTCGAGGCGCTGCTGCTGACGCGCTCGGAAGAGGGCATGACGCTCTACACCGAGGCCGAGGTGCTGCACGTCTCCGCCCAGGCGCGCGAGGTCTATGATGTATCGGGTGCGGGTGATACCGTGATCGCCACGCTCGCCACCATGCTGGGTGCCGGCGTGCCGCTCAAGGAAGCCGTGCAGCATGCCAATCGTGCCGGCGCCATCGTGGTGGGCAAGCTTGGTACCGCCGTCGTCTCTTATTCTGAATTGTTCGGCGCCGCCCCGTGAGGCGTGGCGCCCCCATCCTGATCCGACCATGACCATCATCGTCACCGGCGCCGCTGGCTTTATCGGCAGCAACCTCGTCAAAGGCCTGAACCACCGCGGCGAGACCAACGTCATCGCCGTCGATAACCTGACCCGTGCCGACAAGTTCCACAACCTGGTCGACTGCGAGATCTCCGACTACCTGGACAAGCAGGACTTCCTCGCGCGCTTTGCCCGCGGCGAGTTCGGCAAGGTGCGGGCGGTATTCCATGAAGGCGCGTGCTCCGACACCATGGAGACCGACGGCCGCTACATGATGGAGAACAACTACCGTTACACGCTGTCGCTGATGGAGAGCTGCCTGGAACAGGGCACGCAGTTCCTGTACGCGTCGTCGGCGGCTACCTACGGTGCTTCGCAGGTGTTCCGCGAAGACCGCGAATTCGAGCGCCCGCTGAACGTGTACGGTTACTCCAAGTTCCTGTTCGACCAGATCGTGCGGCGCCGGCTGCCGTCGGCGCTGTCGCAGATCGTGGGCTTCCGCTACTTCAACGTGTACGGCCCGCGTGAAACGCACAAGGGCCGCATGGCCTCGGTCGCGTTCCACAACTTCAACCAGTTCCGCGCCGACGGCACGGTGAAGCTGTTCGGCGAGTACGGCGGCTATGCCCCCGGCATGCAGAGCCGCGACTTCATCTCGGTCGAGGACGTGGTCAAGGTCAACCTGCACTTCTTTGACCATCCCGACAAGTCCGGCATCTTCAACCTCGGCACCGGCCGCGCACAGCCGTTCAACGACATCGCCGCGACCGTGGTCAACACCCTGCGCGAGGCCGAAGGCAAGCCGCGCCTGTCGCTGGAAGAACTGGTGCAGGAAGGCCTGCTCGAGTACGTCAAGTTCCCCGATGCGCTGCGCGGCAAGTACCAGTGCTTCACGCAGTCGGATGTGTCGAAGCTGCGCAGCGCCGGCTACAGCGAGCCCTTCCTGAGCGTCGAGGAAGGCGTGGCGCGCTATTGCCGCTGGCTGATCGAACGCGCCGGCTGATAATCGGCGCGCAGCCGGCCGACACGGTTTCGTGCGGCCGGTGTCAACTTTTGTTGCCGCCTGGGCCGCCGCTGCGGCCCGCCCCTATCCTGACCTGACCTCGCCGCCCCGGCGGGGGTGGTACCTCAGACCATCCACAGGAAAGGAGAGCCTTCATGTTCAAGCATTGGGTCCGGCAATTTGCCCGGCGTTTTTCCCTGGTTTCCCTCGCTGCAACCATCTGCCTGTTCGCGGGTGGTGCCGCGCATGCCGCCATCGATGTCAACACGGCGGACGAGGCGGCGCTGACCTCGGTCAAGGGCGTGGGACCCGCCACCGCCCGCAACATCATCGACGAACGCAACAAGCGTGGGCCCTACAAGGACGCCGCGGACCTGGCCGAGCGCGTCAGCGGCATCGGGCCGAAGTCCGTGGCGAAGCTGCAGGACGCTGGCCTTGCCATCGGCGCGAAGGGAACCGCAGCAGCGTCGCCGGCAGCGGCGGCAGCCCCGGCCAAGGCGGGTAAGGCAGCGCCCGCGGCGGCCGCCAAGCCCGCGCGCTGACCGGGTCACGGTCCGGCGCCCGACCGCGCAGCGGCCGGGCGCTCTCCTTGCTGGTATGGGTTGTGCTAGACCCTTGCGCGCTTCGCACGCCCCGTGGCGGCGGAGTATCATGCGGACGCCGCGCTGGCAGGATCTGCCGCGCGCGGCTGCCGACAGGCACGCATCTACCAAACAACCAGGCACAATCGCGGCGGCTGCCGACCAGGCGGCCAGCCCGGATCACAGGGAGCAGAACAATATGGCGAATGGCGAGGACGCGGGATTCCTGCCGCAATGGCGGCTCAAGACCGAAGGCGTGATCGGGCCGGATGAGCGGCTGCCCGCCGGGCAGACGCTGCTGGCCGGCATCCAGCACGTGGTGGCGATGTTCGGCTCGACCGCCATCGCACCGATCCTGATGGGTTTCAACCCGAATATCGCCATCCTGTTTTCCGGCATCGGCACGCTGATCTTCTTCCTGTGCGTGCGCGGGCGGGTGCCGAGCTATCTTGGCTCCAGCTTCGCCTTCATCGCCGTGGTGATCGCTGCCACCGGCTACGCGGGCAGCGGCCCCAACCTCAATATCCCGGTGGCGCTGGGCGGCATCATCGCCGCCGGCGCCCTGTACACGGTGATCGGCCTGATCGTGCAGGCGGTGGGCTACGCCTGGGTCGAAAAGCTGATGCCGCCGGTGGTGACCGGGGCCATCGTCGCGGCCATCGGGCTGAACCTGGCCCCGGTGGCGGTCAAGGCGGTCAGCGGCGCGGCCCTCGATACCTGGGTGGGCCTGCTGACGGTGGTGGCCGTGGGGCTGGTGGCGGTGCGCGCGCCCGGCATGATCGGGCGCCTGCCGGTGCTGATCGGCGGCCTGGCTGGCTACCTCGCCTACTACCTGGGCACCAACGTGATGGGGCTGGGCAAGCCGATCGACTTCTCGGGCGTGGCAGCGGCCAGCTGGTTCGGGCTGCCAGCGTTCACCGCACCGACCTTCGAGTTCAGCGCCATGCTGCTGATCGCCCCGGTGGCGATTGTGCTGGTGGCGGAGAACCTGGGCCATATCAAGGCCATCGGCGTGATGACCGGGCGCAACCTGGACCCGTATATCGGCCGTGCCTTTATCGGCGACGGCATCGCGACCATGCTGTCGGCCAGCGGCGGCGGCACCGGCGTGACCACTTATGCCGAGAACATGGGCGTGATGGCGGTCACCAAGATCTACTCGACGCTGATCTTCGTGGTCGCGGCCGCGGTGGCCATCCTGCTGGGCTTCTCGCCCAAGTTCGGTGCGCTGATCCTGACCATCCCGGGTCCGGTGATCGGCGGGCTGACCATCGTCGTGTTCGGCCTGATCGCGGCGACGGCGGGCCGGATCTGGGTGCAGAACAAGGTGGACTTCTCCAGCTCGCGCAACCTGATCACGGTTGGCGCCACGCTGACGGTGGCCGCCGGCGACCTGACGCTGAAGCTGGGCGGCATGACGCTGGGCGGCATCGGTACCGCCACCTTCGGCTGCATCCTGCTGTACCACCTGCTGGGCGAAGGCAACCACGAGGAAGGCTGAGCCGCGGCAGGATGGGCGCAGGCGGGCGGGTGGCAACGTAAATCCCGCCTGCCGGCGAGGGATAGGTGTCTGGATTACAATGGCCGGCGAATTGGAATCCCCCGTTTGCGACCCCCTTTCGCGACCCCTCGCCCAATGGCCTACAAGACAATTGAAGACACCATCGGCAATACGCCGCTGGTCAGACTGCAGCGCATCCCCGGTGCCGCCAACGACGCGCGCGGCAATGTGATCCTCGGCAAGCTCGAAGGCAACAACCCGGCCGGTTCGGTCAAGGACCGCCCTGCGGTGTCGATGATCGCCCGGGCCGAGGCGCGCGGGCGCATCAAGCCGGGCGACACCCTGATCGAGGCGACTTCCGGCAATACCGGCATCGCGCTGGCCATGGCAGCCGCCATCCGCGGCTACAAGATGGTGCTGATCATGCCCGAGGACCTGAGCCTCGAGCGCCGCCAGAGCATGGCGGCCTACGGTGCCGAGATCATCCTGACCCCGGTCAAGGGCGGCATGGAGTACGCCCGCGACCTGGCGGATTCGATGGAGCGCGACGGCAAGGGCGTGATCCTCGACCAGTTCGCCAACCCGGACAACCCGCTGGCCCACTACGAGGGCACCGGGCCGGAGATCTGGCGCGATACCGACGGCCGCATCACCCACTTTGTTTCCGCGATGGGCACCACCGGCACCATTACCGGCGTGTCGCGCTACCTGAAGGAACAGAACCCTGAGATCCAGGTCATCGGCGCGCAGCCCGCCGAAGGCTCGCGCATCCCGGGCATCCGCAAGTGGCCCGAGGCGTATCTGCCCAAGATCTACGATGCCAGATACATCGACCGCACCGAGCCGGTGAGCCAGGGCGATGCCGAGCACATGGCGCGGCGCATGGCGTCCGAAGAGGGCATCTTCTGCGGCATTTCGGCCGCGGGCGCGCTCTGCGTGGCGCTGCGCATTGCCGAGGAAGTGGAGAACGCCACCATCGTCTTCGTGGTGTGCGACCGCGGCGACCGCTACCTGTCGACCGGCGTGTTCCCGGCGTGACCTGAACCGGTGCCAACAAGAAAGGCCTCGCAAATGCGAGGCCTTATTGCTTTGGCGGACAGCTGGCGTCAGCCCATTGCCGCCTTGACCGCCTCGCCCAGCTGGTACACCGCCAGCGCATAGAAGAAGCTGCGGTTGTAGCGCGTCAGCACGTAGAAGTTGCGCAGGCCGAGCAGGTACTCGGTCGGCTGGTCGGGGGTGGGCAAGTCCACCACCAGCACGCCGGTCTCGCCTTCGCGCGCGGGGTCGATCGGCTCGTCCACGCGCAGGCCGGCGCGGGTCAGCTGGTTGAGCGTGCGCGTGGGCCATGGCTCGCCGTCGGCCGCCGCCGTGGCGACGCCCAGGCTGCCGTCGTCGCCGGCAATGCGCCACACCACCGGGCGGCCCGGCTCCCAGCCGTGCAGTTGCAGGAAGCGCGCCACACTGCCGATGGCATCGGTAGGGCTGTTGCGCAGGTCGATGCGGCCGTTGTTGTCGTAGTCGATGGCGTATTCGCGCAGGCTGGTCGGCATGAACTGCGGGATGCCGATCGCGCCCGCGAAGGAGCCCAGCACCGAGTACACGTCGGTGCGGGTGTCGCGGCACCACAGCAGGTAGTCGGCCAGCTGGTTGCGGAACAGCGTGGTGCGGGCTTCGCGGTTGGGCGTGTCCGGGTAGTCGAAGGCGAGCGTGGACAGCGAATCGAGCACGCGGAAGGTGCCCATGTCGCGGCCATAGATGGTTTCTACGCCGATGATGCCGACGATGACCGAGGCCGGCACGCCGAACTCGGCTTCGGCGCGGCGCAGCGTGTCGCGGTTGTCTTGCCAGAAGCGCACGCCCGCGTTGATGCGGATCGGCTCGATAAAGCGCGAGCGGTAGGTGCGCCAGCTTTTGCGGCCGGTGGTGGCAGGCGGCATGATCAGCCGCACCACGGTGGCGGAATAGACCGCCTGGCCAAACCACTCTTGCAGCATCCCGCGGTCAAGGCGGTGGCGGGCCACCATCTCGTCGATAAACGCGCGGGTCTGCGGATTGTCGCGGTAGCGGCCGGGTTCGATCTCTTCCTCGCGCATGCTGACGCGGCGCTTGCCCGCGGCGAGCAGGCTGGGGGAGAGGCCGCAGAGTCCGAGTGCGGCAGCGGAAAGCGCGGCGCCCAGCAGGGGGCGTCGCAGTGAGCGCTGGGTGTCGGTCATGATGTCCTTTGCAAGTCGCACCGAGTATAGCGGATGCCACTGCGGCAACTACGGGCAAGCCGTCACGACATGGCGCGCCGGCGCCGCTGGGTGGCATGGGCTGGCGTGTGCTAACGTAGCGATTGGAGACAACATTGCGACGATAAGAGATGCCGACAGGCTATTACACGCACCCCGAGTTCCAGCGGCACGAGATGGGGCATTTCCATCCGGAGTGCCCGGAACGCCTGCAGGCGATCGAGGATCACCTGATTTCGCACGGCCTGGACGGGCTGCTGGAGCGCCGCGAAGCCCCGCCCGCCACGCGCGAGCAGCTAGAGCGCGTGCACCGTCCCGACTATGTCGATTCGCTCGAACGCGCCAGCCCGGCCAGCGGCTATCACGCGATCGATCCGGATACCTCGATGAACTCGCACACGCTCGCCGCCGCCACGCTGGCCGCTGGCGCGGCGGTGGCGGCCACCGATGCGGTGATCGCGGGCGAGTTCGAGAACGCATTCTGCTGCGTGCGCCCGCCCGGCCACCACGCAGAGCCTGACCGCGCCATGGGCTTCTGCTTCTTCAACAACGTCGCCATCGCCGCGCGCCACGCGCTGCAGGCGCACGGGCTGGAGCGCGTGGCGATCATCGATTTCGACGTGCACCACGGCAACGGCACCGAAGCGGCGTTTCGCGGCGATGAGCAGGTGATGATGTGCAGCATTTTCCAGCACCCGTTCTATCCGTACAGCGGCACCGAGCATCTTGCGCCCAATATGGTTAACATCCCGCTGCCGGCCTATTCCAACGGCATGGCAGTGCGCGAAGTGGTCGAAACCATCTGGCTGCCGCGGCTCAATGAATTCCGCCCGCAGATGCTGTTCATTTCCGCCGGCTTTGACGCGCACCGCGAGGACGACCTGGGCCAGATGGGCCTGGTGGAGCAGGACTACGCCTGGATCACCGGCCAGCTGGTGGACCTTGCGCGCACCCATGCCCAGGGCCGCATCGTCAGTTGCCTGGAGGGCGGCTACAACCTGAGCGCGCTGGGCCGCAGCGTGCTGGCGCACCTGAAGGTGCTGCTGGAACGATAGGAGAGCATGGCCATGGCCGAGAACGATGCGCGCCTGGACGCGCCGCTGCTGACCGAATCGCGCGACGCCGCGGGCGTGGTGCGACTGACCATGAATCGGCCGCAGGCGTTCAATGCACTGTCAGAAGGGCTGCTCGACGCACTGACCGAAGCCCTCGGCCGGCTGGCGTCGGACGACACCGTGCGCGTGGTGGTGCTGGCCGGCGCCGGCAAGGCATTCTGCGCCGGGCACGACCTGCGCGAGATGCGGGCTTCGCCGTCGCACGACTACTACCGGCGCTTGTTCGACCGCTGCACGCGCATGATGATGGCGATCCAGAAGATGCCGCAGACGGTGCTTGCGCGCGTGCAGGGCATCGCCACGGCGGCGGGCTGCCAGCTGGTGGCCATGTGCGACCTGGCGGTGGCTGCCGACGATGCGCGCTTTGCGGTGTCCGGCGTCAACCTGGGGCTGTTCTGTTCGACGCCCGGGGTGGCGTTGTCGCGCAACCTGCACCGCAAGCAGGCAATGGAGATGCTGCTGACCGGCGACATGATCGACGCCGAAACCGCCCGTGAGCGCGGGCTGGTGAACCGGGTGGTGCCCGCTGCCCAGCTGGACGAAGAGGTGGCCCGCCTGGCCGCCAGCATCTGCGCCAAGCCGGCCGCCGCGGTGGCCGCCGGCAAGGGCCTGTTCTACCGCCAGCTGGAAATGGGCATCGACGCCGCCTACCAGCTCGCCGGCCAGACCATGGCCTGCAACATGATGGACGAGTCGGCGCTGGAGGGGGTGCAGGCCTTCATTGACAAGCGCTCGCCGTCCTGGCATGGCTCATAATCGACTTTTTTGCTTCTTATATGCCGGGAACGTATAAAGACATCGGTAAAAAGTCGTTTATGGTATGAAGCGAATCGCATAAAATACGCGCTTCAGAAAAATAACGAGCGGCAACAGCGCTGGAGATCCCTCGCCTGTTGCCGTTTTCTTTTGGTCACCTTTCCATGATCGAACTGCAAGGACTGTCGCAGCGCTTCCCGGGCGCGTCTGGCGACGTGCATGCATTGCGGGACGTCAGCCTGTCGATAGCGGCGGGCGAAGTCTTCGGCATTATCGGCCGCAGCGGCGCCGGCAAGAGCACGCTGGTACGCGCCATCAACCTGTTGAACCGGCCCTCGAGCGGCCGCGTGATCGTCGCGGGCCAGGAACTGACAGCGCTGGACACGGGCGCGCTGCGCCTGGCCCGCCGCGAGATCGGCATGATCTTCCAGCACTTCAACCTGCTGTCGTCGCGCACGGTGTATGAGAACGTGGCGCTGCCGCTGGAACTGGCCGGCAAGCCCAAGGCTGAGATCGCCGCGACGGTGCTGCCGCTGCTGGACCTGGTGGGCCTGTCTGCCCTGAAGGACCGCTATCCGGCGCAGATCAGCGGCGGGCAGAAGCAGCGCGTGGGCATTGCGCGCGCGCTGGCCAGCAAGCCCAAGGTGCTGCTGTCGGACGAGGCCACTTCTGCGCTGGACCCGGAAACTACCCGCTCCATCCTGGAGCTGCTCAAGCAGATCAACCGCGACCTGGGCCTGACCATCGTGATGATCACGCACCAGATGGAAGTCATCAAACAGGTCTGCGACCGCGTGGCCGTGCTTGAAGCCGGCCAGGTGGTGGAGACCGGGCGCGTGATCGACGTATTCCTGCGCCCGCAGCACGACGTCACCCGCGCCATGATCGGCGACGTCATCTCGCAGGAACTGCCGGCCAGCGTGCTCAAGCGCGTGGAGAGCCGGCTGGGCAACGGGCGCGACCACGTCTACCGCCTGGCCTTCACCGGCGAGGGCGTCGACCAGCCGGTGCTGGCCCAGGCGATCCGCCGCTACGGGCTGGACTTCAATATCCTGCACGGGCATATCGACGAGATCCAGGGCCAGGCCTTCGGCTCGCTGGCGATCATGGCCACGGGCGAACTGGCCGACGTGAAGGCGGCGATGGAATACCTGCAGGCGCAAGGCGTCGTGGTGGAGGAGTTCGAGCATGTGGTCTGAAATGTTTGACCTGTTCCTGACCTCGTTCAACGAGACCCTGCTGATGGTGGCGATCTCGGGCGTGGTCGGCTCGCTGCTGGGCGTGCCGCTGGGCGTGCTGCTGCACCTGACCAACCGTGGCGGCGTGCTGTCGCATCCGCTGTTCAACCGCAGCATCGGCGTGGTGGTCAACGCGGTGCGCTCGATCCCGTTCATCATCCTGCTGGTGGTGGTGATCCCGTTCACGCGCTTTATCGTCGGGTCGTCGATCGGCACCACGGCGGCGATCGTGCCGCTGACCATCGCGGCGATCCCGTTCATCGCGCGCCTGGTGGAAAGCGCGCTGCGCGAGGTCGACAAGGGCCTGGTCGAGGCGGCGCAGTCGATGGGCGCCACCACCCGCCAGATCGTGTGGAAGGTGCTGCTGCCCGAGGCCATGCCCGGCATCGTCGCCGGCCTGACCATCACCTTTGTCAGCCTGGTCGGCTATTCGGCCATGGCCGGCGCGATCGGCGGCGGCGGCCTGGGCGACCTGGGCATCCGCTACGGCTACCAGCGCTATATCACCGAGGTCATGGTGGCGGTGGTGGTGATCCTGATCGTGTTCGTGCAGGCCGTGCAGAGCTTCGGCGACTGGCTCGTCCGCCGCATCAGCCACCGTTAATCAGCCACCGCCAAACCAATTATTTTCTGAAACAGGAACGCATATCATGCAACGTCGCAACCTGCTGCAATGGATTCTCGGCGCCGCGATCGGCGCAACGCTGGCCACCGGCGCCGTCGCCCAGGAAAAGCCGATCAAGATCGGCGTGACCGGCGGCCCGCACGCCCAGATCATGGAACAGGTGAAGAAGGTCGCCGCCAAGGACGGCCTGAACATCCAGGTGGTCGAGTTCAGCGACTACATCCAGCCCAACGCCGCGCTGGCTGCCGGCGACCTGGACGCCAACAGCTACCAGCACCTGCCGTACCTGGAAGCCCAGATCAAGGACCGCGGCTACAAGTTTACGCACATCGCCTATACGGTGACCTTCCCGATGGGCGTGTACTCCAAGAAGATCAAGTCGCTCGACCAGCTCAAGCAGGGCGCGCGCGTGGGCGTGCCCAACGATCCCACCAACGGCGGGCGCGGCCTGTTGCTGCTGCAAAGCAAGGGCGTGATCAAGCTCAAGCCCAACGCCGGCCTGAAGGCCACGCCGCTGGACATCGTCGAGAACCCGAAGAAGATCCGCATCGTCGAGCTGGACGCCGCGCAGCTGCCGCGCTCGCTGGATGACCTGGATGCCGCTGCCATCAACGGCAACTACGCGGAATCGGCCGGCCTGTCGCCAATCAAGGACGCCATTGCCATCGAAGGCCCGAAGGGTCCGTACGCCAACCTGATCGCGATCCGCGAGACCGACAAGAGCAAGCCCTGGGTGGCCAAGCTGGTGAAGGCCTACCACTCGCCGGAAATCAAGCAATACGTCACATCGACCTTCAAGGACTCGGTCATTACCGCCTGGTAAGCCGACGTCACTTTGAGGCTTTCATCCAATCAGACGATGCCCGCAAGCCCCGGTTTGCGGCACAATCGTCGGACGGCTGGGATCTGCCGGGCTATGCCCGGCATCATTTTGCCGATAAAATAGTACGATCGTTCGAAAAACAGGAGAGCCGCCAACCCGGTGGTTATAATGACGAGCGAACAAAATTTCTGACTATCAGCTATCAGTGGAGTGAGCGCATGAAAGTACTCGTCGCAGTCAAGCGGGTGGTGGATTACAACGTCAAGGTCCGCGTCAAGCCGGACGGCAGTGGCGTCGATCTGGCCAACGTGAAGATGAGCATGAACCCCTTCGACGAAATCGCCGTGGAAGAGGCCGTGCGCCTGAGGGAAGCCGGCGTTGCCACCGAAGTGATCGCCGTCTCGTGCGGTGTCACGCAGTGCCAGGAAACCCTGCGCACCGCGATGGCCATCGGTGCCGACCGCGGCATCCTGGTGGAATCGAACGAAGACCTGCAACCGCTGGCCGTGGCCAAGCTGCTGAAGGCGCTGATCGACAAGGAACAGCCGCAACTGGTGATCCTGGGCAAGCAGGCCATCGACGACGACTCCAACCAGACCGGCCAGATGGTGGCCGCGCTGGCTGGGCTGCCGCAAGCCACGTTCGCCTCGAAGGTGGTGGTTGCCGACGGCAAGGCCTCGGTGACGCGTGAAGTCGATGGCGGCCTTGAAACGCTGTCGCTCAAGCTGCCGGCCGTGGTCACGACCGACCTGCGCCTGAACGAGCCGCGCTACGTGACGCTGCCGAACATCATGAAGGCCAAGAAGAAGCAGCTCGATATCGTCAAGCCGGAAGACCTCGGCGTCGACGTCAAGCCGCGCCTGTCGACCCTGAAGGTGGTCGAGCCTGCCAAGCGCAGCGCGGGTGTGATGGTGCCGGACGTCGCGACGCTGGTGCAGAAGCTGAAGAACGAAGCCAAGGTTATCTGAGCGCGGGGGAGAAATAACATGACTGCACTCGTCATTGCTGAACACGACAATCAATCCATCAAGGCCGCCACGCTGAACACCGTGACTGCCGCTGCCCAGTGCGGCGGCGACGTGCACGTGCTGGTCGCCGGCGCCAACGCCAAGGCCGCGGCCGATGCCGCCGCCAAGATCGCCGGCGTGACCAAGGTCCTGCTGGCCGACGCACCGTACTTTGGTGACGGCCTGGCCGAGAACGTGGCCGAGCAGGCGCTGGCCATCGCCAACGACTACTCGCACATCCTGGCCCCGGCCACCCCGTACGGCAAGAACATCCTGCCGCGCGTGGCTGCCAAGCTGGACGTGGCCCAGATCTCGGAAATCTCCAAGGTCGACGCCCCGGACACGTTCGAGCGCCCGATCTACGCCGGCAACGCCATTGCCACGGTCAAGTCGGAAGACAAGATCAAGGTCATCACCGTGCGCGGCACCGCCTTTGACGCCGCTGCCGCCGAAGGTGGCTCGGCTGCCGTCGAGACCCTGCCGGCCGTGGCCGACGCAGGCGTTTCGCAGTTTGTTTCGCGCGAAGTGGCCAAGAACGACCGTCCGGAGCTGACCGCCGCCAAGATCATCGTCTCGGGTGGCCGTGGCGTGGGTTCGGGTGAAAACTACACCAAGGTGCTGACGCCGCTGGCCGACAAGCTGGGCGCCGCGCTGGGCGCTTCGCGCGCCGCCGTGGACGCCGGCTTCGTGCCGAACGACTACCAGGTCGGCCAGACCGGCAAGATCGTCGCGCCGCAGCTGTACATCGCCGTCGGTATCTCCGGCGCGATCCAGCACCTGGCCGGCATGAAGGATTCCAAGGTGATCGTTGCGATCAACAAGGATGCCGAAGCCCCGATCTTCTCCGTGGCCGACTACGGCCTGGTGGGCGACCTGAACACCGTGGTGCCGGAGCTGGTGGCAGCATTGGGCTGATGCCTCGCCGGCCGCCAGGCGGCCGGCACGGGTAGCAAGTACGAGCCGTTCCGGGGGTGACCCGCGAACGGCTTTTTCATACATGTTGGGAGACATCGATGACTTACCGTGCGCCGATCAAGGACATGCTGTTCGTCATGAACGAGCTGGCCGGGCTTGAGGCCGTCAGCAAACTGCCGGGCTTCGAAGAAGCCACGCCGGAAACGGCCGAGGCCGTGCTGGATGAGGCTGCCAAGTTCAACGAGCAGGTCGTCGCGCCGCTGAACCGCGCCGGCGACCTGGATCCGAGCAGCTGGAAGGATGGCGTGGTCACCACCACGCCTGGTTTCAAGGATGCGTTCCGCCAGTTCGGCGAGGGCGGCTGGCAGGGCGTGCTGCATCCGCAGGAGTTTGGCGGCCAGGGCCTGCCCAAGCTGATCGCCACCGCCTGCAACGAGATGCTGAACAGCGCGAACCTGTCGTTCGCGCTGTGCCCGCTGCTGACCGACGGTGCCATCGAGGCGCTGCTGACGGCCGGCACGGATGAACAGAAGACCACCTTCCTGCCGAAGCTGATTTCGGGCGAATGGACCGGCACCATGAACCTGACCGAGCCGCAGGCCGGCTCGGACCTGGCCGCGGTGCGCACCCGTGCCGAGCCGCAGGGCGACGGCACCTACAAAGTGTTCGGCACCAAGATCTTCATCACCTACGGCGAGCACGACATGGCGAAGAACATCGTCCATCTGGTGCTGGGCCGCACGCCCACCGCGCCTGAGGGCGTCAAGGGCATCTCGCTGTTCATCGTGCCGAAGTTCATGGTCAACGCCGATGGCAGCACCGGTGAGCGCAATGACGTGCATTGCGTCTCGATCGAGCACAAGCTGGGCATCAAGGCGAGCCCCACGGCCGTGCTGCAGTTCGGCGATCATGGCGGCGCCATCGGCACGCTGGTCGGCGAAGAGAACCGTGGCCTCGAGTACATGTTCATCATGATGAACTCGGCACGCTTCTCGGTCGGCATGCAGGGCATCGCAGTGTCCGAACGCGCCTACCAGCAGGCGGTGGGCTTTGCGCGCGAGCGCGTGCAGAGCCGCCCGGTCGATGGTTCGGCGCGCGAGGCGGTGACCATCATCCACCACCCGGACGTCAAGCGCATGCTGATGACCATGCGCGCGCTGACCGAAGGCGCACGCGCCGTGGCCTACGTGGCCGCGGCCGCCAGCGACGCCGCGCACCAGCATCCCGACGAGGCCGTGCGCAGGCAGAACCAGGCTTTCTACGAGTTCCTGGTGCCGGTGGTGAAGGGCTGGAGCACCGAGCTGTCGATCGATGTCACCAGCCTGGGCGTGCAGGTGCACGGCGGCATGGGCTTTATCGAGGAGACCGGCGCGGCGCAGCACTACCGCGATGCGCGCATCCTGCCGATCTACGAAGGCACCACGGCAATCCAGGCCAACGACCTGATCGGCCGCAAGACCGTGCGCGACGGCGGCGCCGTGGCACGCGCGATCTGCGCGCAGATCGCCGAGACCGAGGCCGCGCTGGGCAAGCACAGCTGCACCGCGTTCACTGCGGTGCAGGCGCAGTTGGCCAAGGGCCGCGTGGCGCTGGAAGACGTAGTGGCGTTTGTTGTGGCCAATGCCAAGTCCGACCCGAACGCCGTCTTTGCCGGCAGCGTGCCTTACCTGAAGCTGTGCGGCATCGTGTTCTCCGGCTGGCAGTTCGGCCGTGCGATGCTGGCTGCCGATGCCAAGCGCGCCGAGGATCCTGCCTTCCACGATGCCAAGATCGCGACCGCGCATTTCTTCGCCGAGCACATCCTGTCGCAGGCGTCGGCATTGCGTGATGCCGTCGTCAGCGGCGGGGCGCCGGTCAATGCGCTGACCGCCGAGCAGTTCTGAGCGCCACGCGCGGCGCGCAGACGTAAGAAGGGCGACCCTGCGGGGTCGCCCTTTTTGCTGGTCGGGACGGTGTCTGGGTCAGGCGGCAGCCGGGCGCGGTGCCAGGTGCTGGCGCGCGGGCTTCAGGTAGCGGCCTACCGACAGGTCGTCGGCGCGCATCGCGGGCGACTTGCCCGAGACCAGGTCCGACAGCAGCTTGCCCGAGCCGCAGGCCATGGTCCAGCCCAGCGTGCCGTGGCCGGTGTTCAGCCACAGGCCGCGCACCTGGGTCGGGCCGACAATGGGCGTGCCGTCCGGCGTCATCGGGCGCAGGCCGGTCCAGAAGGTGGCGCGGCTGACATCACCGGCGCCCGGGAACAGGTCGGTCACCACGTGTTCGAGCGTGCGGCGCTTGGCCGGATCGAGGCTGCGGTCATAGCCGACGATCTGCGCCATGCCGCCCACGCGGATGCGGTCTTCGAAGCGGGTGATGGCGACCTTGTAGGTCTCGTCCAGCACCGTGGAAACCGGGCTGCGCGAGGCATCGGTCATCGGCACCGTGATCGAGAAGCCCTTGAGCGGGTAGACCGGCAGGTTGGACATGCCCGACAGGAACGGCTTGACCAGTTGCCTCGACCAACTGCCCAGCGCCACCACCACCAGGTCGGCGGCCATCGGCTCGCCGTTGACCACGGCGCCGGTGACGGCGTCACCCTGGGTCATCAGGCTGTCGATCGATCGGTTGTACAGGAACCTGACGCCCAGCGTCCCGGCCATGCCGGCCAGGCGTTGCGTGAACAGCGCGCAGTCGCCGGTTTCGTCATTGGGGAGGCGCAGGCCGCCGGCCAGCTTGTGGCGGACGGCGGCCAGCGCCGGTTCGCTCGCGGCGAGTTCCTCGCGCGAAAGCAACTGGTAGGGCACCCCGGCTTCTTCCAGCACGGCGATGTCCTTGGCCGCGCCTTGCAGCTGCTCTTCGGTGCGGAACACCTGCAGCGTGCCTTGCTGGCGGCCTTCGTAAGCGATGCCGGTTTCCGCGCGCAGCGCGCGGATGCAGTCGCGGCTGTACTCGGCCAGCCGCACCATGCGCTCCTTGTTGACGGCGTAGCGCCCGGCGCTGCAGTTCATCAGCATCTGCCACATCCATTGCAGCTGGAACAGCGTGCCGTCCGGACGGATGCTGAGCGGCGCGTGTTCCTGGAACATCCACTTGATCGCCTTGAGCGGCACGCCGGGCGCGGCCCACGGCGACGCATAGCCGGGCGAGATCTGTCCCGCGTTGGCAAAGCTGGTGCCGAGCGCGGGACCCGCCTCGCGGTCGACGACGGTCACTTCGTGACCGGCCTTGGCCAGGTACCACGCACTGGTGACGCCAATAACGCCACTGCCAAGTACGAGAACGCGCATGTTCGGGGGCTCCAACTGCGATGACGAGTAGATGAAGGATTTGTCTCTATACTATTGAATACAATCCAGTCATAGTTACCGAATTTCTCAGGAAAACAGGAAAAACTCATGAGAACGAGTCGGCAGCCGACCCGCACCCTCGACCGGCTCGACCGCAAGATCCTGATGGCGCTGCAAAGCGACGGCAGGATGTCGATGAAGGACCTGGCCGAGGCGGTCGGGCTGACCATCACGCCCTGCATCGAGCGCGTCAAGCGACTGGAGCGCGATGGTGTCATCATGGGCTACTACGCGCGGCTGAACCCGGCGCTGCTGGGCAGCGCGCTGCTGGTGTTCGTCGAGATCTCGCTGGGCAACAAGTCGGGCAATATGTTCGAGCAGTTCCGGCGCGAGGTGCTGCGCATCCCGGAAGTGCTGGAATGCCACCTGGTCTCGGGTGATTTCGATTACCTGATCAAGGCGCGCATCCGCGAGATCGGCGAATACCGCCGGCTGCTGGGCGATATCCTGCTGCAGCTGCCCGGCGCAGCGCAGTCGAAGAGCTATGTGGTGATGGAAGAGATCAAGGAGACGCTGGCGATTTCCGTCGAGGAAAAGAGCCAGGCAGTGTGACCAAGGCCAGCATGGAGCGCCCCCCGCAGAAACCCAAGCCCGCCAGCAGCCGCCCGACGCGGCCCGATGCCGACCCGGACGCGCTCGCGCCGCAGGCAGGCCAGCGGCCGGCCGTGGCGCGCAAGGGCCGGGGCGCCGTGAGCAACCTGCAGGGGCGTTTCGAGCGCGACCTGCGTGAAGCATTCGACGATGGCTGGGGCAGTGCACCGGAAGAGGCACCGCGTACCATCGAGGCCGCACCGCCGCCGGAAGCAGCCCCGCTGCCGCCGCTGCGCACGGAAGTCCATATCGAGCGCGCCCGTTCGGTCCTGACGCGCAATGCATCGCCCGACATCCCATTCGATGTCTCGCTCAACCCCTACCGCGGTTGCGAGCACGGCTGCATCTACTGCTTCGCCCGGCCGACGCACGCCTACCTGGACCTGTCACCGGGGCTGGATTTTGAAACGCAGCTTTATGCCAAAGCCAACGCCGCCGAGCGGCTGCGCGAGACGCTGGCACGGCCGTCGTACCGCTGCGAGACCATCGCGCTGGGCGTCAACACTGACGCCTACCAGCCGATCGAGCGCGAGCAGCGCATCACGCGCGGTATTCTGGAGGTTCTAAAGGAGTGCGACCACCCGGTCGCCCTGATCACCAAGTCGTCGCTGATCGAGCGTGATATCGACCTGCTCGCGCCGATGGCGGCGAAGCGGCTGGCGGTGGCGGCGGTCACCATCACCACGCTGGACGCCGGCATCGCGCGCACGCTGGAGCCGCGCGCGGCCACGCCGTCGCGCCGGCTGCGCACCATCCGCACGCTGACCGACGCGGGCATCCCGGTGGGTGTGAGCATCGCCCCGGTGATCCCGTTCATCACCGAACCCGACCTGGAGCGTGTATTGGAAGCGGCGCACGAAGCGGGCGCCGTCTATGCAAACTACATCGTGCTGCGGCTGCCCTGGGAAGTGCGGCCGCTGTTCGAGGAATGGCTGCTGGCGCATTTTCCCGACCGCGCGGAACGGGTGATGAACCGCGTCCGTGACATGCGCGAGGGCAAAGCCTACGATGCCAGCTTTGCCTCGCGCATGCGCGGTACGGGCGTGTGGGCGGACTTGCTGCGCCAGCGTTTCTACAAGGCCGCCGAACGGCTAGGCTTCCGTTACAACCGGTTCGAGCTGGATACGTCGCGTTTCCGCCCGCCAGTCAGGGGGCCCCGCGGCAAGGACGATCCGCAGGGTTCGCTGTTCTGAGTCTTCTGAGCGCGCTCGGTGGCCTGCTGGTCGCCGATCATGCTGCTGGCGAGTTCCAGCGCGGCCTTCGCGCTCGATGGCGGCAGTCCCGAGGACAGCGCCAGCCTGACAGCGATCGCCGCCAGGCGTCCTTCCTCATAGGTTGGCATGTCGATGTTTGCTCCTTTGCGCCAGGGTGTGGCCCCGCCGCGCGTGACGCCGCCGGAATCGGACGGCTCTTCCAGTATGGGCCAATTGACGGAAAGGGGAGCCGCCGTTTACGCCGGCCTTGATCGTGCGCAAGCGCGCAGTGCGCCCTAGGTATCGGGCCGGTCCCAGTAGGGCGGGTTGCCGAAGCGCTCGGCGAAGAAATCCACGAAGGCGCGTGTCTTGGGCGGTACCAGGTGCCGGCTGGGAAACACTGCCCAGATCGACACTGCCGGCACCACCGGGTATTCGTCCAGCACCGTCACCAGCGCGCCGCTGCGCAACAGCGGGCCCACATCCCAGGTCGACTTGAGCGAGATGCCGACGCCGGCCACCACCGCGTCGCGCAGCACTTCGCCGTTGTCCACGCGCAGGTTGCCCCGCACGTTCACCACGGTCTCGCCCAGCGGCGTATTGAAGCGCCACGCCGACTGGTCGGCCAGCACCAGGCAGTTGTGCTAGCGCAGGTCGTCCGGGTGGCGCGGCACGCCATGGCGCTGCAGGTATGCGGGTGAGGCGCAGATCACGCGGTGGCTGGGTGCGAGCGCGCGTGCCACCAGCGTGGAATCGGGCAGCACGCCCATGCGCAGCGCCACGTCGATGCTGGCATCGACCAGTCCGATCACCTGGTCGGTCAGGCGCAGGTCAAGCGCGATGTCGGGATAGGCGGCAAGGAATTCGGGCAGCGCCGGCGAGACATGCTGGCGCCCGAAGGACGCCGGCGCGGTCACGCGCAACGGCCCGCGCGGGTACTCGGCGCTGGTGCCGACCGATGCGCTGGCCAGATCCGCGGTGGCAAGCAACTGCTCCGCATGCGGCAGGAAGCGTTCGCCGTCGGCGGTGAGTGCCAGCCGGCGTGTGGTGCGATGCAACAGGCGGCTGCCCAGCGACTGTTCCAGCCGGCCCAGACGGGCACTGGCGGTGGAGGTGGACAAGCCCAGGTCGCGCGCGGCGGCCGACAGGTTGCCCAGTGCCGCGGCGCGGACGAAGACGGCAATGTCGAGCAGGTCGAAATGCACGGCGCCAATGTCGCCGCGGCCGCTATTGCGACAACGCGCGGGCGGCCTCGACCTGCGATTCGAAGAAGGTCTGGAAACTGATCGCCAGCCCGGCCATCAGCAGGCCGGTGCCGATCAGCAGCGACAGGATCACCAGGATCACCACCGGCCAGCCGGAGCGCGTAGGTTTGCCGTGCCGGTTGAAGCGTGCGTCCCATTTGTCGTCCGGGCGCAGCCCGTAGACGATGGCCGCCAGGAAGGCGCTGATGACGGAGGCTCCGCCGGCGACGGCGAAGGTCAGCGCCGGGGTGCCCGCGCCGGTCGCCATCGAGGCCACGCCGATCGCGCCCGCCAGCAGCGCCAGCAGGTGCGCCCAGCCATACGGGTCGCGCAGGCCGCCCAGGTAAAAGCGATGCGCGCCCAGGCTGCCGAACAGGAACGCCAGCGCCACGGTCAGCAGCTTCGATTTGCCGCGGGCGGGCGGCGAGGCGAGCGTGGAGGCATGGCGGGCTGGCGTGGCTGCAGGCATGGTCGGATATCCGGCGGTTGCGGGCCGGCAATGCACCGGCACAGGAACGGCGGCACACGAGTACCGGCCGGCCCACATTGTACGCCGGCAGTCAGCGCAAGAAAGGGAGGTGCGTCAGAAGACGCGCAGGACGGCGCTAATGCCAGCCGGACTGCAGGCCGTCCAGGAAGGCAGCCGCGTGCTCGCTGATATGGGTTTCGCCGTAGAGGACCAGGGTCAGGATGCCCATGAACAGGATTGACAGCGATAACTGGCCGGCGTGTTCGGCCAGGTCGCTAAGAAGGGATGACATGATAAACCTCACAGAATTATTGTTATTGTCTTTCTGGAGGCTGCGCCCGGGCCGTCTTGATCGGGTCCGGCAGGAGGTGTCGGGCAGAGGCAGGTCAGTTCGATTGCCGTCTGCACTGGACGGCACGCTGTGAGCCCCGGGCAGCGCCGGGCGGCAGCCTGTGCGTGGCACCCGGAAAGCGGGGCACACACTTAAATAGAGACACGGGGAGCGGGGGAGGAGTTCCGCGAACAGCCGAAAGACCGTTGGGCAGTGCAGCAATGGGCGGGGTTGTGCCGACAGCCGTCAGCAGCGACCTTTATCGGCCATTGTCGCGGCCACGTGCCTGCCAGCCGGGACCGACGTTGCCTGGCCGGGAGTCGTTGCGGGCTTCATTGGGGTTGTCGCGTTCCTGGCCCCGGCCGCGGTTGTCGTCGCGGGCACCAGCCAGCGCGGCGCGGCGCCCGCTCAGGCGGTCGTCGGCACGGGCGCGTGCCTCCATGCGGTCGATCTGGGCTTGCACGTGCTCGCGGCTCTCGGCGCGCACGCTGGCCATCTGCCAGCCGTCGCGGGGCTGCGGCTGCATCCGTGCGGACCGGCCATCGGGCCGTACTTGTTGCCAGAACGCGACCTGGGCATGGCTGGCGGCAACCGCGCCGACCAGGCCCGAGGCCACCAGGATGCCAGCCACCAGGTCGCGCAGGAGAGAGCGGGTGAGCATGCGGATTCCCAGGTTCCTGACGCGCTGTGTTGCTGTTGGAAGATGGGTTCATGGTACGCATGGGTCATCGGGGCGCCTATGCCAATCCCGTTACCGGTGTAACGGATTGTTTCGCCCCCCCCAGACCCCCGTTCCGTGGGGTTTTCAGCGGGGTTCAGGGTCGGTAGCGGATGCGGTAAATGGCCCCGGCAAGGTCGTCGCTGACCAGCAGCGAACCGTCCGGCGCAACCAGGACGTCGACCGGGCGGCCCCACGGCCTGCCGCCGCGCAGCCAGCCCTGCGCGAACACTTCCTGGTGCACCGCCTTGCCGGCATCGTCGAGCGCCACGCGGACCACGCGGTAGCCGGACGGCTCGCTGCGGTCCCAGCTGCCGTGCTCGGCAATGAAGACGTTGTTGCGGTAGGCCGCCGGGAATTGCGTGCCGGTGTAGAAGCGCATGCCCAGGGCCGCCACGTGCGCGCCCAGGCGGGCCACCGGCGGCACGAACTCGGCGCAGGGGCGCTGGCTGCCGTATTCGGGATCGGCAACCGCGCCGGCATGGCAGTACGGGTAGCCGAAATGCTGGCCGGCAGCGGTGGCGCGGTTGAGTTCGTCGTCGGGCACGTCGTCGCCCATGCGGTCGCGGCCGTTGTCGGTGAACCACAGTTCGCGCGTGGCCGGGTGCCAGTCGAAGCCGACGGTGTTGCGCACCCCGCGTGCCACCACCTGCAGGTCGCTGCCGTCGGGCTTCATCTTCATGATGTTGGCGTAGCGGTTCTCGTCGGGCGCGCAGATATTGCATGGCGCGCCGACCGGCACGTAGAGGTAGCCGTCGGGACCGAAGGCGATGAATCTCCAGCCGTGGTGCCCGTCCGTCGGGAAGCGGTCGCTCACCACCGTTGGTGCCGGCGGCTTGTCGAGGCTGGCCTCGATATGGTCGATCCGCACGATCTTCGACACCGAGGACGCATACAGGCTGCCGTCGTGCAACGCCACGCCGACCGGCATGCGCAGCCCGGTGGCGACCGTGCGCACGCGCGGCCGGGCCCCCAGCGCGTCGGTCACTGCGTAGACCTTGCCTTCGCTGCGCGAGCCGACGAAGAGCGTGCCCGACGGCGACATCGCCATGGCGCGCGCGCCGGGCACGTCCTGCGTCAGCACCTCGATGCGGAAACCAGGCGGCAGCCGGACCTGGTCCAGCGGCAGGGCGGCCGGCGCGGACCCGGTGCCTGCCAGCAGTACAATGGCGAGCAGGGCCGTAGGCCGTACGGTGCGTGCCATGAAGTGCAGAGCCGGGCGCATGTCGGGCCTCCTGTCGCGGTTTTTGCCACGATGCCTGCACGGCAGGCGCGCGTCAATCACCTAAGTGTTTGTTTGGCCTCGGTAATTGGGCTATACTCTTGCGTTTCGTGTTCGAACGTCCTCGAACACCCCGTTTTCTGAGGAATCATTCCATGGTCGTTATCCGTCTGGCTCGCGGCGGCAGCAAGAAGCGCCCGTTCTTCAACATCGTCGCCACCGACTCGCGCAACCGTCGCGATGGTCGTTTCATCGAGCGCGTTGGTTTCTACAACCCGCTGGCTACGGAAGGTGAAGAAGGCCTGCGCCTGTCGCAAGACCGCCTGGCCTACTGGCAAGGCGTTGGCGCCCAACTGTCGCCGACCGTTGCCCGCCTGGTCAAGCAAGGCGCAGCCAAGGCTGCTGCCTGATAGCTGCCTGCAGCGCGCCCCGTCGAGCCGTTTTTACGGCCGGCCGGGCGCGTTCTTATTGCACACGTGACTGAACGAAAGCAGGGCGCCGCCCGACCGCTGAACCGACCGCTGGTTCAGCCCCCGGGCGAGCCGCAAAAGGCTTGCAAACTGCCCGCGGCGCTCCTGTATGCCGACCCCCTGCCGGAAGACCTGGTGGAGGTCGGCTATATTGGCGCTGCCTACGGCATCCGTGGCTGGATCAAGGTCTTGCCGCATGCCGATGATGCTTCGGCCTTGCTGCATGCCCGCCGCTGGTGGCTGCTGGCACCGCCGCAGGCGGGGCTGGTGGCGGCCGATGCGTCGCGTGCCCAGCCCGTCTGCGTAAAGATCGCGCAGTCGCGCGAGCACAGCGGCACCGTCGTGGCGCAAGCGTCCGGCGTGGCCGACCGCAATCTTGCGGAAGCGCTCAAGGGCCGTCGCGTGTGGATCCGGCGTGCGGATTTTCCCGCGCCGGAAGAAGATGAGTTCTACTGGGTCGACCTGATCGGCTGCACCGTCAGCAACGAGCAAGGCGAGTTGCTGGGCGAGGTGTCCGGGCTGATCGACAACGGTGCCCACCAGATCCTGCAGGTGGCCTGCGTGCTCCCTGACGGCAAGGCCGGCGAACGGCTGATCCCGTTTGTCGATGCGTTCCTGCGCTCGGTGGATACCGCGGACAGGCGCATCGTGGTGGACTGGGGACTCGACTACTGAGCCTGTGCCCGCGATGGTGCGGGATAGGCGCAGGATTGGGATTGGGAGAGAGCGGATGCAGTTCGATGTGATCACGCTGTTTCCCGACATGTTTCGCGCGCTGACCGACTGGGGTATCACCAGCCGGGCGGCCAAGCAGCAGCGGTATGGCTTGCGTACCTGGAATCCGCGTGATTTCACGGTCGACAACTACCGCACCATCGATGATCGTCCTTACGGCGGCGGCCCCGGCATGGTGATGCTGGCCAAGCCGCTGGATGACGCGATCGATGCCGCGGTGGCGGCGCAGGCGCAGGCCGGCGTGCCAAAGCCGCATGTGGTGCTGATGTCGCCGCAGGGCAAGACGCTGTCGCATGCCAAGGTGATGGAACTGGCCGAGCGGCCGGGCCTGGTCCTGCTGTGCGGCAGGTATGAGGCAATCGACCAGCGGCTGATCGACCGCCGCGTGGACGAGGAAATCAGCCTCGGCGACTTCGTGCTGTCGGGCGGCGAGCTGCCGGCGATGGCGCTGATCGACGCCGTGGTGCGGCACTTGCCCGGCGTGCTGGGCGATGCGCAGTCGGCCGTGCAGGACAGCTTTGTCAACGGCCTGCTGGATTGTCCGCACTACACGCGGCCGGAAGAATATGAAGGCGTGCGGGTGCCCGAGATCCTGCTCGGGGGCCATCACGCCGAGATCGAGAAATGGCGGCGCCAGCAGGCGCTGGCCAATACCGCGAGCAAGCGCCCCGACCTGATCGAGGCCGCTCGCGAACAGGGTTTGCTGACCCGGGCCGACGAGAAATTCTTGTCGGAATGGGCGGCGAAGGAAGGGCGGGGGGAGACCCCCGCCAGGTAAAACCCCATCCTCTGCCGGGGCCCGGGCAATGCCTGGGGCATACAACGCCGGCACGATGGCTACGGAGAAAAAACGATGAACATCATCGAGCAGATCGAGAAGGAAGAGATCGCGCGTCTGACCGCGAACAAGACCATCCCCGCATTCGCACCTGGCGACACCGTGATCGTCAACGTGAACGTGGTGGAAGGTACCCGCAAGCGCGTGCAGGCCTACGAAGGCGTCGTGATTGCCAAGCGCAACCGCGGCCTGAATTCGTCCTTCATCGTGCGCAAGATCTCGTCGGGTGAAGGCGTGGAACGTACGTTCCAGCTGTACTCGCCGCTGATCGCTGCCATCGAAGTGAAGCGTCGCGGCGACGTGCGTCGCGCGAAGCTGTACTACCTGCGCCAGCGTTCGGGCAAGTCCGCACGTATCAAGGAAAAGCTGGTGTCGAAGGCTGCTGTCGCTGCCAAGGCTGCGCAGTAAGCTGGGCATGCCGGCCGGGGCAGCCCGGCCAGCGTTTCCTCAGGAAGGGCACCCCAGGGTGCCCTTTTTGCATTGGCGCGGCGCAAACGGTGGAAGCGGCAGGCGCTTTTGCTGCGGCGCCAGAATGCGCGCTTCTGTCATACTTGCGATGTTATGCGTCCTGCTTTCGATCCCGAATCCCTTCCTGTCATCGATACCGACCTGGGCAACGGCGCGCTGAGCGCGCCGCGGCTGCAGGTCGACTTTATCCGGCACCGCTTCCAGGTGCCGCCGGCCTGGGCGCCGGAGCTGACCGATGAATCGCGCGTCTATGACCGCAGCCGCGGGCTGCGCGACGCCGCCGTGCTGGTGCCGCTGGTGGAGCGCCATGACGGCCTGACGGTGCTGCTGACGCAGCGCAATGCCAACCTGAGCGCGCATGCCGGGCAGATCAGCTTCCCGGGCGGGCGGCAGGAGTCATGGGATGTCAACCGAATCGACACGGCGCTGCGCGAGACGGAAGAAGAGGTGGGGCTGGCGCGCGACTATGTGGAAGTGCTGGGTGCGCTGCCGGACTACATCACCGGCACCGGTTTCCACGTGAGCCCCGTGGTAGGGCTGGTGCGTGACGGCTTCACGCTGCGCCCGGATGCCTCGGAAGTCGCTGATGTCTTCGAAGTGCCGCTCGCGTTCCTGATGGACCCGTCCCACCATGAACGGCGCCTGTTCCGCTGGGTCGACGGCGAGCGGGTGTTCTACGCCATGCCCTATCCGCGCGAGACTGGCGGCCACCGCTTTATCTGGGGCGCCACCGCGGGCATGCTGCGCAATCTTTACCATCTGCTGGCGGCCTGAGCCGCCGGGTTCTTACGCTGTGGCCTGGTCCTTGCTGCCGATGCAGTGGGGGCAGCTCTTGCCGACCACGTAGTGCGGGCTTTGCTGCGCCTCCGGCGTGACCACCGTGCGGCAGGCAAAGCACTGCTTGGGGCCGGCCGGCTCCAGGTTGGGGTTCAGCGCGGTGCGGTAGTCAAAGACGAAGCAGTCGCCGCGATAGTGGCTGCCGCCGACTTCCTCGAAGTACTTCAGGATGCCGCCCTCAAGCTGGTACACGCGCTCGACGCCGACTTCCTGCATATGGATCGCCGCCTTCTCGCAGCGGATGCCGCCGGTGCAGAACGACACCACGGTCTTGCCTTCCAGCTCCGCCTTGTGGGCCGCCACTGCCTCGGGAAATTCGCTGAACTTGGCGATGTCGTATTCGACGGCGTCTTCGAACGTGCCAACCGCGACTTCGAAATCATTGCGCGTGTCCAGCAGCACCACCGGGCGGCCTTCGTCGTCGTGCCCCTGGTCCAGCCAGCGCTTCAGGTCGGCCGGCCGCACTGACGGCGCGCGGCCTTCCTCGGGGCGGATCAGCGGCATCTTCATGGTGATGATTTCCTTCTTGGCGCGCACCAGCATGCGCTTGAAGGGCTGGTGCTCCGACAGGCTTTCCTTGGGCGCGATATCGGCAAAGCGCGCATCGGCGTGCAGCCAGGCCATGAAACCGTCGATGGCTGCGCGCGAGCCGGCCAGGAACATATTGATGCCTTCCGGCGCGAGCAGGATCGTGCCTTTCAGGCCGGCCGCTTCGCAGCGCTCGCGCATGGCCGGGCGCAGGGTCTCGATGTCGTCCAGCGAGACGAATTTGTAAGCGGAAATATTGACGATCTGCATGAGAGACTGCGCCTGCACGGCCGCGTCCGGGAGGGCGCCGACGGCTTGCGATAACTGCCTGATTGGAAAGGCGAAATTATAACCCGTGCGGGCGCCGCCGCCGCGCATTCCCAAGCACTCCGATCAGCTATGCCAGGCCCTCGCGCCAAGCCGCCTGCACGCAATATCGGAGGCATGCCAGCGGGCTGAGCCGGTACAATGTCGCCCATGTCCGCACCCCGCTTCGTACACCTCCGCCTGCATTCCGAATACTCCATCGTGGACGGCATCGTCCGCCTGGAAGACGCCGTCAAGGCCGCTGCCGCCGATGGCATGGGCGCGCTCGCCCTGACGGACCTCGCCAACGCCTTCGGGCTGATCCGTTACTACAAGGAGGCACGCGGCGGCGGCGTGAAGCCGGTGGTCGGTGCCGACGTCTGGCTCACCAACGCCGAGGACCGCGACAAGCCGTCGCGCCTGCTGCTGCTGGTGCAGGACCGCCGCGGCTACCTGAACCTGTGCATGCTGCTTTCGCGCGCGTGGCTGGGCAACCAGCACCGCGGCCGCGCCGAGATCGATCCGGCCTGGTTCCTGGAATCCGGCGAAGACGACCTGCCGCTGGCGACCGGCATGATCGCCCTGTCGGGCGCAATGGGTGGCGATATTGGCATGGCGCTGGCCAACGGCAATGCCGACGGTGCGCGCCGCGCGGCACAGCATTGGTCCACGGTATTCGCGCAGCGCTTCTACATCGAACTGCAGCGCGCCGGCAATGCCGGCACCGACGCCTACGTACAGCAGGCCGTGCAGCTCGCGGCGGAACTGCAACTGCCGGTGGTGGCCACGCATCCGGTGCAGTTCATGACGCCGGACGACTACACCGCGCACGAGGCGCGCGTGTGCATCGCCGAGGGCGAGCTGCTGGCCAATCCGCGCCGCACCCGGCGCTTTACCACCGACCAGTACTTCAAGACCCAGGACGAGATGTGCGCGCTGTTCGCGGACATCCCCTCGGCACTGGAGAACGCGGTCGAGATCGCGCGCCGCTGCAACCTGACGCTGGAGCTGGGCAAGCCGCGCCTGCCGCTGTTCCCGACGCCCGACGGCATGTCGCTGGACGACTACCTCGTCCACATGGCCAAGGACGGCCTGGAGAAGCGCCTGGCGGTGCTGTTCCCCGATGAAGCTGTGCGCGAGGCCAAGCGCCCGGAATACTACGCACGGCTGGAGTTCGAGACCGGCACCATCATCAAGATGGGCTTCCCCGGCTACTTCCTGATCGTGGCGGACTTTATCAACTGGGCCAAGAACAACGGCGTGCCGGTCGGACCGGGCCGCGGTTCGGGCGCCGGTTCGCTGGTGGCCTATGCGCTGGGCATTACCGACCTGGATCCGCTCAAGTACGCGCTGCTGTTCGAGCGTTTCCTGAACCCGGAACGGGTCTCGATGCCCGACTTCGATATCGACTTCTGCCAGCACGGCCGCGATCGCGTGATCACGTACGTGAAGGAGAAGTACGGCAAGGACGCGGTGTCGCAGATCGCCACCTTCGGCACCATGGCGGCCAAGGCCGCGGTGCGTGACGTGGGCCGCGTGCTCGACCTCGGCTACGGTTTTGTCGACGGCATCGCCAAGCTGATCCCGTTCAAGCCGGGCAAGCTGGTCACCATCGAAGAGGCCAAGAAGGAAGAGCCGCTGCTGACTGAGCGCGAGAACAACGAGGAAGAAGTGCGCCAGCTGCTGGAGCTGGCACAGCGCGTCGAAGGCATGACCCGCAACGTCGGCATGCACGCCGGCGGCGTGCTGATCGCGCCCGGCAAGCTGACCGACTTCTGCCCGCTGTACACGCAGGGCGCGCAGAACGACGGCATGAGCGGCGTGGTCAGCCAGTACGACAAGGACGACGTCGAGGCCGCCGGCCTGGTCAAGTTCGACTTTCTGGGCCTGACCACGCTGACCATCCTGGACTGGGCCGAGCGCTATATCCGCCGCCTGGACCCCAGCAAGGCCGACTGGAACTGCAGCCATATCCCGCTCGACGACAGCCCGGCCTTCGACATCCTGAAGACTGCCAACACCGTCGCCGTGTTCCAGCTGGAAAGCCGCGGCATGCAGGGCATGCTGAAGGACGCCAAGCCTGACCGCTTCGAGGACATCATCGCGCTGGTGGCGCTCTACCGCCCGGGCCCGATGGACCTGATCCCCAGCTTCTGCGCGCGCAAGCACGGCCGCGAGAGGGTGGAGTATCCCGATCCGCGCGTCGAGCCCGTCCTGAAAGAGACCTACGGCATCATGGTCTACCAGGAGCAGGTGATGCAGATGGCGCAGATCATCGGCGGCTACTCGCTTGGCGGCGCCGACCTGCTGCGCCGCGCCATGGGCAAGAAGAAGCCCGAGGAAATGGCGCAGCACCGCGTGATGTTCCGCGAGGGCGCCGACAAGAACGGCCTCTCCGCGCAGCAGGCCGACGACATCTTCGACCTGATGGAGAAGTTCGCGGGCTACGGCTTCAACAAGTCGCACGCGGCCGCCTATGCGCTGCTGGCGTACTACACCGCGTGGCTCAAGGCTCACCACCCGGCCGAATTCATGGCAGCCAACATGTCGCTGGCCATGGATGACACCGACAAGGTCAAGATCCTCTATGAGGACTGCAAGCTCAACAAGCTCGCGGTGCTGCCGCCCGACGTCAACGCCAGCGAATACCGCTTCGCGCCGACCGACCCCAAGACCATCCGCTATGGCCTGGGCGGCATCAAGGGCAGCGGCCAGGGCGCCATCGAAGACATCCTGCGCGCGCGCGAGGAGCGCCCGTTCACCGATCTGTTCGATTTCTGCGAGCGCGTCGACCGCCGCCAGGTCAACCGCCGCACCATCGAGGCCCTGATCCGCGCCGGCGCTTTCGACAGCCTGAATGACAACCGCGCCCAACTGCTGGCATCGGTCCCGATCGCGATGGAGGCCGCCGAGCAGAAGGCAGAATCCGCCAACCAGGTGTCGCTGTTCGACCTGATGGGCGATGCCGGCGAAGCGCACCGCCCCGAGCTGCTCGACGAGGCGCGCTGGAGCGCCAAGCGCACGCTGCAGGAAGAGAAGCAGGCGCTTGGTTACTACTTCTCCGGCCACCTGTTCGACGCCTACCGCGACGAGGTCCGCCGCTTCAACAAGGGCACGCTGGCCGCGCTGGAAAAGGAAGTGCAGGGCAACGGCGGCGGCTTCGGCCGCGACGTGCGCGGCAAGACCATCGCCGGCGTGATCGCCGGCATCCGCACGCAGATGACCCAGCGCGGCAAGATGCTGATCGTGACGCTGGACGACGGCACCGGGGTGGTCGAGATGACGGTGTTCAACGAGGTCTTCGATGCCAACCGGCAAATGTTCCGCGAGGACGAGCTGCTGATTGCCACGGGGAATGCGCGGCACGATATGTTTACCGGCGGGGTCAGGTTTACGGCGGAATCGGTGATGGACCTGGTGGCCGCACGCGTCAAGTTTGCCAGCGCCGTGCGGTTGTCGATGAATGGGAATTCGTCGACCGGGATGTTGCGTGAACTGCTGATGCCGCACCTGGCCCGGGCCAGCGGTGCGCAGGGTCTGCCGGTGCGCATCCACTACCAGTCGGCGGCGGCCTCGTGCGAGGCCATGCTGGGTCCTGACTGGCGTGTGGTGCCGTCGGACGATGCGCTGATGGCCTTGCGGCTGGCGCTGTCGCCGGACAGTGTCAGTACGGTTTACGAATAAGCCACGGAAGCGGCGGCCTCAGGCCGCCTGCCGGGCGGCGCGCGCGCTGGCGGCCAGCGTCAGCAGGGCATCGACGTGGGCGTCGATGCCGGGATCGTAGTCCAGCATCGCAATCGGGTTCGCCAGCCGGCCCTGGCCGGCGCGCGCCGAGTCGACCGCGGCGCGAATGGCATGGTCCAGCGTTTCGGCACGTTCGCGTGAAAACGCATGCACGGCCTGCGGCCGGATCACCTCCAGGCAGGCGATATTGTCAGCAAAGACCAGCGGCGTGCCGCACAGCACCGATTCCACGCCGACCAGCCCGAACGGCTCATAGCCTGATGCCAGGATGGTGAAGTCCGCGGCGCGGTAGAGCGCGTCGATCCTGCTGCTGTAGCCCAGTTCGCGGACCCGCGGGATGGTGCGCCCGACCGGGCGCCCAGCCACGGCCAGTGTGATCGGCAGGCTGGATTTCGAGAAGTAATCGGCCAGCAGGTCGAAGCCCTTGCGGGCATGGCCCGACGACGGGAACAGGAAGACGATCTCGTCGTCGCCGAAGCCGAACTCGCGGCGCAAGGCCGCCCGGGTGGCGGCATCGACCGGGGTGAAGCGCTGCGTATCGACCGGCGGGTAGATCAGGTCGACGCGATCTTCGGGGATACCGTACAGCTCAACAACCTCCCGCTGCATCAAGGCGGAGTGCGCGACCACGCGGTGCGCACCGGCGTACTGGGCGCTCTCCAGTTCGATCTGCCAGTGGTCCGAGCGGCGCGCTGTCGTGCCGCGCGCGGCGAGATAGCCGCGATGGGTGCCGCCGCAGATGGCGATGTCGGAGCCGCGCACGCGGTTGCAGCCGATCAGCACTTCGTCCGCAGGCCGGCGCGCTTGCAGCCGCCACGAGAAGTAGCGGTCGCGCAGCTTGCCGGGCAGCCACGACACCACGATCCGGTGCGGGGCAATGCCGGCCGACTCTGCCACGCCGGCGTCGAAGCGGCGCGCGTAGACCGATACCTCCGTGCCGGCGCGGCCTGCCATTGCCCGGCTGATGTCGAGCGCATAGCGTTCCAGGCCGCCGCCAGCGCCGAAGCGATTGCAGGAGATGCCAACTTTCATCGATGCATGGAATAAAGGGGAGGGGCGGCCGGCCGACCTCAACGGGTGACCTCAGGGGCGGCTGCCTTGAGATCGGCGTCGGCGTGCAACTGCGCCAGCTTGGCGTACTTGTAGTAGCTTGCCTGCGCATTCATCAGCGCCACGCCGAAGCCTGCGCTGCCGTCCAGGAAGCCGCGCTTGAGCAGGTAGGTCCGGATGAAGGCCCACAGGCCGTGGCCCGCGGCGGACGCCACCGAACTACGCTTGCCCCGCGCGTAGGCCTGCTGCGCGCCTGCGCTGGAGTAGCTGTCGATCTTGCGCAGCACGTCCGACAGTGTGCGGTAGCTGTAATGGATCAGCGGCTCGCGCAGATGGGTGACCGGGTCGTCCACCTTCAGGTGTTCGTGGACCAGGTCATCCGTGAAGCGGCCGCGGCCCTTGCGGAAGACGCGGGTCACATAGTCCGGATACCAGCCTGCGTGGCGCACGAAGGTGCCGCAGAACGCTGACAGGCGCGGCAGCGCAAGCGCGTGGGCGTCGGCCCGCTCAAGGTGGCCCAGGATCTCGTCGCGCAGGGCGGGCGTGACACGTTCATCGGCATCGAGACTCAGGATCCAGTCGCCCGTGGCGGCGTCAACCGCGCGGTTCTTCTGCGGGCCGAACCCAGGCCAGTCGTCGGTCTGGATGACAGTGGCGCCGGCGGCACGCGCAATCGCCACCGTGTCATCCGTGCTGGCCCAATCCACTATAATCGCCTCTTCGCACCAGGACACGCTTTCGAGGCATGGCCCGATATTGTGAGCTTCATTCCTGGTAATGATGACGGCCGAGACTCTCATGGAACATAGGGGAGGCACGCAGGTCGGACAAGACCGACGGGCCGCCGGAGTCGCCCACGGCGCCAGGCGCTGGATCGAGACCGCGTATTCTACCGCACTGGCGCATGGCGCCCTTCGCGCACCCTGATGCCATCGAGTCGGCTAGCGGGCCGTTTCCTGAACCTCAAATTGATGATACGAGCACAATTGTCCCGTTCTGCCGGGATGGAAGAAGTCTTCCTTCTGCCTGCGCGTGCAGCATTGGCCTCTCTCTTCCCGGCTGCAATCCGGGCAAGACTGGACGCACAGGCGCTGGCCGCATGATCGGCGCCTACGTCATCAATCTCGACACCGCGCGGGAACGCCGGGAGCGCATTTCCGGCCAGCTGGCGAGCCTTGGCATCCCGTTCCAGGTGTTCCGGGCCGTGGATGGCCGCGTGCTGGCGGAGGCGGAAGTGGCCAGCAAGTACGATGCCGCCGCCGCCGCCGCGCGCTACCGGCCCATGAGCCGGGGCGAGGTCGGGTGCGGGTTGAGCCACCTCGGTGTGTACCGCAAGATGCTGGACGACGGCGCCGCCTTTGCGCTGGTGCTGGAGGACGATGCTTCGCTTGGCCCCGACCTGGCAACCGCACTGGCCGACCTGGAGTCGCGCCTGGATCCGGACCGGGCCGAGGTGGTGCTGCTGTCCCATGTCGACAAGTACACCTGCTGGGGTGCCCGCAGGCTCGGCGGCGAACGACGCCTGGTCAGGCGCTACGGCGAATGGTGGCGCGCGCACGGCTACGTGGTGACGCGCGCCGCAGCGCAGCGGCTGCTGGCGGGCTTGCAGCCGATGTGGTGCGCGGCCGACTACTGGTCGGCCTTCGAAAAGCAGGGCCTGGTGTCGGTCAGTGCGGTGGTGCCATATTGCATCGGCCTGACCGAGCTGGCCGAGACCTCGTCGCTCGAAACGCATCGCGCCGACCTGGACGCCACCGACAAGTCTCACCGCAGCATCGGCTATTATCTGCGCCGCTACGTCTATCAGCGCTTCCTGTTCCAGCTCATCGTCAGGCCCTTCCTTCGGGTAGCCCGGCAGAAGCGGCCGGGCTAGCGCCGGGCCGGCACGCCGCCTCCACACACAAGAAATATCAGTGACCACATCCAAACCGCCCATTTCGCCAGGTGCCGCCGTGCCGTCCAGCATGGCCAGCCGGCTCTGGTCTTACCTGCGCCCCGAGTTACGCATCTTCATCGGCGCTATCCTCGCCATGGCCGTGGTCGCGGGCAGCGAAGGGGTGATCCCCAAGGTTGTCAATGACCTGCTCGACAAAGGCTTCGGCGGCGACTACGCCGGCACGCTGTGGCATGTCCCCGCCATCCTGACCGGCGTGGCCCTGATCCGCGGCGTGGCGCAGTTTGCCTCGGGCTACCTGCTGAACCTGATCTCGAACCGCGTGCTGCTGAAGATGCGCCTGCAGATGTTCGAGCGCCTGCTGCAGGCGCCGGCGTCGTTCTTCCACCGCAACACGGCGGCTTCGCTGATCAATGCCGTGATCTTCGAGGTCAACCAGGTGCTGCAGATCCTGACCAGCGTCTTTATCACGCTGGTGCGGGACTCGCTGACGGTTGTCGCGCTGCTGATCTACCTGTTCTATACCAACTGGCGCCTGACGCTGATCGTGGCGGTGATCCTGCCGGTGATCGGCTACCTGATGTCGAAGATCAACCGCCGGCTGCGCAAGCTCAACCGCGATCACCAGGCCTTTACCAACAACGCTGCCTATGTCGTGGAAGAGGCCGTGGGCGGCTACAAGGTGGTCAAGCTGCACGGCGGCGAGGCCTACGAGATGGGCCGCTTCCGCACCGTGGCCGAGCGGCTCAAGAACTATTCGATGCGCATGGCGGTTGCCGGCGGGCTGAACCAGCCGGTCACGGCCTTCCTGGCCGCGCTGGCGCTGTCGGTGATCATCACCATTGCGATGGTGCAGGCGCAGGCCAACCAGACCACGGTGGGCGGTTTTACCGGCTTCGTGATGGCGATGCTGCTGCTGATCTCGCCGCTCAAGCACCTGACCGACATCAACCAGCCGCTGACGCGCGGCCTCACCGCAGCCGAGATGATCTTCCGGCTGATCGATGAACCGATCGAGCCGCAGGACGGTGGCAAGATGCTGGGTCATGCCCGTGGCGAGCTGGCCTTCGAGCAAGTCGGCTTCCGCTACGGTGAAGCATCGCGCGCCGCGCTGGAGGGCATTGACCTGCGTGTCAGTCCGGGCGAGGTGGTGGCGCTGGTGGGCCCGTCGGGCAGCGGCAAGACCACGCTGGTCAACCTGGTGCCGCGCTTTTTCGACCCCACTTCCGGGCGCATCCTGCTGGACGGCACGCCGCTGACCGAGTTGTCGCTGAAGGACCTGCGCAACCAGATTGCCTTCGTCAGCCAGGACGTGGTGCTGTTCAACGACACCGTCGCCGCCAATGTGGCATATGGCGCGCAATCCGACAGCGAGATCGACATGGCCCGCGTTGAGCGCGCGCTGGCGGCCGCCTACCTCACGGAAACGGTCAAGGGGCTGCCGGAGGGCCTGAACACCAATATCGGCGACAACGGCATGAAGCTGTCCGGTGGCCAGCGCCAGCGGCTGGCGATTGCCCGGGCGCTGTACAAGGACGCACCGATCCTGATCCTGGACGAGGCCACTTCGGCACTGGATTCGGAGTCGGAGCGCCAGGTGCAGGCGGCGCTGGAGGAACTGATGAGGGGCCGGACCACGCTGGTGATTGCGCACCGGTTGTCCACCATCGAGAACGCCGACCGCATCGCCGTGCTGGACCACGGCCGCGTGGCGGAGCAGGGCACGCACGCGCAGCTGCTGGCGGCCAACGGCCTGTACGCCGGGCTGCACCGGATCCAGTTCGCGACGCAGCAAGGGTAACGGACGTACCAACGACAAAGGCCGGCGCTTGCGCCGGCCTTTGTCGTTTCCTGCGTGCTCAGCTTGGCGAGGTGACGGGCGGCTTCACGCCCAGCACTTCATCGATGGCAGCCAGCACCTGATCCCGCTGCGGCACCACGCCGCCGCCGCCCAGCGAGACCGCGCGGCCCGGGGCATCGACGCCGTACAGGTGGCGCGACGTGGTCGTGAACAGGATCACGGTCGGGCGGCGCAGCGCATCGGCGATATGCACGAAGCCGGTGTCCATGCCAACCACCAGCGATGCCTTGCCTACCACCTGCGCCACGCCGGTGATGCTCAGGCGCGGCATCACTTCGGCGTTGGGCACGCTGGCGGCGATGGTTTCGGCTTCCTTGCGCTCCGCGTCGTTGCCCCAGGGCACCAGCACGCGCAGCCCGCGCGCCGAGATCGCGCTGCCCACGCTGATCCAGTCGGCGACCGGCCACTTCTTTTCTTCGCTCGAGGTGGCATGGAACAGCATCGCGTACGGACCCTTGGCGGCCGGCGCCGGCGTGTCTGCGGGCATCTCCAGGCCGTAGTCCATTTCCCTGGTCAGCTCATAGCCCAAGGCGCGGCTGACGGCGCGGCGCATCCGCTGCCGCGCGCAATCTTCTTCGACAAATGGCTGGAACACATGGTTGTAGGCGAAGCGAGCGCCGCTCTCGCCCAACTCTTCCACGGGGTAGCCATAGCGATTGCGCGTGCGTGCCAGGAACGTCACGATGGCGCTCTTGTAGACGCCGTGGACGTCCAGCACCGCATCGTACTTCTCGCGGCGCAGCTCACGCAGCGCACTGAAGATCGCACGCAAGCCAGCCCAATTGCGCGACTTCTTGAAACCACGCAGCGGCGCGGAAATCACACGCTCGATATTCGGATTCCAGCGCGGCACGTCGGCGCAATATGAGTCAGCGATCCAGTCGATCTTGACGCCGGGAAAGGCCCGCTGCAGGTCTGCGACCAGCGGCTGGGTGAACACCATGTCGCCGAGGGAGGTCAGCTTGACGATGAGAATACGTTTCATCAGGAACAGTAGGGCGGGCAGTGTGCCCGCCTGGTTCGGAAGGTGCGTAGTATGCCTTATCTAACGCTCATGTGTCCGTGCGATGCATGGGCGACATGGCGCCCGCCACGCCCATGCCGATCCGTTAGTATCTGCACCAGAAGCTCACGATCGATGACGCATATCCAACAGGAGACCACCATGTCCGACACGGCATTCCCCATCAGCCGCTACCCCATTCCTGCGCTGACCGATCTCCCCGACGACATCCGCGCCCGCATCCTGGAAGTCCAGGAAAAAGCCGGCTTCGTCCCCAACGTCTTCCTGGCGCTGGCGCACCGTCCCGACGAGTTCCGCGCGTTCTTCTCCTACCACGACGCGCTGATGCTCAAGGAGGGCGGCCTGACCAAGGGCGAGCGCGAGATGATCGTGGTGGCGACTTCCGGTGCCAACCAGTGCCTGTACTGCGTGGTGGCGCATGGCGCGATCCTGCGCATCTATGAGAAGAAGCCGTTGGTGGCGGACCAGGTGGCGGTGAACTACCTGAAGGCGGATATTCCGCCGCGCCAGCGCGCGATGCTCGACTTTGCGATGAAGGTGTGCGAGGCGTCGCATCAAGTGGGCGATGCCGACTTTGCTGCGCTGCGCGAGCACGGTTTTTCCGAAGAGGATGCCTGGGATATTGCCGCCATCACGGCGTTCTTCGGCCTGTCGAACCGGATGGCGAACACGATCAGCATGCGCCCGAACGACGAGTTCTACCTGATGGGCCGGGTGCCCAAGGCCAGGTAACGCCGGCGATCGGGGTCAGCGCACTTCGGCGCAGGCGCCGCTCTTGGGATCGAACAGCACCGGCCACGCCTGTTCGTAGATGCCGGGCGTGCAGTGCTTCTCGCAGCGGTTATGGGCCAGCGTCACGCGCCGCGGGTCCTGCCACACCAGCAGCTTGCACTGGCTGCCGTCAATGGCCTGCAGTTCGATGTGCGGGGTCTGGCGGACCTGGCGGAACTCGGCCAGGTTGAATTCGCAACTGCCGCGCCGCGATACCCATAGCTTCCACTTGAGCGCACGCACCTCGTTGGCCTTGACGTCCATCAGCGCGTCTTCGCGGAAGCCGTCTTCCTCGGTGCGCTTGCAGGCGGCGGCAATGTTGATGGTCTTGTTCGCGATCGGGGTGGCACGCTCCTTGGGCGCGGCGGGCGCTTCGCCCTTCGCCTCGGGTGGCGGTACGGGGGCGCGCTTGGCGATCGGCAATGGCAATGGCGCGCACGCCACCGACAACAGGAGGGCCAGCAGACAGGCCCCATGGTTCGTGGCGTTCATGCCGGACTCCTTGCTTGCCGACCGGTCCGCGCCTCGCATCGGGGCGGCAAGCCGGGCGCGGCATCCGTGCGGATGCCGCTGACTATTGGCTTAGTTATAGCGGATGGCAAACGGAATTGGAGTAGGACCATCCCCGAGTCCGCAAGGAGACGGACGCAAGCGGACAGGCGCAGGCGCTGCAACGTGGTTACGTTCGTAAACAGCTTGATACACAGATGCGGGATTCGGCGTGCTAGCCTTCCTCAACCATCGCTCGCCGCCCCCAGAATGAAGCCCCGCGCCTTTATTGCCCTCGTTGTATTGCCCGTGCTCCTTGGCACCATCTCCGTCGCCGCCCATGCCGACGACGACTGGGACGACGATGACGATCACCGCTACGCGCGCCGGTACAAGGGCGGCGACTACAAGGAAGAGTTCTGGGTCGGCAACTGCAAGATCAAGCGCAAGTGGAAAGACAACGGCGAGTACAAGGAAGAGCGCAAGTGCAAGGACCGGCCGGTCGTGTACCAGCCGCCGCCGGCTGTGTATTACCAGCCCGAACCCGCCTTCGTGGTGAGTCCGCAAGTCGTGATCCGGCCCTAGTCCGGCCAGAATGCAGAAAAGCCCGCCAATAAGCGGGCTTTTCCATGCCTGCGCCGGCATCTTCACATCAGGATGATGTCGTATTGCTCCTGGTGGAACGTCGATTCCACCTGCAGCGAAATCGGCTTGCCGATGAAGTCGCCAAGCATCGCCAGATGCTGGCTTTCTTCTTCCAGGAACAGGTCGATCACTTCCTGCGAGGCCAGGATGCGGAATTCGCGCGGGTTGAACTGGCGCGATTCGCGCATGATCTCGCGCAGGATGTCGTAGCAGGCCGTGCGCGGCGTCTTGACCTGGCCCTTGCCCTGGCAGACCGGGCATTGTTCGCACAGCACGTGCGCCAGCGACTCGCGCGTGCGCTTGCGCGTCATCTCGACCAGGCCCAGTTGCGAGAAGGTGTTGACCGTGATGCGGGTGCGGTCGCGTGCGAGCGCTCGCTTCAGCTCGGACAGCACCGCGTCGCGGTGCTCGGCGTTCTCCATATCGATGAAGTCAATGATGATGATGCCGCCGAGGTTGCGCAGGCGCAGTTGCCGCGCGATGGTGTGGGCCGCCTCCAGGTTGGTCTTGAAGATGGTGTCGTCGAAGTTGCGCGCGCCCACGTAGCCGCCGGTGTTGACGTCGATGGTCGTCATCGCCTCGGTCTGGTCGATCATCAGGTAGCCGCCCGACTTCAGGTCGACCCGGCGCGACAGCGCCTTCTCGATCTCGGCGTCGATATTGAACAGGTCGAAGATCGGGCGCTCGCCGGTGTAGTGCGACAGCCGCGACAGCACCGCCGGGGTGTATTCCTTGGCGAACTCCAGCAGCATCTGGAAGTTCTCGCGCGAATCGATCTGGATCACGCCGGTGGCGTCGTTGATGAAGTCGCGCAGTACGCGCTGGGCCAGGTTCAGGTCCTGGTAGAGCAGGTTGGGCGCGGGCAGGGTGGTGGCGTTCTGGCGGATCGTGCCCCAGATCTTGCGCAGGTAGGCGATATCGTTGCCGAGTTCCTCGTCGGTCGCTTCCTCGGCGATGGTGCGCACGATAAAGCCGCCGCGCTCGTCGTCAGGCACCAGGCCCTGCACGCGGCTGCGCAGCGCCTCGCGGTCCACTTCGCCCTCGATGCGCTGCGAGATGCCGATATGCGGGTCCTGCGGCAGGTACACCAGGGTGCGCCCGGCGATGCTCACCTGGGTGGACAGCCGCGCGCCCTTGGTGCCGATCGGGTCCTTGATCACCTGCACCATCAGCGCCTGGCCTTCGAACAGGGTCTTCTCGATGGCCAGCTGCGGGGTGGAATTGTTGCGGTCGGCGTCGCGCGGATGCCAGATGTCGGCCACGTGCAGGAAGGCGGCGCGCTCCAGGCCGATGTCGATAAAGGCCGATTGCATGCCGGGCAGCACGCGTACCACCTTGCCCAGGTAGATATTGCCGACCAGCCCGCGCGTCAGCGTGCGTTCGACATGCAGTTCCTGCACGGCGGCCTGCTGCACGATGGCGACGCGGGTCTCTTGGGGCGTGATGTTGACGAGGATGTCTTCAGTCATAGCGGGTGAAACGCGTCGCCGGTGGCCCGGCTGTATAGGGTGGCCCGGCGCGGGGGCCGGGTCTTGTCTGGGCACGGAGGCCGCGGCTCAGAACTGCAGATGGGCCTGGCGAAGTAACGCCGCCGTCTCAAACAAGGGCAAGCCCATGATACCTGAATAGCTGCCCGCGATCCGCTCCACGAACTCCGCCGCGCGGCCCTGGATGCCGTAGGCACCGGCCTTGCCGAGCGGCTCGCCGCTGGCGACGTAGCGCTCGATCTCGGCGGGCTGCATGGCGCGGAAGGTGACTTCGGAGATCGACAGCGCATGCCGCATGCCCGTGGTCGACACGATCGTCACGGCGGTCAGTACGCGGTGGGTGCTGCCCGAGAGCGCGCCCAGCATGGCCGCGGCATCGGCGCCGTCGGCGGGTTTGCCCAGGATGCGGCCGCCCAGGCAGACCGTGGTGTCGGAGGTCAGCACCGGCGCATCGGGCAGCGCGCGGCGTTCGCGGCGGCGCAGCGCGGCTTCGGCCTTCAGCGCGCAGACGCGCTGGACGTAGTCGTCGGGGGTTTCGCCGGGCTGGACGGCCTCAAGCGCTTCGGCATCCTCGTCGTCATCGGCCAGCAGCAGTTCGTAGCGCACGCCGAGCTGGGTCAGCAGCTCGCGGCGGCGCGGGCTCTGCGAGGCGAGGTAGAGGTAATCGTGCAGGTTGTCGGGCATGGCGGCGGGGGCCTTCCGGCGACAGCCGGGATCAGGCCCGATGATAGGGGTGGTTCTGCGTGACGGACCAGGCGCGGTACAGCTGCTCGGCCAGCAGCACGCGCACCATGCCGTGGGGCAGGGTCAGGCTGGACAGCCGGATCAGGGTGCTGGCGCGGGCTTTCAGGGCGGGGTCGAGCCCGTCGGCGCCGCCGATCAGGAAGGCCACGTCGCCGCCCTCGCGCTGCCAGTCGGTCAGCTGCGCGGCCAGTTGCACGGTGGTGAAGTCGCGGCCGCGCTCATCCAGCGCGACGATGCGGCACTGCTTCGACAGCGAGCCCAGCACCGCCTCGATGCGCGCGGCTTCGCGCTGCATCACGGTGGCGGCGTTGTTGCTGGACGAGCGGGCTTCGGGCTTGACCTCGCGCAGTTCGATGCGCAGCTCGGGCGGCATGCGCTTGGCGTACTCGCTGAAGCCGGTTTCGATCCAGCCGGGCATCTTGTGGCCGACGGCCACGATTACCAGTTGCATGGGGCAGAGGATGGGTCATGCTGCGCGGCCGCCAGGCGGCCGCGCGCCGGGGCTCAGGCCGAGCGGGTGGTGCGCTTGCGCGCGGCCGGCTTGGCTGCGGCGGTCTTGCTCGGGGCCTTCTTGACCGCGGTCTTGGTTGCAGTCTTGGTCGCGGTCTTGCGCGCGGTGGTGCCGGCAGCGGTCTTGCGCGGCGCGGCGGCGCGGGTGCCGGCGGTCTTGGTGGCTGCCGTCTTGGTGGCGGTCTTGCGGGCCGGCTTGCGGATGGTGGCGATGGCATCCGCGTCGGTGTCCTCATGGCCCATCGGCGGCGACGGCTCCTTCATGCCTTCGGGCAGGCGGGCCAGCGCGGGGCGCAGGTTGCTGGCGCGGCGCACGGTGCGCACCGGGGCTTCGTCCTCGTCCTCGTCCATCGGCTCGCTGGCCTTGGCCAGGCCGCGGCCGCGGGTGGCCAGCTTCATGCGCACCGGCTTGTCGCCCCAGATCTCTTCCAGGTTGTAGTACAGGCGCAACTGCGGCTGCAGGATGTGGACCACGGCGTCGCCGCAGTCGACCAGCACCCATTCGCCGGTTTCCAGGCCCTCGACCGCCACGATATGGCCGCCGGCTTCCTTCACCGTATCCCGCACCGACGCTGCCAGCGCCTTGGTCTGGCGGTTGGATGTCCCGCTGGCAATCACCACCCGGTCGAACAGTTCGGTCAGGTGGCTGGTGTCGTACACCTTGATGTCCTGCGCTTTGACATCCTCGAGGCCGTCGACGATGGCGCGTTGCAGTTTACGAATATCCATGGTGTCTTCTTGTTCAGCTGAGATCGGTTGGGGGTGGGCGCCGGGATTGGTGCAACCCCGGTCATGCCCTGGCCGGGGCGTTGCGGTACAGCCCGTGGTTGGCAATGTAGTGTGCCACGCCGGGCGGCAGTTGGTCATCTGCCGGCTGGCCGGCTGCCAGCCGCTGGCGCAGGTGGGTGGAAGACAGGTCGACGGCGAGCGTCTGGTCGATCCACATCCGGCCGGAGGGCGTGCATTGTATCAGGTGCGTGTCAGCCTGGCGTTCGGCCAGTGCCGCCAGCACCGGACCCTCCAGTGCCGCCAGCTCAAAGCGCGGCCGCGTGGCGGTGCACAGGTGCACGTGTTCGAACAGCTCCTGCCAGCCGTGCCAGGTGTGCAGGCGCAGCAGCTGGTCGGCGCCCATCAGCCAGCACAGCGAGGTTTCGGGGCCGTATTCGGCGCGCAGCTGGCGTACGGTGTCGATGGTGTAGCTGGGGCCGGCGCGGTCCACTTCCATGCGGCTCACGCGGACTTTGGCGCCGCTGTCGCCAAGCGTCGCGGCGGCCAGTCCGGTCATGGCCAGGCGGTCGGCGGCAGGGGTCACGTCGTCGCCTTTTTGCCACGACTGGCCGGTGGGAATCCACACCAGCTCATCCAGCCCAAGGTGTTCGATACACAGCCGCGCCAGTGCCAGGTGGCCGACATGGGGAGGATCAAAAGTGCCGCCAAGGATACCCAGACGATAGGGGCGGGCGGACGGTTGCGGCGGTTCTCCCGCGTCGGCGGCGGGCTTGCGGTGTTGCGCTGGATTGGCCATAGGTCAGGCGTCAGGTCCAGTCGCGCGCCGGCAGGAAATCGGTGTACAGCGCCGCTTCGGGGCTGTCCGGTTCCGGTTGCCAGTCATAGCGCCAGGTCACCAGCGGCGGCATCGACATCAGGATGGATTCGGCGCGTCCGCCCGATTGCAGGCCGAACAGCGTGCCGCGGTCGAACACGAGGTTGAATTCGACGTAGCGCCCGCGCCGGTAGGCCTGGAAGCCGCGCTCGCGCTCGCCGTAGGGGGTGTCCTTGCGTGCCTGCAGGATCGGCAGGTAGGCGTCCAGGAAGGCGTCGCCGACCGCCTGCATCATGGCAAAGCTGCGCTCGAAGCCCAGTGCGGAGAAGTCGTCGAAGAAGATCCCGCCCACGCCGCGCGCCTCGTTGCGGTGGCGCAGGAAGAAATACTCGTCGCACCACTGCTTGAAGCGCGGGTACAGGTCGTCGCCGTAGGGCGACAGCGCCTGCTGGCAGGTGCGGTGGAAGTGCGTGCAGTCGCCGGCGTCGCCGTAGTAGGGCGTCAGGTCCATGCCGCCGCCGAACCACCATACCGGCTCGGCCCCGGGCTTGACCGCCAGGAAGCAGCGCACGTTCATATGGACCGTGGGCACATAGGGATTGCGCGGGTGGAACACCAGCGACACGCCCATGGCCTCGAAGCTGCGCCCGGCCAGCTCCGGCCGGTTGGCGGTGGCCGACGGCGGCAGGGTGTCGCCGCTGACATGCGAGAAGCCCACGCCGGCGCGCTCCATCACCGCGCCGCCTTCCAGGATGCGGGTGCGGCCGCTGCCGCGCAGGCGTTCGGTGGGCGGTTTCTCCCAGGCGTCGGTCAGGAACGGCTGGCCGTCGATGGCACCGATGGCATCGGTGATGCGGTCTTGCAGACCGAGCAGATAGGCACGGACTGCCTGGGAATCGATCATGATTGGCGGAAAGCGGATGGACCGGGCTGGGCGTCCGGCAGCGTTGCCGGACGCCGGGTGCGTCACAACGTTGTCACGATTGTACCGGCTGAGGCCGCCGGCCGGGCGCGTAGGTCCAAAGCTGGCCGGCAAGGCGGATCAGCCATGCCGGCCGGAAGGGCGTTTGCCGGGAAGGATCAGCGCTTGATGGCGCGGTAGCCGATGTCGGTCCGGTACTGCATGCCGTCGAAGCGGATCTGCTCGACCGCTGCATAGGCGGCGCGCTGCGCGGCCTTGACGGTGTCGGCCAGGCCCACCACGCACAGCACGCGCCCGCCCGAGGTCAGCAGGGTGCCGTCCTTGAGGGTGGTGCCGGCGTGGAAGGTCACGCTGTCGTCGGTCTCGGCCGGGATGCCGGTGATGGCATCGCCCTTGCGCGGGCTGTCGGGATAGCCGTAGGCGGCCATCACTACGCCCAGCGCGGTGCGGCGGTCCCAGTCCAGTTCGATGCTGTCGAGCTTGCCGTTGACGGCGTGCTCCATCACATCGATCAGGTCGGTCTTCAGGCGCGCCAGGATCGGCTGGGTTTCAGGGTCGCCCATGCGGCAGTTGAATTCCAGCGTCTTCAGGTTGCCGTCCTTGTCGATCATCAGGCCGGCATACAGGAAGCCCGTGTACGGGATGCCGTCCTTTTCCATGCCGCGCACGGTCGGCAGGATGATCTCGCGCAGCGCGCGCGCATGCAGCGCGGGCGTGACCACCGGCGCGGGGGAATACGCGCCCATGCCGCCGGTGTTGGGGCCGGCGTCGGCGTCCAGCAGGCGCTTGTGGTCCTGGCTGGTGGCCAGCGCCAGCACGTTCTTGCCGTCGACCAGCACGATAAAGCTGGCTTCCTCGCCGTCCAGGAACTCTTCGATCACCACGCGCGCGCCGGCGTCGCCGAGCTTGTTGTCGGCCAGCATCATGTCGACCGCGGTGTGCGCTTCTTCCAGCGACATCGCCACCACCACGCCCTTGCCCGCGGCCAGGCCGTCGGCCTTGATCACGATCGGAGCGCCCTGGGCGTCGATGTAGGCGTGCGCCTGGGTGGCGTCGGAGAAGGTCTGGTAAGCGGCGGTCGGGATGCCGTGGCGCTCCATGAACGCCTTGGCGAAGTCCTTGGACGATTCCAGCTGCGCGGCAGCCTGGGTGGGTCCGAAGATGCGCAGGCCCTTGGCGCGGAAGATATCGACGATGCCGGCGGCCAGCGGGGCCTCGGGGCCGACCACGGTGAAGGCCACGCCCTCGCGCTCGGCAAAGGCGGCGATGACCTCGGGGTCGGTCAGCGGAACATTCTGCAGGCGCTTGTCGAGCGCGGTCCCGCCGTTGCCCGGCGAGACGTACACCACCTGCACCCTGGGGGACTGGGCCATTTTCCAGGCCAGCGCGTGTTCACGTCCACCCGAGCCGACAACCAATACTTTCATGATCCACTGCCAGAAAAGAAACGCATGCAAAAAGGCGGCAGCTTGGGTCTTTGGAGCCGGGCTGCCGCCGTTGGGGGCTTGTTACTCTGTTTTAGTCTTCGATCACCGCGTTGGTGAAGACTTCCTGCACGTCGTCCAGGTTTTCCAGGGCGTCGAGCAGTTTCTGCATCTTGACCGCGTCGTCGCCGCTGAAGCTGACTTCGTTCTGCGGCTTCATCAGCACGTCGGCCACTTCCGCCTTGAAGCCGGCGGCTTCCAGCGCGGCCTTGACCGCCGAAAAATCGTTGGGCGGGCAGGTGACTTCGATCGAGCCGTCGTCGTTGGTGACGACATCGTCGGCGCCGGCTTCCAGCGCGGCTTCCATCAGCTTGTCTTCCGGCGTGCCGGGCGCATACAGGAACTGGCCGCAGTGGGTGAACATGAACGCCACCGAACCCTCGTTGCCCATGTTGCCGCCGTGCTTGGAGAACGCATGGCGCACTTCGGCCACGGTGCGGGTGCGGTTGTCGGTCAGGCAGTCGACGATGATGGCCGCGCCGGCCAGGCCGTAGCCCTCGTAGCGGATTTCTTCGTAGTTGGCGCCTTCCATGCCGCCCACGCCGCGCTGGATGGCGCGCTGGATGTTGTCCTTGGGCATGTTCGCATCCATGGCCTTGTCGATCGACAGGCGCAGGCGCGGGTTGGAGTCGACATCGCCGCCGCCGAGCTTGGCGGCCACGGTGATTTCCTTGATCAGGCGGGTCCAGATCTTGCCGCGCTTGGCGTCAGCGGCGGCCTTCTTGTGTTTGATATTGGCCCATTTCGAGTGACCGGCCATGTTTCTCTCCGAAGCGGAATGCGGTGATCTGCGGTGATGTTGTGCGGGGTCGCCATGCGCGCCGGCGCCGGGGCCGCAAGGCCGTGGGGCAGCGCGCGCCAGGTGACGGATATGCCTGGCGGCTGGCTATAATCAGCCCAGGATTTTATCACGCGGGCCTGCCCGCGCCGCTGCCGTGGCGAGTCCCGCGGTGCCAGACCTCAAAACCCCAGGAACATCATGGCCGACCCCATCCTCATCGCCAAGAACGCCGAACATGAACTGGTGCTGTTGCCGCAGATGGGCAACCGGCACGGGCTGATCACCGGCGCCACCGGCACCGGCAAGACCGTCACGCTGCAGACGCTGGCGCAGGGCTTCTCGCGCCTGGGCGTGCCGGTCTTCATGGCGGACGTCAAAGGTGACTTGACCGGCATTTCGCAGGCCGGCCAGCCGTCCGACAAGCTCAAGCAGCGCCTGGCCGACCTGAACCTGCCGGAGCCGGTATGGGGCGCGTGCCCGACCACGCTGTGGGACGTGTTTGGCGAGAAGGGCCATCCGGTGCGCGCCACGGTCTCGCACATGGGCCCGCTGCTGCTGTCGCGCATGCTGGAGCTGAACGACACCCAGCAGGGCGTGCTGAACCTGGTGTTCCGCATTGCCGACGCCAACGGCCTGTTGCTGCTCGACGCCAAGGACCTGCGCGCCATGCTGCAGTACGTCGGCGACAACGCCGGCCAGTTCACCACCGAGTACGGCAATATCTCGGCTGCCTCGATCGGCGCCATCCAGCGCGGGCTGATCGCGCTGGAATCGCAGGGCGGGGATGTCTTCTTCGGCGAGCCGATGCTGAACCTGGAAGACTTCATCCAGACCGAGAAGGGCCAGGGCGTGGTCAATATCCTGTCCGCCGACAAGCTGATGAACGCGCCGCGGCTGTACGCCACCTTCCTGCTGTGGATGCTGTCCGAACTGTTCGAGAAGCTGCCGGAGGCCGGCGACCTGGACAAGCCCAAGCTGGTGTTCTTCTTCGACGAGGCCCACCTGCTGTTCAACGATGCGCCCAAGGCGCTGCTCGACAAGATCGAGCAGGTGGTGCGGCTGGTGCGCTCCAAGGGCGTGGGCGTGTACTTCGTCACGCAGAACCCGATCGACATCCCCGACACCGTGCTGGGCCAGCTGGGCAACCGCGTGCAGCATGCGCTGCGCGCCTTTACCCCGCGCGACCAGAAGGCGGTCAAGGTGGCGGCCACCACCATGCGCGCCAACCCCAAGCTGGACCTGGAAACCGCGATCAGTGAACTGGGCGTGGGCGAGGCGCTGGTGTCGCTCCTGGACGCCAAGGGCACGCCCTGCGTGACCGAGCGCGCCTGGGTGCTGGCACCGGGCAGCCGCATCGGCCCGGCGACGGAGGAAGAGCGCAAGCAGCTGATCGCCAGTTCGCTGGTGGCGGGCACCTACGAGAAGACCGTGGACCGCGAATCCGCCTATGAAAAGCTGCGCGGCAGCGTGGCGACGGTCGGCAATGGCAACGGCAAGGGCGCTGGCGGCGCGCCGGCGGGGCAGCCGGCGGGCGAGCAGGACAGCGGCTGGCTCACGGCCGGCGAGATCTTCGGCTCGCTGACCAAGGGCACCGGCAAGACCGGCCGCGGCGATTCGATCCTGGAATCGATGGCCAAGTCGGCCGCACGCACGGTGGGCTCGCAGGTCGGACGCGAACTGATCCGTGGCGTGCTGGGCAGCCTGCTCGGCAAGAAGAAGTAAAAAAAACAGGAAGGAACGGGCAGCACCGGGGCCGCCCTGGACTGGTCAGCGGCGTTGCGCCGCTTGCGCCGCCTGCTGCGCCTTGGCCGCTGCCGCATCCTCGCGCATCTTGCGCGCGAACATCCGCGCAAAGAACCACCCCATGCCGATGATGAAGACGATCACGCCCAGGCTCATCAGGCCGGTGCTGGTACTGAAGAGGATCTTGATGGCTTCCATGGTTGGCTCCCTGTGGTTTGGCGAGGCGTTTGACAACGCGGGCGGGCAATGTGCCGCCAGCGCATCTCGCCAGTGTAGGGAGCCTTGCGGCCCAGGCTATTGAGGCCGGTCAAGCCCACGTCAGCCCGCTGCCGCCTCGCAACTCAGTTCTTGGTGCCGAACAGGCGGTCGCCCGCATCGCCCAGGCCCGGCACGATGTAGGCATGGTCGTCGAGGTGGCTGTCGAGCGAGGCCACGAACAGTTGCACGTTCGGATGCGCCTTCTGGAACACCTCCACGCCCTCGGGTGCCGCGACCAGCGCAACGAAGGTGATGGCCTCGTCCTTCACGCCGCGCCGCTTGAGCACATCCACGGCATGCGCGGCCGAATAGCCCGTGGCGACCATCGGGTCGCACAGGATGAAGCTGCGGTCTTCCACGTCGGGCAGGCGCACCAGGTACTCCACCGGACGATGCTGCTCGTCGCGGTACACGCCGATATGGCCGATGCGCGCCGACGGGATCAGTTCGACCAGGCCGTCGCTCATGCCCACGCCCGCGCGCAGCACCGGGACGATGGTCAGCTTCTTGCCGGCGATCACCGGCGCGTCCAGCTCCACCAGCGGCGTTTCGATGCGGCGCGTGGTCAGCGGCAGATTGCGGGTGATCTCATAGCCCATCAGCAGCGTGATCTCGCGCAGCAGCTCGCGGAAGGTGCGCGTCGACGTTTCCTTGTCGCGCATGTGCGAAAGCTTGTGCTGGATCAGCGGGTGGTCGAGGATGAACAGGTTGGGAAAGCGCGGATCTTGTTTCATGGCTGCGGCGTGGGCTCGGCGGGATAGGGACAAGCAGGTGAAGCGGGCGGCGAGATCGGGTGGACCAGGGCGCCGCGCCGTTGCAGCCGGATTGTAATGGAAGCGGGCCGCCCTGCCCGTGGCTTCGCTTTCGAAACCCGCCCACGCCAGCGCCGCCGGCGGGCTCCCTGAACCGCTGGGAGCGGCCGGCGGTGCCTTGCGCTAGTCAAGCGCGCGGTTCTTCGACTCGATATCCACCATGTAAATGGCGATCGCCGCCACGGCAAGAAATGACGAAAGCAGCGCAAGGGCAAGGGTGAACTGGCTGGCCATGATCGGTGCAATGATGGACGGCGCGAAGAGGCCACCAAAGCGTGCCATCGCACCCGCAGTGCCCATCCCGCTGGCCCTCAGGTCCGTCGGATACACCTCGGGCGTGAAGGCGTAGAGAGCGCCCCAGGTGCCGAGCAGCGCGAAGCTCATCAGCAGGGTCGAGCCGACGACAAGCGCAGTGGACTGGCCCAGGCTATAGAGCATGCAACCTGCCGCGCTAAGCAGCAGGAAGCCGATCAGCGTCGGCTTGCGGCCCCAGCGCTCGACGCCGTGCGCGGCCAGCGCGAACCCGGGAAGCTGCACCAGCGCGAGCACGATCAGGAAGACCTGGCCACGCATGAAACCAAAGCCCTGGCCCGCCAGCTTCACCGGCAGATAAACGAAGACGCCGTAGTAGGCGATCGAGATCAGCGCCCAGGCGGCAAGCAGGCAGATGGTGCGGCGCCGGCATCCGGGCGCGAACAGCGCAAAGACCGACTTGCGCTCCATCGGCTGCGGCTCCAGGTTGCCAATTTCCACGGACACGCGATTGGCGGTGGCGACACGCTGCAGCACCGCGCGTGCCTCGGCCGAGCGTCCGGATTTATTCAGATAGAGCGGAGACTCGGGAACAAAGAACCGGAAGACCACGCCGACCAGGGCGGGGATGCCAGTGACGAGGAAGATCAGCCGCCAGGCATCATCGCCTCGCGAAACGGCGATCAGCGCAAGAATGGCGAGCAGGATCGTGCCGACGGCCCAGAATGACTCCAGCAGGACCAGCCAGCGGCCGCGCCGGTCGGAGGGGAGAAACTCGGCCATCATGGTGTAGTCGACGGGCAGCGTGCCGCCCACGCCGATGCCGGTCAGGAAGCGCAGCAACAGCAGCCACTGGAAGTCGGGTGCGAAAGCGGAAGCGACCCCACAGATGGCGTCGATGACCACCGCCATCATCAGCACTGGCCGGCGGCCGATCCTGTCCGCCAGCCGGCCGAACGCGAAAGCGCCGATCAGCATGCCGACAAAGAACATCGTGCCGGTCTGCAAGGCCGTCGGTACGGGAATGCCAAATGTCGCTGCGATCGACGGCGCGGTGAATCCGATCGACAGAACCTGCATCGCGTCAGCGAGCCAGACCAGGCCGAAGATGACAAAGAGCCGATACTGGAACCGGCCGACTCCGGCCGCGCGGATGCCTTGCTCGATCGTGATGGTTTGAGACGACGCTCCCCTCGCGCTTGGCTGTGGGGCCGAGCCTAGCGTTGCTTCTGGGATTGCCGTTGTTGTCATGGATGAAATGGATGACGACATTTTGTCTACCTGTCTTTATAGGCTGGTTCTTGAACTCGGAAGCACACGTTTATCGAAGCGGGGCCAGACTACGGTACGCAACTACTGCGTGATGCAACGGCACCGAGTTGCAACGAAACGTGATGACTACTCCAACTTGGCGAGGCTAGAACTAACCCGGTAGCACGCTCGCAACACCTGCTTGGTTCTGATACGACATAGTCACTCCTTGTTGTCTACCCTTGGTTGGTCCAGGCCCGGCCTCCCGGTTGGCGCTGCGGGGGGCTATGCAAGCCCCGGGCCAGCGCTTCCGGTGATGTAAAGGGCCAATCTTTTAGTTTTGTTGTCTCGTCTGCCGCTTGCGGCGCGCCGTCCTTGTGCGGGGAGGCACCGCTGCGAGCCATGCGGCTCTCATGTAGTGCGCACTACATGAGCGTTCAGCGTAAGCTACATGAAACTGGCGGGCAAGGCCGAATTGCGTTTTCCCTCCTCGGGGTTTTCCCGCGCGTGGCGCGCATGGCGCCGGCGCGGGAATGCACGTCTCCCTGCCCGGTGGCGAAGCGCCTTGCCAGGCACGGCGTAGATGCGGTCAGTGTGGATGCGGAAGGCGCGGCGAGCCGGCCCCGCGAGGTCTGCGTTAGTCCTGGTGGGCAGGCGTCGCGCGCAGGCGCGCGACGGTGTTCTCCAGGTCCTGCCATGCGGGTTTGTCGGGCGCAAAGCGCGCGCGCAGGTACTGCGCCAGCTGCGCGATCTGCTGGTCGTCGAGCGTGTCGGCATAGGCCGGCATTGCACCCAGTTCGCTGTTAGGCGGTGCCGGCATGCCTTGCAGCAGCACCTGGATCACGTTGTCAGGCAGCTTGCTGTGCAGGTTCGTATTGAGCGCGAGCGAAGGCTTGACGCCGAACTGGGCGATGCCCTGGTCCGACTGGTGGCAGACCGCGCATGCGCTCTGGTACAGGCGTTCGGCGGGGCCGCCCAGGGTGCGCGCGGCCTGCGCGCTGCGTTGCTCGATCTGTGCTGCCTGTGCGGCGAGTACGGTCGGTGCGGGCGGGGGCGTGCCGAACGAGGCCACGTAGTGCGCGATCGCGCGCACGTCGGCTTCAGGCAGTTGCGCCAGCTCTTCGACCACCGGTGCCATCGGCCCCGCCGCGGCGCCATGGTGCGGCGCGTAGCCGCCGCGCAGGTAGGTGAACAGTGCCGCCTCGGTCCAGGGCAGCGGTGCATGCGACAGCGCGCTCAGTGGCGGCGCTTCCCAGCCTTCGGCGCTGCCGCCGGTCAGGTACTGGCGGCCGCCTTGCTCGGCACCGAGCGCATTGCGCGGCGAATGGCAGGCGCTGCAGTGGCCCAGCCCTTCGGCCAGATACGCGCCGCGATTCCATTGCGCGGAGCGCGACGGGTCCGGCGTGAAGCGTTCGTTGCGATGGAACAGCAGGTTCCAGCCCGCCAGCAGCGGGCGCATGTTGAAGGGGAACGCGAGCTGCGTCTGCGGGACTTCGGATTTCACCGGCTCTGCCGACATCAGGTACCCATATAGCGCCTGCATGTCGCCGTCGCTGATCTTCGCGAATGCGGTGTACGGGAACGCGGGGTACAAGCGCCGCCCGTCGCGGCGGATGCCCTCGCGCATGGCGCGCTCGAACGCGGCGAAGGACCAGTTGCCGATGCCGGTCTGCGCATCCGGGGTGATATTGGTGCTGTAGACCGTGCCGAAGGGCGTCTCCAGCGGCAGGCCGCCGGCGTTCTTCACGCCGCCCGGCGCGGTATGGCATACCGCACAGTCTCCCGCGGCGGCCACCAGCCGGCCGCGTTCGAGCGTGGCGGCGGAATAGAAGCCGGCCTCGGGCGGCGCCACCGGTGCGATCGGCGCGCGCCAAGGCAGCAGCGTGGCGCACACGCCCGCCGCGGCTGCGGCGGCAGCGGCGGCAGCGGCGATCCAGCCGCGCTTGCTGCGCTGGTTGCCGGGCCTGGCCTCGGCCAGCGCCAGGCGGATGCGATCGGCGCTGAAGGGCGGCGTGCGCAGGCGCACGCCGGTGGCATCGTAGATGGCATTGGCCACGGCCGCGGCGGCGGGCATGGTGTCGGTCGGGCTGGCGGCCAGCGCGTCATGCGTGGCGAGCGTGCCGGCCAGGCGGACTTCCGGCAGGGTGCTGCCCGGCACGGCTGGCAGCGTCTGGCTGGCAGGTGGCGCCTCGGTCGGCCAGGTGTCGAAGGCGGGCGTGGCCGACGTCAGCTGCAGGGCAGCATCGGCCACGGCCTGCTCGAGCGAGCGCGCGGACGGCGCGACTTGCGCGCGTGGCAGCGATTCACTGTCATGCCCCACCGTCACGCGCGTGACCGCCAGCTCGCCGGTGGTGCCGTCGACCTCGACCTCGGCCACCCATGCCGACCAGCTCTGGCCGGCGTCGTGGTCGACGGTATGGGCATAGGCAAAGCCGCGGCCGCGCTGCACGTTGCCGGCCGCTGTGTTGGCGCGGGGCGCGGCCGGCGTCCAGCCGGCGCGCTCGGCCACTTGCCGTACCAGTGCCGTGCCGCGCGCATCGTCGAGATGCGCCAGCCGCAGCGCGACCGGGTCGGTGCCGGAGGCGGCGGCAAGCTCATCGAGATGGGATTCCCGCGCGAACACCTGTGCCCGGGCGGTCGCCAGTGGCGCCGCATCGAACGCGGCGGCGTTGCCTGTCGCAACCAGGTCGACATGCGGAATGCGATAGGGCGGCATGGCGGTGTCGCCTGCGTGGCCGGCATCGATGCCGTCCGCCACGGGCGATGCCGTATGCGTCAGCCACAGCGCCAGCGGCACGGCCGGGGCCGCGGTGCCCGCCAGGGTTGCGGCGTAGGCTTCGACGGCAGTGCCGGCCAGCGCGGTGTCGACGCGCACATCGAGCGCGGCATCGGCAAGGCCTACGTCGGCAGCACACAGCCGACGCATCACGGGCAGTCCGGTGGCGTGGGCCAGCAGCGCCGCGTCGGCGGCGGCGTGCGGCGCGAGCAGCGCGGGGTCCGCGCGGTCGTCGGACGACTGCCAGCAGGCCAGCACCACCTGTTGCGCCGCGATGCCCAGCAGCGCGGCAAGCTCGGCGCGCAGCGCGCCAGGGCGCGTGCTTGGCAGCCACACGGTCAGCTTGCCGTCGCGCCAGTCGGCGACGGCCGTGCAATACGCCTCGCCGCGGGTGCCGGCCAGCGGCCACTGGTAGTGCTGCGTGTGGCGCGCATCGGCGCTGGCCAGCACCTCATCGGCGTTGCCGCGCCGGGCCAGCGCGTGGCGTGCTACCGGCGCGTCGTCCGCGCGGGGCGGGGCGGACCATCGTGCCTGCAGCGCATGGGTTGCGTTGGCGGCCTGTGCGCCGGAAGCCGCCGCCACGCCGGCAAAGTTGTTCCGGATGACGACCGCGCGCACGCCCGGCAGCGCCAGCGCTGCCTCGCGCTCCGCGCCCAGCAGGCGTGCCGCCAGCGCCTTGCCGTCGATCCAGCGCAGGCCAGGCGGTGTCAGCACCCGGGCAACCAGGCAGTCGGCGGCGGGCGGCGGCATGCTGCCCGCGACCGCGGTCGCAGGGGTGGCCTGTGGGACGAGTCCTTCGTTCACGATGCCGCCCCCTCGGCCGCCTGTCGTTGCAGCACCGCGGCACGTTGCACCGCGCGCACGATTTCCACGTGGGTGCCGCAGCGGCACAGGTTGAAGCGCAGCGCCTCGCGGATCTGCGCTTCGTCGGGATCGGGATTCTGCGCGAGCAGTGCCTTGGCGGTCATGATCATGCCGTTCAGGCAGTAGCCGCACTGCGCGGCCTGTTCGTCGATAACGGCCTGCTGCACGGGGTCGGGATGCTCAGCCGTGCCGAGGCCCTCAAGTGTGGTCACCGCGTGGCCCACCGCGGCCCTGACGGGCAGCACGCAAGAACGTGCGGGCAATCCGTCCACCAACACCGTGCAGGCGCCGCATTGCCCCAGGCCGCAGCCATACTTGGGCCCGTTGCAGCACAGGTCGTTGCGCAGGATGTAGAGCAGCGGCGTGTCAGGGGCCACGCTCAGCGTGTGCTCGGCGTGGTTAACTTGCAATGTCAGGGGGCGGGGCGTGTTCATCGGGGGCTGGGGGCGGTTTGAACATCACGCATCGCTGCGCCGCGCCCCTTCGATGAGGGGCTGCGGCGGGCAGGGTTGGTCAGGCGTCAGGCCGCGGCGGACAGCGTCCCGGTCCCGGCCGACACCAGCGGCACGTTGAAGACATCGTAGCCGAAACACCAGTCGGGGTTCTCGTTGCTGCGCAGCCAGGTGTTGTTGTGCGAGACCAGCTGGACCTTGCTCGCGCGCTCGTTGCGGTTCGCTTCATACAGCGCGAATGCCGAGGCGAAGTCGTCCACGCCAGTCTCGGTGAAGCAGCGCGTGAGCATCGCGGCATCCTCGATCGCCATCGCTGCGCCTTGTGCCATGTGCGGCTTCATCGGGTGGCAGGCGTCGCCGAGCAGCACCAGGCGGCCCCGGCTCCACAACGGCAGCGGGTCGCGCTCCAGCAGCGGCCACTTGGTCACTTCGACGGTTCCTTCGATCAGCGACTGCACGCCCTCATGCCAGCCATCGAACGCGGCGCGCATTTCCTCGATGCTGCTCGGCACCCAGCTCTTGCTCATGTCCCACTCGGGCTCGGGCACGCCGGTGACGTAGTAGATCTCGTCGAGCTTGCTGGTATCGAAGTAGACCATCATGTGGCGGTCGTCGGTCCACCACTTGGTGCAGCGCTCATGCGTGAAGCCCTTGACGCGCGAGATCGGGAACACCGCGCGGTGCGCCACGTAGCCGGTGTACTTGGGCGGCTCGGCGCCCAGCAGCGTCTCGCGGATGCGCGAGTTGACGCCGTCCGCGCCGATCACGATATCGGCCTCATCGACCGTGCCGTCGGTGAAGCGCAGCTGCACCACGTCGCCCTGGTCGGTGACGCTTTCCAGCTTCTTGTTGAAGAACAGCGTGTCGGGCGCCACGGCGTCGGTCAGCAGCTTGTGGAAGTCGCCGCGGTGCACGGTCAGGTAGCTCGCGCCGTAGTGGCGCTCCGCGTAGTCGCCCAGCGGGATCTGCGCGATCACCTCGCCGGTCAGGCCGTCGCGGCTGTACCAGTAGTCGGGGTGGCAGCCCATGTCGTTAAGCGCGTCTTCGATGCCGATGCGCCGCATGATCTTCATCACGTTGGGCCCCACATGGATGCCCGCGCCCAGGCGCGAGAACCCCGGTGCCTGTTCATACAGCCTGACTTGAAAGCCGGCTCGCTGCAGCAGGGCGGCCGCGGCCGTCCCTCCGAGTCCGGCGCCGACAACTGCGATTCGCGGTTTGCCTTGCACGTTATTTCTCCTGGCAATGACACAAGGTCGATGGGGGCTGGGGCGGCCACTCGGCCGACCGTTGAAAACGAGTGTACACACTCAAAATATCAAAGTAAAAGGAGAAATTGATGAACCTATGGAAAACCCTTAATGGAACGTGACGACGCTCGCACATCGCGATGAATCGGTGAATTTATGCGCAAATACCGGGATTGGTTAGTTAAGTATGCACTGAACGAGTGAATTTGCGGCGGCACAGATTCTGTTTGCTTAGATAAAGTGTGTACACTACAATCAATCGCAGCATGCAGGGCCGCCAGGCCGAGGCAGGCGGGTAGACAGACAAACAGATGACGGAGTCGACAGTGCAGAAAGTTTTCCGAATCGGCCAGATCGTGCCGAGCTCCAACACCACCATGGAAACCGAGATCCCGGCGATGCTGGCCGCGCGCCAGCTGGTGCGCCCGGAACGCTTCACCTTCCACTCAAGCCGGATGCGGATGAAGAAGGTGGTCAAGGAAGAACTGGCGGCCATGGACGCCGAATCCGACCGCTGCGCGGTGGAGCTGAGCGACGCCCGCGTCGACGTGCTCGGCTATGCCTGCCTGGTGGCGATCATGGCGATGGGCCACGGCTACCACCGGGTGTCCGAGCAGCGCCTGCAGGCGCACACCGCCGAGAACGGCGGCGACGCGCCGGTGATCACCAGCGCCGGCGCGCTGGTCGATGCGCTCAAGGTGATGGGCGCGAAGCGCATTGCCGTGGTGGCGCCCTATATGAAGCCGCTGACCGAGCTGGTGGTCGACTACATCCGCAATGAAGGCTATGAGGTGGTCGACTACCGCGCGCTGGAAATCCCTGACAACCTCGAAGTCGGGCGCCATGACCCGGCACGGCTGCCGGAGATCGTCGCGCAGATGAATACGGCCGACGCCGATGTCATCGTGCTGTCGGCGTGCGTGCAGATGCCGTCGCTGCCGGCCGTGGCCAAGGTCGAGGCAATGACCGGCAAGCCCGTGGTCACCGCCGCCGTCGCCACCACCTACGCGCTGCTGAAGCGGCTCGGGCTGGAGCCGGTGGTGCCGGGCGCCGGCGCGCTGCTGTCGGGCGCGTACTGAAGGGGGCGGCCATGGCAGACAGCAGCTTTCTCTACGGCGCCAGCGTGAACGCCAACGGCATCCGCCAGCACTACCTGCGCTATGGCGGGCAGGGCGGCGCGCGTGCGCAGCGCGATGCCGTCATCATCGTGCCGGGCATCACCAGCCCGGCGGTAACCTGGGGCTTTGTCGGCGAGCAGTTCGGGCAGCAGTTCGATACCTATGTGCTCGACGTGCGCGGCCGCGGCCTGTCGCAGGCCGGCGCGGAGCTGGACTACAGCCTCGATGCGCAGGCTGCCGATGTGATCGCGTTTGCTGAAGCGCTTGGCTTGCAGCGCTACGCCATCGTCGGCCATTCGATGGGCGCGCGCATCGGCATCCGCGCCGCGCGCAGCAAGCCGGCAGGCCTGACGCGCCTGGTGCTGGTCGATCCGCCGGTGTCGGGCCCGGGCCGCCGCCCGTATCCGTCTCAACTGCCGTGGTACATCGATTCGATCCGGCTGGCGCAGCAGGGCATCGACGTGGAAGGCATGCGCCGCTTCTGCCCGACCTGGACCGAGGACCAGCTGCGCCTGCGCGCGCAATGGCTGCATACCTGCGACGAGCGCGCGATCCTGGCCAGCTTCAATGGCTTCCATGAAGACGATATCCACGCCGACCTGCCGCACGTGTCGGTGCCGGCCCTGCTGATGACCGCGGGCCGGGGCGACGTGATCCGCGAGGAAGACGTGCAGGAGATGCGCAAGCTGCTGCCCGCATTGCTGGTCGCGCATGTCGCCAACGCGGGCCACATGATCCCGTGGGACGACGAGGCCGGCTTCTACCGCGCCTTCGGCGACTTCCTGGGTGCGGCGCTGAACTGAACGAGGAGCGAACATGCCCGTAAGCGATTACGACCTGACCGCGGCTTGGAAGCAGGTGCTGACGCTGTCGAAGCTTGAGCCGGGACAGACCGTCACCGTGCTGACCGGCGCCGCCACGCATCCGCAGACGCTGCGCACCGCGATGGTGGCGGCGGCATCGATGGGGGCCATCCTCAACCGGCTCGACCTGCCGCCGGTCAATGGCGAAAAGGCGCTCAGCCGCGACGCGCTGGCTTACCTGGGGACCACGCCGCTGACCGGCAACCCGGCCGCGATTGCCGCGCTCAAGGCCAGCGACCTGGTGCTGGACCTGATGACGCTGCTGTTCTCGCCCGAGCAGCACGAGATCCTGGCGCAAGGCACCAAGATCCTGCTGGCGGTGGAGCCCCCCGAAGTGCTGGCGCGGCTGGTGCCGACCGAAGCCGATCGCGCCCGCGTCAAAGCGGCGACGGCACGGCTGGGCAAGGCGCGCGAGATGCATATCGTGTCCGACGCCGGTATGGACTTGCGCTGCCGCCTGGGTGAGTTCCCGGCGATCAGCGAGTACGGCTTTGTCGACGAGCCCGGCCGCTGGGACCACTGGCCGAGCGGCTTCGTGCTGACCTGGCCGGACGAGGGCGGCACCAACGGCACCATCGTGCTGGACCGCGGCGACATCCTGCTGCCGATGAAGTCCTATATCCAGGCGCCGATCCGCATCACGGTCGAAGCCGGCTACGTGCGCCGCATCGAAGGCGGCGTGGATGCCGAACTGCTGGCCGACTACATGGCCTCGTTCAACGACCCCGAAGCCTATGCCATGTCGCATATCGGCTGGGGGCTGCAGCCGCGCGCCAGCTGGTCGGCGCTGGCGATGTATGACCGCGAGGCCACCATCGGCATGGACGCGCGCGCCTACGAGGGCAACTTCCTGTGCTCGTTCGGCCCCAACAACGAAGCCGGCGGCAGCCGCACCACCGCCTGCCATATCGACATCCCGGTGCGTCACTGCACCGTCAGCCTGGATGGCGAACCCGTGGTAGTGCGCGGCAAGGTGATGGACGGCCACCACGAGCCGGCCGCTTCTCTCTACAAGGACGCGCGCCATGGATGACGCCGTGCAGACCTACCAGCGCCAGGGCTTTGGCGCAGCAATTCCACTGCGAGCGCCGTACGGCCTGCTGATCATCGACTTCGTCAACGGCTTTGCCGATCCGGCGGTGTTCGGCGGCGGCAATATCCCCGAGGCGATCCGCAATACGCAGCCGCTGCTGCGCACCGCGCGCGAGCAGGGCTGGCCGGTGGCGCACAGTCGCATCGTGTTTGCCGACGACGACAGCGACCACAATATCTTCACGCTGAAGGTGCCGGGCATGCTGACGCTGAAGGAGGATGGCCGCAACAGCAAGATCGTGCCGGAGCTGGCGCCCGCGCCGGGAGAGCTGGTGGTGCGCAAGACGGTGCCGTCGGCGTTCTTCGGCACCTCGCTGGCGGCTTGGTTGACGCAGCGCGGCGTGCAGACGCTGCTGGTGGCGGGTTGCGTCACCAGCGGCTGCGTGCGCGCCAGCGTGGTCGACGCGATGTCGCTGGGCTTCCGCCCGCTGGTGGTGTCGGATTGCGTGGGCGACCGCGCGCTGGGCCCGCATGACGCCAACCTGTTCGACATGGCGCAGAAATACGCCACCGTGCTGACGCGCGACGAGGCGCTGGCGCAGGTTGCCGGCGTGCGGGCCGCCGCCTGAGGCGTGGCGATGCGGCCGGGCCTGGCGTCAGCCTGCAGCCGCGCGCCGGCCGCGGGCCGCCTTGCGCGGCGCGGCCGGCGGCGCTGCGTCCGCATCCGGCACCGCGCCGGGCACGGCCACAGCGCGCAGCACCGTCTGCTGGATCACATCGCGCCAGTGCGCCAGCGCGGGCGGGCTCATCATGGGTTCGCCCAGGAAGGCGCTGAGCGTATGATGGTTGGAGTTGTAGAAGTAGCCAAGCGAAGCGATCACCATATAGACATCGCGCGCGCCCGCGTCGGGCCGGAACAGCCCTGCGGCCTTGCCGCGCGCGAGGATGCCGTCGAGCACCGACAGCGCGTAGCTGGAGATCTCTCGCAGCCGCACCGACTTCTTCGCGTGCTTGCCCTGGCTCATGTTCTCGCTGGTCAGGATGGCGACGAACTCCGGATGATCGAGGTAGTACTGCCAGACGAAATCGATCAGCTGCGACAGCGCGCGCACGGGATCGGCGGCGTCGAGTTCATGTTCCAGCTGCTGCTCGGCTTCATTGAGCTGCAGGTAGATGGTCTCCAGCACTTCGACAAACAGCTTTTCCTTGCTGCCGAAGTAGTAATAGATCATCCGGTCGTAGGTCTTGGCCAGCGACGAGATGCGTTCGATGCGGCCCCCGTCGTAGCCGCGCTGGGCGAAGACCTTGATCGCAGCCTTCAGGATGCGGTCGCGGCTGTCCTGCGCTTGCCGGGCCCGCGTGCCGGCTGGCGCCCGCTTTGCGGTTGGCTTGGGCGCGGTCGTGATCGTCATGGTCGATGCTTGGGCTATTCCACAGTTGGCTTGCAGTATAACGGGCGCCCCGGGGCGCCGCCGGTGAAGGAGATGGCAGAACGATGACGGCAACCAACCTGCAACCCGCGGCACAGGCCGACGCCGACACGCCGCGCACGCTGCGGCTGGCGCTGCTGCAGGCCACCGGCGTGCTGCTGGTGACGCGCGCCCCGCAGGCGGCGGCGCGGCCCGCGCCCGGCCAGCCCGGTGCGGCGTCGGACTACGTGCCGGCGCTGCCGGACATCTTCATTGCCGTGCGCGACAGCGGCGAGGTGCTGGCCTTCAACGGCCACGTCGACCTGGGCACCGGCATCCGCACGGCGCTGGCGCAGATCGTGGCCGAAGAACTCGACGTGCCGCTCGAACGCGTACGCATGGTGCTTGGCCATACCGACGCCACCCCCAACCAGGGCCCCACCATTGCCAGCGCATCGATCCAGATCTCGGCGCTGCCGTTGCGCCGCGCCGCCGCCCAGGCCCGTGCGTGGCTGCAGGCGCGTGCCGCGCAGCACCTCGGCGTGGAATCCGGCGGGCTGGAGGCAGGGGACGGCGTTTTCCAGGTTCCCGGCACGCAGGCCAGCATCGGCTACGGCGCGCTGGTTTCCGGCGAGCATGTGGAACTGCCGCTGGCAGACGACATAGCGACCAAGCCGGTCGAGTCCTACCGCATCGTCGGCCGCGCGGCAGGCCGCGTCGATATTCCCGACAAGGCGCGCGGCGTGCTGACCTTCGTTCACGACGTGCGCGTGCCCGGCATGCTGCACGGCCGCGTGGTGCGCCCGCCGTACGCTGGGCGCGACAGCGGCGGCTTTGTCGGCAACAGCCTGCTGGAAGTCGACCGCGACTCCGTGCGCGACGTGCCGGGCCTGGTCGACGTGGTGGTGCAGGGCGATTTTGTCGGCGTGGTGGCCGAGCGCGAGGAATACGCGGTGCAGGCCGCGCGCCGGCTGCGCGTGCGCTGGAAGCCGGTGCCGCCGCTGCCCGCGCTGGACGATCCGGAGCCCGCGCTGCGCGCCAACCCGGCCACGCGGCGCGAGTTGCTGTCCGACGGCGAGCTGCCGGCAAACGGCGCCGGCACGGTATTGCAGCGGCGCTTCGTCTGGCCGTACCAGATGCATGGCTCGATCGGCCCGTCATGCGCCGTGGCCGACTGGCATGACGATGGCCTGACGGTGTGGTCCGGCACGCAGAACCCGCATGTGCTGCGCATCGATCTGGCCAGGCTGTGCGGGCTCGGCGAAGACCGCATCGAGATCGTGCGCATGGAGGCCGCCGGCTGCTACGGGCGCAACTGCGCCGACGATGTATGCGCCGACGCGGCACTACTGTCGCGCGCCGTCGGGCGGCCCGTGCGCGTGCAGCTCTCGCGCGAACAGGAGCACCTGTGGGAGCCCAAGGGCGCGGCCCAGCTGATGGACGTCAGTGCCACGCTGGGGGCGGACGGCGCGCTGCTCGGCTACGACTTCACCAGCCGCTATCCGTCCAACGACGCGCCCACGCTGGCGCTGGTGCTGACCGGTGCCGTGCCCAACGCGCCGCGCACGCTGGAGATGGGCGATCGCACCGCCGTGCCGCCGTACGCGTATGGCGCGCGCCGCATCGGTTGCGATGACACGCCCGCGATCGTGCGCGCGTCCTGGCTGCGTGGCGTGTCGGCGCTGCCCAATGCGTTTGCGCACGAGTGCGTGATCGATGAGCTGGCCGCGCAGGCGGATGCCGATCCCGTGGATTTCCGGCTGCGGCACCTGCCGGATGAACGTGCCGCGGCTTTGCTGCGTGCCGTGGCCGAAGCGGCTGGCTGGCAGCGGGGCGTGGCCGGATCGCGCGGCATCGCGGATGCCGAAGGCCGGCTGCGCGGCCGGGGCGTGGCCTATGCCCGCTATATCCACAGCCGTTTCCCGGGCTTCGGCGCAGCCTGGTCGGCCTGGGTGGTGGACCTGGCGGTGGATGCCGGCACCGGCCGCATCACCATCGAAAAGGTGGTGGTCGGGCAGGACACCGGCATGATGGTCAATCCCGACGGCGTGCGCCACCAGATCCACGGCAACGTGGTGCAGACGCTCAGCCGGGTGTTGAAGGAGCAGGTGCGGTTCGATTCGGACGGGGTCGCGAGCCGCGAATGGGGCAGCTATCCGCTGCTGACCTTCCCGGAAATCCCGCCGATTGAAGTGGTGCTGATGCCGCGGCAGTCGGAGCCGCCGCTGGGCGCGGGCGAATCGGCCTCGCTGCCCGGCGCGCCGGCGCTTGCCAATGCCTTGTTCGACGCCCTGGGGGTGCGCCTGCGCCGGCCGCCTTTCGTGCCCGAGACTGTGCTGGCGGCGTTGCAGGCCCGCTGAGGCCCCCCAAACTTGAAGCGGCGCCTGCTCAGGCGCCGCCATTCCCCTCGTCGATCTCACTCATCTTGCGCAGCAGGTAAGTCACCGCCACGCGCTCGGCCGGGTTCAGGCCGCCGAAGGTCTGCTCCGAGATCTCCTTCGCAAACGGCACGGTCTCATCGATCAGTGCCAGCCCGGCGGGCGTGACCGTTACCACCACCTTGCGCCGGTCGTTGGGATCGTGCGACACCGCAATCAGCTCGCGCGACTTCAGCCGGTCGATGATGCCCCGCACCGTGGCCTGGTCGATGGCGGTGGCGCGCACCACCTCGTTCATCGAACACGGCTGGCGGTCCCTGACCGCGCACAGCACCACGAACTGCGCCGCGGTCAGCTGCGAATCCGGGATGGTCTGCTGGAAGATCGCCACATGGCGCTGGTAGGCGCGCCGCAGCAGGTGGCCCACCTGCTCGGTGAAATCGTAGTCGGCAGCGGTCTTGCCGGAAGGCGTGTCGGAGGGCTGGGGCACGAACCTGGTGCAGAGGGTAAGGTGACCCAGAGTATACCGAGGAAGGGGGCCGGGAAGGTGGCCGGGGCCGCCGAGGCGACGCCCGATGCCATTGCGTCTTTTCGAATACAATCGTCGGGTCGTTTCGCGGGGCCGACGTGCCCGCCCGCTTTCCCCCTGTATTCCCCGTGCCCGCCTCCCAGAAGTCTCTCGCCGCACCTGCCGCGCTGCCATCGCCGCAGCGCTCGGGCCTTGTCATCGCCGCCGTCGGCGCGGTGCTGTTTTCCGCCAAGGCGATCGTCGCCAAGCTGATGTACCGCTACAACGTCGATGCGGTGATGGTGATCACGCTGCGCATGCTGTTCGCGGTGCCGCTGTTCATGGCGATCGGCTGGTGGCAGTCGCGCCGGCTGGCGCCGCTGTCGTGGGCGGACCGCGGCCGCGTGGTGTTTCTCGGCTTTATCGGCTACTACCTGTCGAGCTTCCTCGATTTCATCGGCCTGCAATACATCACCGCCGGGCTGGAGCGGCTGATCCTGTTCCTGACGCCGTCGTTCGTGCTGCTGGCCACCGCGCTGGTGTTCCGCCGGCCGATCGCCATGCGCCAGTGGCTGTCGCTGCTGCTGGCCTACGCCGGCATCGTGCTGGTATTCGCGCATGACCTGGACGTCAGCGGCAGCCAGGTGTGGCTGGGCGGCGCGCTGGTGCTGGGCAGCGCCGTGACCTATGGTATCTACCTGATCCTGAGCGGCGAGCTGGTGCGGCGCATCGGCTCGCTGCGGCTGGTGGCGTATGCGATGTGCGTCTCGACCGCCTGCTGCGTGATCCAGTACCTGGTGCTGGGCCGGCCGGTGGCGGAACTGGCGCAGCCGGCGCCGGTGATGTGGCTGTCACTCATCAATGCGGTGTTCTGCACCGTGCTGCCGGTGTCGCTGACCATGGTGGCGGTGTCGCGCATCGGCGCGCCGATGGCGTCGCAGGCGGGCATGATCGGCCCGGTGTCGACGCTGTTCCTGGCCTTCTGGCTGCTGGGCGAGCCCATCAGCGGCGTGCAGCTGGCCGGCAGTGCGCTGGTGATGGGCGGCATGTATTTGCTGTCGGCAAGAAAAACGTGATTCCGGGCCGGCCCCGGAGCTGGCCCGCCAAAGACAACAGACAAAGGAGAAAGACATGGATCTGGGACTGCGCGGCAAGCATGCGCTGGTATGCGGCGCCAGCAAGGGCCTGGGCTTTGCCTGCGCCGACGCGCTGGCGGCCGAGGGCGTTGACGTGGTGATCGTGGCGCGCGGCGCCGAGGCGCTGGAGAAGGCCGCTGCCGGCCTGCGCGCGCGCCATGGCCGCCGCGTGATCGCGGTGGCGACCGACATCACCACGCCCGAAGGCCGCAAGGCGGCGCTGGACGCCGTGGCCAAGCTGGGCGATCTCGACATCCTGGTGAACAACGCCGGCGGCCCGCCGCCGGGCAACTTCCGCGACTGGGAGCGCAGCGACTGGCTGGCCGCGCTGGACGCCAACATGCTGACCCCGATCGAGCTGATCAAGGCCACCGTCGACGGCATGATCGCGCGCAAGTGGGGCCGCATCATCAATATCACCAGCGGCGCGGTCAAGGCGCCGATCGACGTGCTGGGCCTGTCCAATGGCGCGCGCTCGGGCCTGACCGGCTTTGTCGCGGGCGTGGCGCGCGAAGTGGCGCAGCACGGCGTGACCATCAACAACCTGCTGCCGGGTCCGTTCAACACCGACCGCCTGCTCAAGACCATGGAAGGCGGGGCCAAGAAGGCTGGGCTGACCGTCGATGAGGTGGCGCAGCGGCGCGCCGCGGCGAACCCGTCGCGCCGCTTCGGCGAGCCGGCGGAGTTCGGCGCCACCTGCGCCTTCCTGTGCAGCCGCCATGCCGGCTACATCACCGGGCAGAACATCCTGCTCGACGGCGGCGCCTACCCGGGCACCTTCTGATTCCGCTGCTTTCTCCTGTTTCCTGACGTTCACCGACCCCCGCAACAAGGAACCCCTGATGACTCGCCCCCGCATCGCGCTGATCGCCCATGACCACAAGAAGGACGATATCGTCGCCTTCGCCACGCGCCACCGCGCCTTCCTCTCGCAGTGCGAGCTGCTGGCCACCGGCACCACCGGCGGGCGCCTGATCGACGAGGTCGGGCTGGAGGTGACGCGGATGCTGTCGGGGCCGTGGGGCGGCGACCTGCAGATCGGCGCGCAACTGGCTGTAGGCCAGGTGCGCGCCGTGGTGTTCCTGCGCGACCCGATGACGCCGCAGCCGCACGAACCCGATATCAACGCGCTGGTGCGCGCCTGCGACGTGCACAACGTGCCGTGCGCCACCAACGTGGCCACCGCCGAGCTGTTGATCGCCGGGCTGACGCGCGAGGCTGAAGCCGGCAACTGAATTCCCATCGATGCATCACCATAACGAGGAGCGACACAGATGAGCAAAGCCATCCGGATCGAGCAGACCGGCGGTCCCGAAGTCATGCAGTGGGTCGATGTCGAAGTGGGCGACCCCGGTCCCGGCGAAGTGCGCGTGCGCCATGAGGCGGTGGGCCTGAACTACATCGATGTCTATTTCCGCACCGGGCTGTACAAGCAGCCGCTGCCGGGCGGGCTGGGCATGGAAGGCGCCGGCGTGGTCGAAGCGGTGGGCGAGGGCGTGCGCCACGTCGCCGTGGGCGACCGCGTGGCCTACGCCGGCCGACCCACCGGCGCCTACGCGCAGGTGCGCGTGATGCCGGCCGATATCGTGGTGCGGCTGCCCGATGCGATCCCGTTCGACACCGCCGCGGCGATGATGCTGCAGGGCCTGACGGCGCAGTACCTGATCCGCGACAGCTACAAGGTGCAGCCGGGCGACACGGTGCTGCTGCATGCGGCCGCCGGCGGCGTCGGCCTGATTGCCAGCCAGTGGCTCAAGGCGCTGGGCGTGACCGTGATCGGCACCGTCGGCAACGACGAGAAGGCCGAGCTGGCGCGCGCCAACGGCTGCGCCCACACCATCGTCTACACGCGTGAGTCGTTCGTGGACCGCGTCAAGGAAATCACCAACGGCAAGGGCGTGCCGGCGGTCTATGATTCGATCGGCGCGGATACCTTCCGCGGCTCGCTCGACTGTCTGGCGCCGCGCGGCACCATGGTCAGCTTCGGCAACGCCTCAGGCCCGGTGCCGCCGTTCGACCTGTCGGTGCTGGGCAACAAGGGCTCGCTGCGGCTGACGCGCCCGACGCTGATGACCTACGTGGTGCACCGCGAACTGCTGGAGCCGATGGTGGCCGACCTGTTCGACGCCGTGGCCACCGGCAAGGTGAAGATCGACATCCGCCAGCGCTACGCGCTGTCGGAGGTGGCGCAGGCGCACCGCGACCTGGAATCGCGCAAGACCACCGGCTCGACCATCCTGCTGCCGAACTGAGCAATAGCCAGGCAGGCAAGCAAAAGCCCCGGGGCGGCAAGCGCTGCCCCGGGGCTTTGTCATTGGCCGATGCCGTCAGTGCGGCCGGACCGTGGTGGCGGTGGCGCGCGTCTGCGCCTGGCGCAGGATATGCGGCGGCAAGCGCTTCAGGATCAGGTGCACTGCCAGCGGAATCAGCACCACGTCATCGACAATGCCCAGGCCCGCGACCACGTCGGGAATCAGGTCGATCGGCGAGATTGCGTAGAGCAGCAGCCCGATGGCGGCGGGCTTGAGCCAGGGCGGCGCGTCCGGATGGCGCAGCGCGTACCAGAACAGGCGGCCGTCGCGGCGAACCAGCGTCCACAGGGCCGAAAATCGCTTCCACATGAGAGGCCTCCTTCACATTGCGGGCGCCGGTTACTGGCGCATGCACAGATAGCTTGGGCCGTTATTGCCGGCTTCAAGTTCCGCAAGGGAAGGGCGGTGCGGGGAGGGTGCCCGGAACGGGCGGCAGGGCGGGGAATTGTGGCGATTTCGCCCCCGCGCGGCGGAGGCGGGCGCCGCGCACCGTCACTGGCGCGCGGCTGGGCTGCGTGGCGATCAGCCCGGGATCTTGCCTTCCACGCCTTCGACGTAGAACTTCACGCCGTGCAGGAAGCCGTCGTCGGCCACCTGGTCCTTGGCCAGCTGTTCCTTGCCGGTGTTGTCCTTGATCGGACCCTTCCAGATCGGCGCGCTGCCGTCGGCGATGCCCTTCTTGCGCTCTTCGACCAGCGCCTTGACGTCAGCCGGCACGTCCGCGTTGAAGCCCTTCAGGTCGATCATGCCTTCCTTCAGGCCCCACCACGTGGTGCTGTTCTTCCACTGCTTGCTCAGCACGTCTTCCACCACTTTGTTGTAGTAGACGCCCCACGAGATCACCGACGCGGCCAGGTGGGCCTTGTCGCCGAACTTGCTCATGTCGCTGTCCCAGCCAAAGGCGTGCACGCCCTTTTCCTGCGCGGTCTGCACCACGGCGGCGGAGTCGGTGTTCTGCATCAGCATGTCAACGCCCTGGCCGATCAGCGTGGTGGCGGCTTCGCGCTCCTTGCCCGGATCGAACCACTTGTTGACCCACACCACCTTGACCGTGGCCTTGGGGTTGACGCTGCGCGCGCCCAGCGTGAACGAGTCGATATTGCGGATCACCTCGGGGATGGGCACCGATGCCACCACGCCCATCTTGCCGGACTTGCTCATCTTGCCGGCGACCACGCCCGCCAGGTAGGCGCCCTCATAGGTGCGCACGTCGTACTGGGCCAGGTTCTCCGCGGTCTTGAAGCCGGTGGCGTGCTCGAACTTCACGTCCGGAAATTCCTTGGCGACCTTGAGCATCGACTCCATGTAGCCGAAGGTGGTGCCGAAGATCAGCTTGTTGCCCTGGCTGGCCAGGTCGCGGAACACGCGCTCGGCGTCGGCGGCGGATTCGGGCACGTTCTCGACGAAGGTGGTCTTGACCTTGTCGCCGAACTTCTCTTCCACGGCCTTGCGGCCATTGTCATGCGCGAAGGTCCAGCCGGCATCGCCGACCGGCCCGATATAGACGAAGGCGACCTTGAGCGGCTCGGCCTTCTGCTCGGCCGCGGGCGCCGGGGCCGTGCCTGCCGTCTCGGCAGGCTTGTCGGCCTCTTTCTTGCCGCAGCCCGCGAGGGCCAGCACGGCGGTGGCGGCCAGGGCCGCCAGGGTCTTCCTGCGCGTGACGATCATGATTTCTCCTTGTGATGAATTGTTGGTAGCTCGGGGATTTCCGTCAAAAAACTCGAGGCTCAGGCATTGCCGGGCCGGAAGGGCTTGCCCAGCGAGGCCGGCATGTTCAGCCGGATCCAGGCCGGATTGCGGGAGATCAGCGCCAGCACCACGATGGTGGCCGCGTACGGCAGCATCGACAGGAACTGCGACGGCACCGACACGCCGATCCCTTGCAGGTAGAACTGCAGGATGGTCACGCCGCCGAACAGCCACGCGCCCACCAGCACACGGCCCGGGCGCCAGGTGGCGAAGGTGGTCAGCGCCAGCGCGATCCAGCCGCGGCCGGCGACCAGGTTCTCGACCCACATCGGCGTGTACACCAGCGACAGGTAGGCGCCCGCCAGCCCGCAGCAGGCGCCGCCGAACAGCAGCGCGCCAAAGCGGATGGTGCGCACCGGGTAGCCCAGCGCGTGCGCCGATTCCGGCGCTTCGCCGATCGCGCGCAGCGTCAGCCCCGCGCGCGTGCGGAACAGGAACCACATGATGGCAAAGCACAGCAGCAGGCTGAAATACACCATCCAGTGATGCTGGAAGAAGGCTGGCCCGAAGAAGGGAAGGTCGGCCAGGCCGGGCACGGCCTTGGCCTGCGCCGGCATGGCGTGGCCGACAAAGCGCTGGCCCATGAAGGCCGACAGGCCGGTGCCGAAGATCGACAGCGCCAGCCCGGTGGCGACCTGGTTGGTGGCCAGCACCAGCGCCAGCCATGAGAACAGCGTGGCCATCAGCATGCCGGCGAGCGCGCCGGCGGCAAAGCCGAGCAGCGGCGACTGGGTCTGGTAGCCGACCATGAAGCCGGCCACCGCGGCCACCAGCATCATGCCTTCGGCGCCCAGGTTGAGCACGCCCGAGCGTTCGTTGATCAGCAGGCCGAGCGCGGCCAGCAGCAGCGGCGTGCCGGCGTTGATGGCGGTGGCGATGAGGGGAGCGAGTTGTTCCATATTGTTCTGTAGCTCCGCTCAGGCCGTGGTGGCGCGCCAGCGCAGGCGGTTTTCGATCAGCGTGTCGCAGGCCAGCAGGAAGAACAGCAGCATGCCCTGGAACACCCAGCCAATGGCCGACGGCAGGCCCAGGCGCGACTGCGCCATCTCGCCGCCGATATAGAACAGCGACATCATGATGCCGCCGAAGACCGTGCCGACCGGATGCAGCCGGCCGATAAAGGCGACGATGATGGCGGTGAAGCCGTAGCCCGGCGAGATCGACGGCAGCAGCTGGCCGATCGGGCCGGTCACTTCGAACGCGCCCGCCAGGCCGGCCGTCGCGCCCGAGATCAGCAGCGCACTCCACAGCGCGTTGCGCGCCGAGAAACCCGCGTAGCGCGCCGCCGCAGGCGCGGTGCCGCCCACCTGCAGCCGATAGCCCGCGAAGCTGCGGAACACGAACACGGTCATCACCGCCACCAGCACCAGCATCACGGCAAAGCCGGCATGCAGGCGCGAACCCGACATCAGGTTGGGCAGCAGGTACTCGGACGAGAACACCTTCGACTGCGGGAAGTTCATGCCGTTGGGATCCTTCAGCGGCCCGTTGACCACCCACAGCAGCAGTTGCTGCGCGATATAGGTGAGCATCAGCGAGACCAGGATCTCGTTGGCGTTGAACCTGTCCTTGAGCACTGCCGTGAGCGAGGCCCACAGCATGCCGCCGATCATGCCGGCCAATGAGGCCAGCACCAGCACCACGGTGCCGTTCATGGCCTGGCCCGGCACATCGAAGTAAAGCACGGTGGCGCCGGCGCAGATGCCGCCGGCAACCAGCTGCCCGTCGGCGCCGATATTCCACACGTTGGCGCGGTAGCAGACCGACAGGCCGAGCGCGCACAGCACCAGCGGCACGGTCTTGAGCAGCACCTCGCCGATGGCGCGCTGGTCGCGCAGCGGATCGGCCAGGAAGACCTTGAGCGCGGCTACGGGGTCCTTGCCGAGCACCAGGAACAGCAGCGCGCCGAACAGGAGCGTCAGCGCCAGTGCGATCACCGGCGAGGCATAGGCCATCGTGCGCGAGGGCAGGCCACGCGGCGCCAGTGAGAGGGGGGAGCGGGGCAGCAGTTGTCGCACATCAGCCATGGCTTGCCTCCTCCGCGCCGGATTGCGCCTGGGCGGGCCCGCCTTCCCAAAGTCCGCTCATCCACAGGCCGACCTGCTCACGCGTGGCGGTCTCGGTCGGCACCGAGGGCGACAACCGGCCCTTGGCGATCACGTGCAGCCGGTCGCAGATCGCGAACAGCTCATCGAGCTCTTCCGACACCACCAGGATGGCGCAGCCGGTGGCCTTCAGCGCCAGGATCTCGTTGTGGATCTGCGCGGCGGCGCCCACGTCCACGCCCCAGGTCGGTTGTGCCACGATCAGTACCTTCGGGCCGCTTTCGATCTCGCGGCCGACAATGAATTTCTGCAGGTTGCCGCCGGAGAGGCTGCGCGCCAGCGCCTCGGGGCCGCTGGCCTTGACGCGGAAGCGGTTGATCACCGCCGCGGCCAGCCCGGTGGCGGCCTTGGGCGAGATCATGCCCCGCCGCACGTAGGGCCGCGTCTGGTGCGACAACAGGATATTGGTGGCCAGGCTCATGCCCGGCACGGCGCCGCGGCCCAGGCGTTCTTCCGGCACGAAGGCCAGGCCGGCGCGGCGGCGCTGGCGTGCATCGCGCTTGCCCACCAGCTTGCCGCCGAGCTGCACCGATACGTTGGTCGCGCGCGTGTCTTCGCCCGACAGCGCTGCCAGCAGTTCCTGCTGGCCGTTTCCGGAGACCCCGGCAATGCCGACGATCTCGCCCGCATGCACGTCCAGCGAAATTCGGTTCAGCTCGGTGGCGAAGGCATGCGCGCGCGGCAGCGACAGCTCCTGCACGCTCAGTCGCACCGGGCCGCGAAAGGCAATCACGCGCGTCTCGCGCGGGGGCTCGCCGCCGATCATCAGCCGCGACAGCGACGCCGCGGTTTCCTGGCGCGGATCGCACACGCCGGTGACCTTGCCCATGCGCATCACGGTGGCCTGATGGCACAGCGCGCGGATCTCGTCGAGCTTGTGGCTGATGTAGAGGATGCTGGTGCCTTCGGCGGCCAGCTGGCGCAGCGTGACGAAGAGTGTTTCCACTGCCTGGGGCGTCAGCACCGAGGTGGGTTCGTCCAGGATCAGCAGCTGCGGATTGGCCAGCAGTGCGCGCACGATCTCCACGCGCTGGCGCTCGCCGACCGATAGCGTATGCACGTGACGGTTCGGCTCCAGCGGCAGGCCGTAGCGCTCGGCGGTAGCGCGGATGCGCTCGGCCAGCTGTTTCATGTTGCCTTGCTGTCCCGCGGGCAGGCCGAGCGCGATGTTCTCGGTCACGGTCAGCGTGTCGAACAGCGAGAAATGCTGGAACACCATGGCGATGCCCAGGTTGCGGGCGTCGTGCGGGCTGTTGATGGTGACCGGCGCCCCGTTGAAGTGCATCTCGCCGGCATCCGGACGGACCGCGCCAAAGATGATCTTCATCAGGGTGGACTTGCCTGCGCCGTTTTCACCCAGCACGGCATGGATCTCGCCGGGAGCGACGCTGAGGCTGACGTCGTCATTGGCGACGACGCCCGGGTAGCGCTTGCTGATATGGGCCAGCGCCAGCCTGGGAGGGAGTTGTGATGTCACTGAGGCGGCTCGGGTTGTTGTGGTGGCAGCAACGTGGGATGAGTCAACAGCACGGCAGTGCGTGGCGCAGCATCGCCGCGACGCATTGCAGCATTCATCATGGTCTGGTGATGCCCGATATTGGTGATGAATTATATAAGTGACAGGGAGCCGGGCGGGCCGATTCCGGCGTCATTCCAGTCCCTGCAACGGTTTGGGGGTGGTTGCAAGTCGCGTGCCGACCACAGCACGAAAAAAAGCCGCCGGCCCTTGCGGGGCCAGCGGCTGGACTGGAGCGGCAGCAGCGGGCGGCCAGGGCGGCCGCTCGCAGGCAGGGCTCAGGCGTCGATGGTGGCGGCGCTGGTGGCGAAGCGCCCGTCGCGGAAGTCTGCCAGCGTCTGGTAGATCTGCTCCTGCGTGTTCATCACGAACGGCCCGTACTGCGCGATCGGCTCGTTCAGCGGCTGCCCCGCGATCAGCAGGAAGCGCGCGTCGGCCTCGGCCCTGACGATGACGCCGTCAGACTGGCCGGCGTTGTCCAGCACGCCCATGCGCTGGGCCTCGACCACGGCGCGGTCGTCGCCGCTGCCGATCGAGACCTCGCCCCGGTACACGTAGACAAACGCGTTGTGCCCGGCCGGCAGCGCCTGCGCAAAGGTCTGGCCGGCCGGCAGGTGCACGTCCAGGTAGACCGGCTCGGTCACCGGGCGCGTGATCGCGCCGGCCACGCCGTGCGTGGCGCCCGCTAGCACGCGCACCGCGCCGCCGTTCTCCAGCGCCACCGTCGGGATCGCGGCGGCGGGCAGGTCGCGGTACCACGGCGCGGTCATCTTGTCCGCGGCCGGCAGGTTCAGCCACAGCTGGAAGCCTTCCATGCGGCCGTCTTCCTGCTCGGGCATTTCCGAGTGGACCACGCCGGCGCCCGCCACCATCCACTGCGCGCCGCCGTTCTGCAGCAGGCCCTCGTTGCCGGCGCTGTCGCGATGGCGCATGCGCCCGGCCAGCATGTAGGTGATGGTCTCGAAGCCGCGGTGCGGGTGATCGGGGAAGCCGCCGATGTAGTCGTCCTTGCTGTCGGTGCCGAAGGCATCGAGCATCAGGAACGGGTCCAGCCGGCGCTGCAGGTTCTGCGTCAGCACGCGGGTCAGCTTGACGCCGGCGCCGTCCGAGGTGGCGATGCCCCGCACCACGCGGTCCACGGCGCGCGAGCGTTGCACGGTTTCCGCGGCGGCGGCGGGAACGGTGGCGAGGGTGGTAGTAAGGGTGTCCATGTCTTTCTCCTGTGGGCGGGGCCCGCGCGGCAATGGCCAGACCGGGTTCCCGTCGTTTCAGCTACCTCGTCAATTTAGTGGTTTGGCGGGGAAAGAGTAGAGGGTCGCCGGGCAACAGATTGTTCTGCTGGCGTAACAATGGGCTGCGCTGGTTGTTGCGATTTCAGAACGATGCGGGCGGTCGCGGTGTGGCGCTTAATGCATGTCTTGCATGCCGTCCCAATGCCGCCAATTCGCGCCAGATCGGCGCAGGAATGCCGGAAGAAAGCGGGAAGATGACAAGATCGATGAAGATCGCTATAATAGCGGTCTCTTTGTCATCCGTTGAAGCGAGATGCGGGGTTGGAAAAACCTCGCCAGCCCTTGCCAGTCAACGGCCGATGGACCGGCGGCGCGTCGGAAAACTTCAATACTTGCGCTGCCACTGGCCAACCGATCGCAACATGCTTGCGTCGCCGGTTGCGCCGCTTCAGGGACTGCCATCCAACCCGGCATCCCGTCAATCGGACTTCCCGCCCACGGCGGAGGAATCCACAGACCGTCCGCCGGCAATCGTGCCGGTCATGGCGGCAATGCAATCTGAACCGGGCCTGGTGGCGCCTCTTCTCCGCACGCACCAGCCCATATTGTTTTCCATCGCCGGGAAGTGGCGTGCTGCGCGCTTTTCGGTTTCGGAAAAGGGGAGAGTATGTCAAAGCAATCGGCACGGGCCTTCGCCTGGGCAGGACTGACGCTGGCCGCGCTGGCCGCACTGGTGGCATGGATCGGCATCGATGTGATCCGCCAGTACCAGGAGCGCCTGGTTTATGACGTGGCCGACCACCTGCGCCTGGTGGTGTTGTCCATGGCGCTGGCGCTGGCCACCGGCATCCCGGCCGGCATTGCGCTGAGCCGCCCGTGCATGCGCCGCTGGGCCGACCGCCTGATGCAGGTCTTCAACGTGGGCAATACCGTGCCGTCGCTGGCGGTGCTGGCGCTGGCCCTGGCCGTGCTCGGCATCGGCGAGCGGCCCGCCATCCTGGCGCTGTGGCTGGCCTCGCTGCTGCCGATCGTGCGCAACACCTATGAAGGGCTGCGCACCGTGTCGCCCACGCTGCTGGAAGCGGCGCGCGGCATCGGCATGACCCCGGTGCAGCGCCTGGTGCGCGTGGAACTGCCCAACGCACTGCCGGTGATGCTGGCCGGCATCCGCATCGCCCTGGTCATCAACGTGGGCACGGTGCCGCTGTCGTTCCTGATCGGCGCCAACAGCCTGGGCGAGCTGATCTTCCCGGGCATCTACCTGAACAACCAGCCGCTGCTGCTGCTGGGCGCTGCCGCCACGGCGCTGCTGGCGCTGGCACTGGACGCGCTCTTTGCCGCCGCCGGCCAGCTGTACCTGCGCCGCCGCGGCCTGGCGCGCTGACCTTGGGGACCGAAATGGAAAACCAGATGCAATTCATCCGCCGCCGTGCCCGGCGCGTCGCCCTGGTGGTGGCTGCCGTCACCGCTTTCGCGGCGGGCCTAGCGCTGGCCACTGCGCCTGAAGCGCATGCCGAGGCCACGCCGATCCGCGTGGGCGGCAAGAATTTCACCGAGCAGCTGCTGCTGTCGTCGATGACTTCGAAGTACCTGCGCGCCAAGGGCCTCACCACCGAACTGACCGCCGGCCTGGGCAGCACGCTGATGCGCCAGGCGATGGAGAGCAACCAGCTCGACGTGGTGTGGGACTACACCGGCACCGCACTGATCGTGTTCAACAAGGTCCAGGAAAAACTGGGCGCCAGGGAAAGCTACGAGCGCGTCAGGCAGATGGACGGCGCGCGCGGGCTGGTGTGGCTCGATGCCTCGAACATCAACAACACCTATGCGTTGGCGATGCCGAAGGAACGCGCGGCGGCCAGCGGCGTGACCACGCTGTCGGGCTTTGCCGAGCAGATGCGCAAGGCAGGCCCCGACACCAGCCATCCGTTCGCGGTCGACATGGAATTCGCCGCGCGCCCGGACGGGCTGGAGCCGCTCAAGGCGCTGTACAAGCTGCCGTTCTCGCGCCGCGACGTGATCCAGCTCGACCCGGGCCTGGTCTACACCGCACTCAAGAACAACCAGGTCGAGCTGGGCCTGGTCTATGCCACCGACGGCCGCGTCAAGGGTTTCGACCTGGTGCTGCTGGAAGACGACCTGCACTTCTTCCCGCCGTACAACGCCGTGCCGGTGGTGCGCAAGCCGGTGCTGGACCAGCACCCGGAACTGGCGGGCCTGCTCAATGCGCTGGCGGCCAAGCTCGACAACCAGAGCATGACCGACATGAACTACAAGGTGGACATCGGCCAGCAGCCGGTGGACAAGGTCGCGGAGGATTTCCTGCGCAGCCACGGACTGATCTGAGGAGGGCCGCATGGACTTGTTCTCTTACCTGCAGCACAGCTGGCCCACGCTGCTGAAAATGACCGGCGAGCACCTGGCGCTGGTGGGCTCGGCCGTGGGGCTGGCGATCCTGATCGGGGTGCCGCTGGGCATCGTGATCACGCGCTTCCGGGCGCTGGCCACGCCGCTGCTGGCGCTGGCCACGATCGTGCTGACGCTGCCGTCGATCGCGCTGTTCGGGCTGATGATCCCGGTGTTTGCGCGCTTCGGCCATGCGCTGGGCTACGTGCCCGCGGTGACGGCGGTGTTCCTGTACTCGCTGCTGCCGATCATGCGCAACACCTACACCGCGCTGGCCAATGTCGACCCCGGCATCCAGGAAGCGGGGCGCGGCATCGGCATGACCACCTGGCAGCGCATGCGACTGGTGGACCTGCCGCTGGCGGTGCCGGTGATCCTTGGCGGGGTGCGTACCGCCGTGGTGATGAATATCGGGGTTGCCACCATTGCCGCCATCATCGGCGCGGGTGGCCTTGGGGTGCTGATCCTGCAGGCGATCAGCCAGAGCAACATGAGCAAGCTGGCCGTGGGCGCGGTCCTGGTCAGCCTGCTTGCCATCGTGGCGGACGCCTTCCTGCAGTGGCTGCAGCGGGCGCTGACGCCGAAAGGAATCCGGCTATGATCGAACTCGACCAACTCACCAAGTCCTTCCCGCAGAAAGACGGCACCGAAACGCGCGCGGTCGACGCCGTGTCGCTGACGGTGCCGCGCGGCGAGATCTGCGTTTTCCTTGGCCCCTCGGGCTGCGGCAAGACCACCACGCTGAAGATGATCAACCGGCTGATCGAGCCGACCTCGGGCACGGTGCGCATCGAGGGCGAGGACACGCGCGGCCTTGACGGCGTGACCCTGCGCCGCAAGATCGGCTACGTGATCCAGCAGATCGGCCTGTTCCCCAACATGACCATCGAAGAGAACATCATGGTGGTGCCGCGCCTGCTCGGCTGGGACAAGAAGCAATGCCGCGAGCGCGCACGCGAGCTGATGGCGATGGTGCAGCTCGACCCCAACCGGCTGCTGACGCGCTATCCGCGCGAGCTCTCCGGCGGCCAGCAGCAGCGCATCGGCGTGATCCGCGCGCTGGCGGCCGACGCGCCGCTGCTGCTGATGGACGAGCCCTTCGGCGCGGTCGACCCGATCAACCGCGAGAGCATCCAGAATGAATTCCTGCAGATGCAGCGCCAGCTCGGCAAGACCGTGATCATGGTCTCGCACGACATCGATGAGGCCATCAAGCTGGCCGACAAGGTGGCGGTGTTCCGCCGCGGCAAGCTGGTGCAGTTCGACCACCCCGACGCGCTGCTGGCGCATCCGGCCGATGAGTTCGTGCAGGCCTTCGTCGGCCATGACAACACCCTCAAGCGCCTGCTGCTGGTGCGCGCCGGCGATGCGGCCACCATGCCGCCGAGTTGCCGCCCCGACATGCCGCTGGCCGAAGCGCTGGGCGTGATGGACGATGCCGACGTGCGCCACCTGCCGGTGGTGGACGACGCCCAGGTCGCGCTGGGCTACGTCACGCGCCGCGATGCGCGCTCGGGCCAGGGCCAGTGCAGCGACGTGATGCGCCCGTTCGCCGTCACTGCGGCCTTCGACGAGCACCTGCGCATCGTGCTGTCGCGCATGTACCAGCACAACACCAGCTGGCTGCCGGTGATGGATGCGGACGGCGGCTACCTGGGCGAAGTCACGCAGGAATCCATCGCGGGCTACCTGAGCTCCGGCCGTTCACGTGGGCAGGCGGCGATGATGCCTGCGGCAGCCGCACCGGCGCCGCTGCGCGCGGCCGCCTGAGGCCAGGGCAGGGCGGCGGCATCCGCGCTATGCTTTACGCATGCTTCGCTACTGCCGCTCGCCGCTGTGCCTGGTCGTCGAAACCCGCTGGCTGATCCCGCGCGGGTTTGACGGCTTTACGCCCGGCCCGCTGATCCTGCTGCGGCCCGGCGCCAGCGACGCGCTGATCGAGCATGAGAAGGTCCATGTGCGCCAGTTCTGGCGCAGCTGGGGGCTGATGGGCGTGCTCTACCTGGCCAGCCGGCGCTGGCGTTTGCGTTATGAAGTCGAGGCCTATCGCGAGCAGCTCAGGCACAGTCCGCCGGGCGCGGCACACGGGCTCGCGCGCGTGCTGGCGTGTAAGTACCGGCTTAAGATTTCAGAGGCCGACGCGTACCACCTGCTGACGCAAGACCTGCACGACGATCCCAAATGAAAACGGCCCGCACCGGTTGACTGGTGCGGGCCGTTTGCTGTCTGGCGGAAGCGGTGAGATTCTCCCGTAGTGCCACTAAATCGCTGTAAATTCAACAGGTTAGCGTGGTCGTGTGAGGGCATTTTGGCACACCTTCCCGGCACACACAAGCCCATTCGCTGCGAGTTGCTCGTTGGCCGGGGCCAGTGAGGTCGGCGGTGTCAATCGACATGATTGGCACCGCTATCGAACGGTCCATCGACTTCCTCCCACCTTCCAGCCACGGTCGGGTCCAACCAGTCCGCCGCACGTCGAATCCAGTTGCCGTCGACCGCGCCGTCCCATGCCGCCAAGTGCTTGCTCTCGAAGACGTCGGCAAGGGCCCGCAGCCGATTGGCGCGCTCCAGTTGTGCAGACCATTCCTCGACCGTCTTGAGGCGTGCCTGTGCCAGTTGGCGCACCTCGGCTTGCCGGCGCAGTTCGGCCGCTTGGACCGCGGCGAGGGCTTGGCGCTCTGCGGCTAGTTCGGCCTTTACCTGGTGCCGCACGGCCAGTTCGCGTAGGCGTTCCACGAACGCGGCGACGCGAGTTTCGACGCGGCTAGCCGCGCTGTCGCCGATTCGCGCCAGTTCCCGGTAGCCATCGACCTCCGTCGCGGCAATGTCAAAATCCCCGGTTGGATGCTGCTTGTACTGTGGCCGGTAGAGGTTGAACCCGGCTTCGGCGTTTTGCCGTTCCTGTTCCGGCGACAGTGGAAGCGTCTCCCGACGGGCTCTTTCCCGAATGCGAAAGGAGAGGTCGAGTTGCAGAATGGACACGGATGCGCGACTCTTCCCCTTGCCGTGGGATGACAAGGCGTAGCCGGCGGCCAGCATTGATTCCAGTACAAGATTCAGAAGCAACACCGCCCGCAAACTGTTCACACTGGATGTGGAAGCTGCCATCAGGCCCGGGCCGTCGCAAGCGCGCCATGCTTCGGTATCTTTGCCTTTGCCCTGCAGGCGTTGCGCCACGCGCCGTGCCAGCGGCAGACAATCGTCGAGGGACGTCCGCAATGGAACGGTCGCTGGTTTGGCCCGGTGGGGTAGGTCCTGTTCGAGGCGCTCCTGATACCTCGCGTCCAATTCTTCGTCCACATACTGAGAGCGCCGGTAGCTGGTCGCGCCGTCCGTCGGTTCCAGCCGAGGCCTTTCCACGGCCTTGCCGGCGGCGACCTTCGCCCAATAGCCCGCCGGGGGAATTGGCACGTCGAGGGCTCGGCAAATCTTCCGCAGGCCGACATCGGAAATCGCATAGCACTTGGCGACTCGGGTGACAGGCTCTGCCCAAACCTGCTCATATAGCTTCTCGCGTTGAAAATCGGTGTACTGCCAAGGCATCGCGTCCTCACAGTAGGGGCGAGCGCTCGTGTCGGGCACGAATGGATACGAGCAGCATCGATTTTCATGCGTCCGGCATCCGAGCGCGTTCTTTGTTTATTCGTCGCGGTTGTGGTCGACTTGCTGCGCAATTGACTGAGGGCTTGCTGGCCAGTCGGCAGCTTGGGTTCGCATCCCGCCGGCACTGCCGGCGGTTTTCATTTTTGTCGACGCGGATTAGGCAGCTTCGCGCGGAGGCGGTAGGAGGTGCTGCCCAAACTGATGCATCAATTCCTCAATCCGTCGGTGCGATGTGCTACGGAAATGAGGGGTCGCTGCAAGAAGTACGTCCTTGCCGAACAGCTTGCCACGGACCGGCCCTCGTAGCAGCTCGGTCGTCGAGATGCCAGACAGTTCGGCAAGAAACTCATAGGCTGGAACGCTGTGTACGAGGATGGCGTCGGGACGAACGGCATCGAGCAAAAATTCGAAAATCTTGGTGCTTTTCGCCTCTTTGTGTAGACTCTGCGCGGTCTTAGAAGGCGTCGCGTACAGGTTCGTTTCCAGGCACTTGAAAGGCGCGGCTGCTGCCGAAGCCACGTTAATGGCTCGCCGCGTATGGCGGAACTTCCCGTTATTCGCCTCGAGGTAGTCTTCAATGAACCGACTGTAATGAAAGCCCGCGCCGGGTTGCCAGTAGTCCCAGAAGGGTTCGGGAGACTCCGAGGCACTGTTGATACCAGCGATGACGATGCGACAGTCCAGCGGGGACCCCTCACAGACAAATGGACGAGAGGCCGTCGGGTGAGCGTCCAAAAGAGAATGCAGGCGGCGTTCGAAGTCAGCGAGAGGCATGGCGCGCTATAGACATGGGTTTTGGAAAGCCGATTCTATGGCTGTGCCACTCGAAGTGTTTTAGGGCCAATCCCGATTGCATGCCAATTTTTGGGTTTCAGCGAACAGTCGACTCTCGGCGTTGTGAGCGGATGCGAGAGCGACGCAAGTCAGCGAGATTCGACGTCGACCAGTTTGAAGTGTATTGCACGGACCCATTGTAAAATCGCATCTCGGCGAGCGCGTCCCTCTTTGCATTCGTACCGAGAGGCCGGTCCTTAGCCTGCCGACAGACGCTTCGTGCAACGTTTAACGGAGAAGAGCATGCGTGATATAGCGCAGCAGATTGCGGCGGTAATGTGTGACAGCGACAGCAAGCTGGACCGACAAGCGTGGCTGCAGGAGGAGGCATATCACTTGGCCTTGAGAATCGCCGGTCTGGACGAGATTCCCGCGGCAGCGCTTTTGCCGCTCGCGCAACTCGCTGCTAACGGTGAAATGGACGTGTCGAAATTATTGGTGGCAACCGGCCTCGAAAACCCTGAGCTGGAAGAGTATCTGGAAGCCCTATGTGAGTTACGGTTCGCCGAGACAACGTGGAATGGTTATAAGGCGACTCGGTCGGGAGAAGATGCCTTTAAGGCGGTCGGCAGTCAGATTGTTGTCCGGGTGCGGTATGAAATGAAGCGAAGGTTCGAAGCGTACGATTTCCTCTACCAACAACTTAATGAGCTCTCGCCTTCAGGCCAAGGCAACAGCGATGACGACGCTGTCCAAGAATAGCGTGGGAACGCACCGACCGCCTTCGAGTCACGGAGCCCTTCGCGAGGTAATTTCTCCCTTTATGAAGCGGACTTCTTCAGGTCGGAGGTGTGCCTGGCTTCCGCCATGCATCGGCAGAAAGGCGCGGTCGCAATTGTTCCTGGTCGACCTGTGTTAAGAACCGTCCGATTCTGCCGTCAATCTTCATAAGGTCAGGACAGGCTGAAGTTGCATCCCTGCTACCGCCCACGCGCCACCCTGGCCGCGTGGGTATTTTTTCTGAAGAGATGGGGCGCGGCCGGTTTGTGGGTACTGAACAGTCAACGCGCAACTATCACAGGTTGGAGTGTGGTGTTGGGTGAAGTGCCGAAGGGGAAGGCTTACGGGCCAGCTGCGGGCTGTGCGTCTCGACCATCGTGAGAACATCGCAGCCAAGCGTGGCGTAGTCTTCTGGCGGTCCTGTAACGTTGGCGAATCCCCCCGGCCGATTCGGGTACCCGCGCTAGCAGAACAAAGGAGTTAGACCGCCTGCGCCTCCAATACCCCAAACGGGGGATTCTCGGAGTCAAACATTCTCGCCAGACTTGAGAGGGGAGCAAGACTGATTAGCAATGCGAGAAAAATGAAAACAAACGGGGTCACAAGATTTCTCTGGCGTATCGTGGTAGCTACCTTACTGGCGGGATGCGTCCCTCCTCGGCAGTATGCATGGCAACGACAGGGTGTCGACCGAGAGGAATCTGCGACGGCGCTAGCCGAGTGCCGATATCAGGTGCGGCTCAATAAATTGGCCCCGACCGAGCAAGGTGCTGCGGTAAACGACTGCATGCTCAGCAAGGGCTTCCGGTGGCGCCCGGTCGTCTGAGAACCATCCAAAGCTTGTAAGGGGGGCAGATGCCACTGCCAAACGGCGTCTCACCGACCGGTGAAATTCAGTCCATCTGCCCCTCGGCAGGTTGGCTAGGTAATCGAGGTACGTTGCATGATGCCAACGGCGTCATTGTCCGGCCGTGGCAACGCAAGGCTTGGGTTACGTGCCTATTGTCATATAAGGGCCGAAACCGAAAGCCCCTCATGCAGCCAGGTCGCTACACAGAGCTCTTCTTTTTGGACGATGCAACGGCACGGGCTGCCGGACATCGCCCTTGTGGTGAGTGTCGTCGGGACGATTACAACAGTTTCAAGCGTGCCTGGGTGCTTGGCAACAAGCGACCTGACTCCACGACCATTGCGGAAATCGACCTGGCAATGCATGTGGAGCGGACCGGTGCCAAGGATGGTGCCGATTGGTCTCGTGAACTTGGCACGCTTCCCCCAGGGGTCTTGGTAATCTGGGGTGGAAAGCCTCACCTTTGGACCGGTACCTCGCTCCTGGAATGGGGCCAGAATGGCTACGCTGGTGGCAAGTCCACCTGGCTTGCCACCTCAGTGGTCCAGCTGATAACGTCACCGTCAGTGACGCAGGCCATCGCCGCAGGGTATCGCGTTCGTACGCACGAGCCAGCTTGCTAATTTGCTCAACGTGCGGCCTCATGGCGCGTGCAACGCTTCTACTAGTCGGCATCCGAAAATAATCGGCCCTGCCCGCGCTCTGGCCTCCCGACATCGTTCCAAAGTCTCTCGGCCAAATCATGCCGACTCAGGTGTATCAGTCGGTAGAGCGGCCCGCGCTTCCGATTGATGAAAATGGGCTTCGCGTCTGCAATCCGCATTTTCGTCAAGTCAACAACAAGTTGCTCCCAGTAGTCGAGGAAGGCGGCAACGCGATTTCGGACAGGCAGTTTATCCAGAGCCACGGAATCCCGCCAGCCGGGAGCCGCGGCCTCAAGCCTGGAGTCACTTGCATTGAACTCCTTGCCAATATTGCGCTGGACATCCATCACGCTGAAGTGAAGCAGGATGTCCATGTTGTTTTGTGTGGCGAGCTTCCGAATTATCGAGAAATCGAGATGCTCGATATTGAACGGGTCGACGAACGCGAGATGTAAACCGTTTGGCAATATCGAAAGCACTTCGTCAATCGTGCGCGATGCCGGCCCCGTGAAGCCTTGTACGGTAGCCCCGAGCGACCGAAGGCGTGTTGCGCATGCCTCGACGTAGCCACTGTTCAGGTCCCCAATGTACATCGCACTGAAGGCGGCATTTCGCTGGATGGATGTTCGCCAGGCCAACAAAGCACCGCCATCGTGGATGACCCCCGTGTCTCGTTCAATTACGCGGCCCGGCCCGGAGAATAGGTCGATATAGGACGAGTAGCCGAATTTCCGACGTGCCGCGCGAGAAGCGTCGACATAGCGCGCGAGAGCGTCGTGCTTTTCTCTCGCCCAGCCGCCTACCTCCATAACCGGCAGTCCGTCCACTGGGTCAACTATCACGGGAGTGTTTCTCATCGTTGGCTTTAGAAAATGGCCAGGCCCTATCTGGGCGAGAACGACTTTCGGTCTCGTCTATCGCATTCTACATAAGTTCGCCTTTCCATTACGACGGCCTAAACCTGCTATGCTGTGGCGCAAGTATCAGTCCCCAAAATGCTCACTATGGCCAAGAACGGCGACAAATACGAATGGGTTATCGGTACTCCCCCTCCGGTGCTTGACCAGCATAGTGCGGTCAAGCATTCAATCGTGGGAGGCTATGTTCGCCGCTATATCGAGACGGTCATGGCGCCGGCAACGATTCCAAGACTCACCTTGACCTTGGTTGACGGGTTCTCAGGTGGTGGTGCCTATCTTGATGAGACTGGCAACGGTGTCGTTGACGGAACCCCACTTATCATGCTGCGTTCCGTACTTGAGGCGCGTGCGGAGTTAAACGTTGGGCGGCGTCACCGCCCCCGTGAAATTGATGCGGAGTTCTTCTTCATCGATAAGAATCCGCAGACGGTTGAATACTTGAAGTGGTGGATATCGTGCCGCCGTGAAGATGGCGCTGTCGCCAATCAAGACTACCGGAACGCCCATGTAAGAAGCGCCGCGTTCCTCACGGAATTGCCTGACATCGTCCAGCGAATCAAGGCTAGAAAGGGCGGGGGGCGCGCCATTTTTTTGCTAGACCAGTACAACTATCATGCCATTCCGATGAGCACACTGAGGTGGCTCATGAGCGAGCTTCCCGGTGCAGAAATTATCCTCACGTTCAATGTCGACGCGCTGGCAACCTTCTTGAGCGACAGTGCGGTGAACCGCAAGCCCCTGCGGTACATTAACCTCGAAGACTACGTGCCGTGGGACCGACTGAAATGGATGAAGACCCAGCAAGATTGGCGTACAACGTTGCAACGTCACCTCGCGCATGGTATCAAGAAGGAAACCGGTGCGCCCTACATGACGCTATTCTTTGTCCGGCCGTTCCAGGCGAACGCCTGGAGTTACTGGCTGGTCCACCTGTCACAGCGTTATCGGGCCCACGATGTGATGAAGCAGCTCCACTGGGAACATTCGAGCGAATTTGGGCATGAGTTGGAGCCTGGCCTGTTCATGCTGGGCTACAACGCCAGGAGGGACGAAGAATATAGTGGTCAAAGTTCTATCGCATTCGGCCCCACCAGTGAAGAGCTTTGTATTGACCAACTCGCGACTCACTTTGCCAGGCAGCTTGCTACGGTTCAGGCCCCGGTGACGGTAAAGCAATTGTTCGAAACCAATATCACAAACACAATGGCGGACGAGTCCCGACTACAGGCCGTCATCAATCGCCTGCACCGGTCTAGGGAAATCATAGTGTCCTCCTCCGAGGACAGGGTACGTCGACCGTCGAAAGTCTACCGTGCGACTGATATTGTCGAATATTCTCCGCAAATCATCCTGACTTGACGTTGGCGACTTGGTCAGACCAAGGCTATAGGTTCTGGCATTGCGTCCCACGTCCTGCCATCCAATAGCCGCCCGTTTGCCTTCTTTGAGCGCCGGATGCCGTCGGCACCCCAGCCGCCCCATTGCTTGAAGAAGAAGAGGGAGCCTTGTTGCTCGCACTGCTGCTGGATTCGCTCCACCCAAGCTCGCTTCATCGGGCGGGCATTGGGTCCCGATTCACCGCCGACGATTACCCAATCTATGTTACGGAGATTCAGTCTGCCGAGGTCTTCGAGCAAAGGTTCGATGGACAGGAAGCGGATTCCCGCATTCACGTTGCGCAGCAGGTCAATACGGGGCACGCCATGCCGCTTATCCTCCACGGAGACGCCTAGCCAGGCGTTCAACGGAATCTCGTTGCGGGTGCAATAGGTGGCGAGTCGCTCGGCACGCTTCGTTAGAATTTGAAATGTGTGTTGCGGGCAGGAGCGGATGACGTCAAACACCCGGGCAATATACTTATCAGGCACGGACTGGTGAAACAGGTCCGACATGGAGTTGACAAAGTAGATTGTCGGCTTGGCGCGGCGGAAGGGCTCCTCTAAGCGGCTCTCCAGCAGCGTCAGCTTAAAACCGTTTTCGTATCCAGGCGTTCCCATAGCCTGCAAGCGATGTGACATCACCTCGGCGTAGCAGTTCTTGCACCCCTGCGAAATCTTCGTGCAGCCGACGGTGGGGTTCCACGTTCGCTCGGTCCACTCAATCTTGCTCTGGCCCCCGCTCATCGCTCGCTCCTATTAGGCAGAAGCGAAATTGTACATGGGGCGCATCGCCGCGTTTCAACTGCCTTCGATTGCCCCTTTCGATACAGGGGCGATGCTGACTGAGAATCGACCATAGTCTTGCTAAACCTTACTCGTGGGGACTCCAGTGCCACGAACTACCCAGCTGCATCGGTGCTACCGATTTATCACGGGTCCCTATACGTGAAGCGCCACACTGGCGTTCTCAATAGGACAAAAGATTATGCTTTCAGAACCCGTTGCACATGGTGACGCGCTCGTCATCCCTGCGAGAATCATGGCCCCGACCGAGCTGACAGAGGCACTTGCAGAGAAGCTGCAACTCCAGCAATTGCTAGCAAACGCGGGCTGGTGCATTTGTGGGGATATGTCTAGTCGGATGTTTGACGCGCTATCTCAGCTTAGCGAAGCACCGCCGATTCGCTTCACTGGATTTGCTGGCAGCAGGGGTGGAAACTACGCCGCAATAACGCATCAGGTACAAAGCTGTCAGCATCGATTCCTACTGCCCTTGTACGACGAAAAGGTTGGGGGATTCCTGCGGTCACTGGAGGAGAGCCTCTTTCAGGTCTCACTCGGTCGACAAGGTCAGGAAAATGCGTTGGTGCTTCGCGGCGAGTGCCCGTGGAGCCATGTAGTGCCGCTCATAGAGATGCTCCAGCATCCTTCAGACATAAGCGCATCGTCTGCTACTTTGGAATTGAAGGAGGTGCTGGCGGCGCTCGCGCGGTTTGACGCCATACCTAGCAATGACATTGAAACTGCGGTGGATGACTTGAGCATCTCCTTTGTGTTGCCGGAGAAGCTCATCCTCAACCATGCTCAAAAGGCCGGCCGCCCCGCCTCAAAGAGAGTGGAGAGTCTGTCATGAAGGTTCATACGCCGGGCGGGTTTCCGACCACGAGTGGATACTGCAACTTCAAGGTCCTCCTCAACGGGGCTGATGCACCGGTAGCGGTTGTAGAAGCGGCCGGCGTGGCGGAGGCCGGGGAGTTTTTTGAGGCCATCCGTCCATTGGTCGGTGTCGAATGCCATGCCCCTGTCCGCCTTGAACCGATGCTGGGGATGCAAGTCGGGGTGCCGCGATTCGGTAGACCGTATTTGCAGATGCTAGTCGTGAAGGCGGAATGGGAAAGAGGTCAAGCAGGACATGTGGGCCACTAAACGGGCGTCAGGTAGACGGATTTGATTCCAACAGGCGACCTCTCAGTGGGTCGCCTGACTGCTGAGTATCTCTTAGATGGATGGGCTGCGAGGGGGGGAGCCTTGTCGCTAGCGGGTGAGGTACTCGGCGGCACCGCAGACCCAGCCGAGGTGCAGCGTGACCCCACCAACTCGCTTCGCCATATGTACCCGATTGAGTTCGGCATTGATACCAAACAACGCAGCGAACGCCTGGTAGTCCTCAAACCACTCGTGCGTCTGGCTGAATGAGTGCACAAGCATCAGTGCATGGCCGGTGGAGCGGCCCCCTGAATCGCCGGACACAGTCCCCCACTTACAATAGCGGGTAGGCATACGACTGTGTTTATGACTAAAACGAAGCAGGA
>NZ_JBSVZB010000021.1:0-167017 GCF_054072015.1 Cupriavidus sp. CP313 | reverse complement strand
CCCTTCCCATCCCGAACAGGTCCGTGAAACAGCTCCGCGCCGATGATAGTGCGGATACCCGTGTGAAAGTAGGTCATCGCCAGGCTCTTATACCGCAGAACCCCCAGCCCCAAAAGGCTGGGGGTTTTTGCTTTGGCGCGGCGGAAATGTCGGGGCCGGCGCAGGCATGCGTGTCCTCGTTGTTTTCATGCCGCATCGCGGGTCGCCGAGCATTCCGGGACTGCCCGCCTTCTGCTATGGTCGACACCCAAGTGCCCACATGCGGCACGAAGGCGGTTGCAACGCGTGTTTGCAGCAAGTAGTGAGCAATAGCCGGGCCCTTGCCGACAGAGCAGGTCCGGATTCGGGTTTCAAGGGGTTACATGACGGCCAAGGTATTTCGGCTGGTTTTGACTGGCGCCGCCGGCGCGCTGCTGCTGGCAGGATGCGCATCCACTCCCCCTGTTTCCGCGGTTCCTCCGGGTGACACGGCCAACATGGCCGGCACTTCCGCGATCGATTGCCAGGCGTTCGCCAGGCGCATGACCGCGTACGCGGCAACGCAGACGGACCCGGCGGTGCCTGCGGTGTCATCGCCCGACCCGCTGGCGGCCGCCAACACCAGTGCGGCGGAGGCCGAGGCGGGTGACGACGGCGAAATTGCCGATGCCGCGCCGCCGACCCTGGCCACGCTGCCGTTGTTCTCGGTCTCACCGCATCGCGACCAGTTGCCGGTCGGCTGGCAACCGTGGACCATCAACCGCAACAAGACGCCCACCCGTTATTCGATGGCAGAGGTCGACCAGCGCGTGGTCGTCCATGCGCAGGCCGAGAGCTCGGCTTCCGGCCTGTATGTCCCGCTGCGCGATCGCGATGCCGGCATGCTGCGCTGGACCTGGAAGACCAGCGGCATTATCCGCAACGCCGACAACAGCCACGGCCCGCGCGAGGATTCGCCGTTGCGCCTGTTTGTCGCCTTCGACGGCGACAAGGGTGCATTGCCCTTGAAAGACCAGCTGATGTACGAGATGGCGCGGCTGACCACCGGCCGCGAAATGCCCTACGCCACGCTGATGTATATCTGGGGCGGACGGCGCGCGGAAGGCTCAGTGGTGAAGAATCCACACACCGATCGAGTGCGCATGATCGTGGTGGATAGCGGCACGAAGCACGCCAATGAGTGGCGTTGCCATGAGCGCGACCTGCGCGCCGACTACCGCAAGGCCTTCGGCACCGACCCCGGTCGGGTCATCGCCGTGGGCATCATGACCGATACCGACAACACCAAGAGCAAGGCCGAGTCCTGGTACGGCGACATCGCGATGGACTGAAGGACGCCAGCGGCGCCCTCAGCCGCCGATGGGCTCGGCCAGCGCGAGCACCGCGAACGAGGCCAGCCAGTGCGTGGACACATACTCGCCCTGGACCGCCTGCGGCAGCGACGCTTCGAGATGGTCCGACCAGGCCCGGATGGTCAGCGGCCGCAGCGGATCGGGGAGGGCGGGCTCCAGCATGCGCCAGCACCAGGCGCGCGACAGGTTGAGTCCGTCCAGGTGCGAGGTCTTGGGATCGCTGCGATTGGTCACTTCGACCGGCGTCAGCCAGTTGGCCAGTTCCGCCTGCCCCGGCACGAACAACTCCCACCATTCCGAGAACGCGCAGCCGTCCATCACGGCGTGCATCAGCACGGCTTCGGTCAGCCCGCCAGACAGGAATTCATCGCCGCCGGGCTCATACCGCGCCGGGTATTTCTGGTCGTGCCCGAACCAGCGGTGGGCCCGCCGCACGATGGCGCGCCGCAAGTCGAGATCCTGTTGCGTGCGTGCATAAGCCATGGCCATTACCAGGGCGAAGGCGCTGTTGTAATGGGTACCGGTGCGCACCGGGAAAACCGCTGCATCAAGGAAATCCGCCAGTTGCCGTGACAGGTGCGATGCGAGCGGCGCGCACGCCTCGGCCCAGGTGGCTGCCTGGGCGTCCTGCCGCGCCAGCGCCAGCAACTCTGCCTGCAGTTTCAGCATCCAGCCCCAGCCATAGGGGCGTTCGAAGGTGCGCGAATGGGGCCGCTGGAAGTAGGCCAGTTCGGCCGCGATGTGCTCTGGACGCAGCTGGGCATCCAGCGTTTCGCGGATGCGGGGCGCCTCCTCCAAGTCCGGCGACAGCGCCAGCAGCCGCACCAGCAACCAGTGCATGTGCACGCTGGAGTGCCAGTCGTAGCTGCCGCAGAAGACCGGATGCCAGGCCGCAGGTTCGGCCAGGTCACCGGCGCTGGCCATCATGTGGTCCAGCTTGTACGGATAGCGGCGCAGGATATTGTCCAGCGCCACGCGCGCGAAACTGCGTGCTGTCTCGCGATCCAGCGCCAGGCGGCCCATCGCGGATGCTCCCCTGTTGTTATCGTTGTGCTGCGCTCAGGTACGTAAAGTCACGCAGGCGCCAGCCACTTTTCCACCAGCCGCACGAAGAACGTCGAGCCGACCGGCAGCAGTTCGTCGTTGAAGTCGTAGCTCGGGTTGTGCAGCATGCAGGGCCCGATGCCATGGCCGGCGTCGCGATGTCCGCCGTCGCCGTTGCCCAGGAACAGGTAGCAGCCGGGCTTGTGCTGCAGCATGAACGAGAAATCCTCCGCACCCATGGTGGGCTCGACATTGCTGTCGACGTTGTCCGCACCGACCAGTTCGGCGGCGACCTCGGTGGCAAAGCCGGTCTCGGCCTCGCTGTTGATGGTCGGCGGATAGTTGCGGTGGAATTCGTATTCGATGGTGCAGTCGAATGCCGCCGCCACCGCGCGCGCCACTTCTTCCATGCGCCGTTCGATCAGGTCCAGCACCGGCACCGTGAACGTGCGCACCGTGCCGCCGATCCAGGCCTGGTCCGGCACGATATTGGTGGCGTCGCCCGCGTGGAACTGCGTGACCGAGATCACCGCGGTATCGATCGGGCGCTTGTTGCGCGTGATGATGCCCTGCAGCGCCGACACGATTTGCGCCGCGGTGAAGACCGGGTCGTTGCCGTTGTTGGGCATGGCCGCATGCGCACCCTTGCCGCGCACCACGATGCGGAACTCGTTGCTCGATGCCATCAGCGGGCCCGCGCGCGTGCCGAATGCGCCGACCGGCATGCCCGGCCAGTTGTGCACGCCGAACACCGCGTCGCACGGAAAGCGCTCGAACAGGCCATCCTTGATCATTTCACGGGCGCCGCCGCCGCCTTCCTCGGCCGGCTGGAAGATCAGGTGCACGGTGCCGTCGAAGGGCTTGTGCTGCGCCAGGTAGCGCGCCGCGCCGAGCAGCATGGCGGTGTGGCCGTCGTGGCCGCAGGCGTGCATCTTGCCGGTGTGCTGCGAGCGGTGATCAAAGGTGTTCGCTTCCTGCAGCGGCAGCGCATCCATGTCGGCGCGCAGGCCGATGGTGCGCGGGCTGTTGCCGTTGCGGATCACGCCCACCAGGCCAGTGGTGCCCAGGCCGCGATGAACTTCGATGCCCCACGATTCCAGATTCTGCGCGACCACGTCGGCGGTGCGCTGTTCTTCGAAGCAGAGTTCCGGGTGGGCGTGGATGTCGCGCCGGATCGCGCGGATCTCGGCTTGTGCCTGCAGGATTTCGGGAATGAGCTTCATGATGCCTGGCTGCCCTGGACGTTAGGGGCGTTAGCGTTGGATACCCCGATCATACGATGCCTCTCCGCAAAGCGCCAAAACGCGGCGATTTCCTGCGCGCATGCCCGGTTGGCGCAGTGCAATATGCCAGCGCGGGTGGGTTTCCCCGCATTGCCGCGACATGCGCACTGCTGGAACAGTTCATGCTTGAAGTGCCCGGCCGGCAATTTCGTCGCTTTGTGATGCGCAACTGCACCCCAAACCGCACCAAAACGCAGCGCCGCCGCGTGACCCGCGGCGCATTGCCGATCCTAAAACGTCTGCTTCACTTCCTACAGGGAGAATTGCGCGATGTCCCTTCGCACTTTCAAGAAGGCAATTGGTGTGGTGGCGGTAGCCGGGGCCCTTGGCCTTGCGCTCGCCGGCACCGCCCAGGCCGCGGACCTCAAACTGGCCATGAGTTCGCCGCCAACCTCGATGGATCCGCACTTCTACAACCTGTTCTCCAACATCAACGTTTCCGAGCATATCTTTGACTCGCTGACCAAGATGGACCCGGACAGCCGCATCATCCCGGGCCTGGCCGAGTCGTGGAAGATGGTCAACAACCTCACCTGGGAATTCAAGATCCGCAAGGGCGTGAAGTTCCACGACGGCTCCGAGCTGACCGCCGAAGACGTGATCTGGTCGCTGGACCGCCCGGCCACCATCCAGAACAGCCCTGGCAAGTTCGATGTCTACACCAAGGCGATCATCAACAAGAAGATCATCGACAAGCACACCATCCAGCTGACCACCAACCAGCCTTATCCGCTGATGCTGAACGACCTCACGTCGATCTTCATCGTGCAGAAGAAGGCGACGCAGGGGCTGAGCTCGGATGACTTCGCGCAGGGCAAGGGCATGGTCGGCACCGGGCCGTTCAAGTTCGTCAGCTATGCCCGCGACGACCGGGTCGAGCTGGTGCGCAACAACGACTACTGGGGCACCAAGCCGGCCTGGGACAAGGTCACGCTGCGCTTCATCCCCAATCCGGCGACGCGCCTGGCGGCGCTGCTGTCGGGCGACGTGCAGGCCATCGAGAACGTGCCCACGCCTGACCTGCCCAAGGTGCGCAAGGATCCCAAGCTGTCATTCTTCTCCAAGATCTCGCACCGCGTGATCTACCTGTTTTTCGATGCCAAGCGCGACAAGTCGCCCTTCGTCACCACCAAGGAAGGCGCACCGCTGGACAAGAACCCGCTGAAGGACACGCGCGTGCGCAATGCCATCAGCATGGCGATCAACCGGCAGGGCATCAAGGACCGCCTGATGGAAGGCCTGTCCGAGCCGACCAACAACCTGGTGCCGCCGACGCTGTTCGGCTACAACCCCAACCTGAAGACGGTCAAGTACGACCCCGAGGCCGCCAAGAAGCTGCTGGCCGACGCCGGCTTCCCGAACGGCTTCGGCGTGACGCTGCACACGCCCAACAACCGCTACGTCAACGACGAGAAGATCGCGCAGACCATTGCGCAGAATCTGACCCGCATCGGCATCGCCACCAAGGTCGAAGGCATGCCGATGGCGACGTACTCGTCCAAGGGCATCAAGCACGAGTGGTCGTTCGGGCTGCTGGGCTGGGGCGCGCAGACCGGCGAGGTCAGCTCGCCGCTGCGCGCGCTGCTGGCGTGCGAGGACAGCAAGAAGGGCTTCGGCACCACCAACTGGGGCGAGTACTGCAACCCCAAGATGGACGTGGTGCTGGAGAAGGCGCTGTCCACCGTGGATGACAACGAGCGCTCCAAGCTGCTGCAGGAAGCCACCGCGATCGCGATCAACGATGGCGGTATCATCCCGATCCACCAGCAGGTGACTACCTGGGCCACGCAAAAGGGCATCGTCTACGTGCCGCGTACCGACGAGCGCACCTACGCGCACAACTTCAAGCCCCAGTAAGCTCCGGTCAGCTCAGACAGGAGCCTCGGCCCGCGGATTGTCTGCTGGCCGAGTTTGCGGTGCCGCGCATGGCTGCCGCGCCACACCCGGGAAGCGCCACGGCGCGGCCCGGGCGTGGCGTGCATTCGCGCGCGAAAGGAAAGTGGTTCGAACATGTTGGTCTTTATCATCCGGCGCCTGATGCAGAGCGTGGTCGTGCTCTTCGTCATGTCGCTGCTGGTTTTCCTCGGCGTCTTTGCCATCGGCAATCCCGTCGACATCCTGATCAACCCGCAGGCCGACCAGGAGGACATCAAGCGCACCATCGCGGCGCTGGGCCTGGACAAACCGCTGTGGGAGCAGTACTGGGTGTTCCTGCAGAATGCGCTGCAAGGCAACCTGGGCACCTCGTTCGCGCACGGCACGCCGGCGCTCAAGCTGATCTTCGAGCGCATGCCCGCCACCATGGAGCTGGCCATCTGCGCGATCCTGCTGGCGATCGTGCTGGGCATCCCGCTGGGCCTGTGGGCCGGGCTGCGGCCCAAGGGCATCGCCGGCAAGTCGATCATGGCGGTGTCGATCCTGGGCTTCTCGCTGCCCACCTTCTGGGTCGGACTGATGCTGATCATGGTGTTCGCGGTGCAGCTCGGCTGGCTGCCCTCCAACGGGCGCGGCGAGACCGTGCGCGTGCTCGGCATCCCGCTCAGCTTCCTGACCACCGACGGCATCCGCCACCTGATCCTGCCGGCGGTGACGCTGTCGCTGCTGAATATCGCCATGGTGATCCGGCTCACGCGCGCCGGCACGCAGGAGGCGATGCTGCAGGACTATGTCAAGTTTGCGCGCGCCAAGGGCCTGTCGAACACCCGCATCGTCGGCGTGCATGTGCTGAAGAACATCCTGATCCCGATCGTCACGGTGATCGCGCTGCAGTTCGGCTCGATCATCGCCTTTGCGATCGTGACCGAGACCATCTTCGCCTGGCCCGGCATGGGCAAGCTCATCATCGACTCGATCCAGTTGCTGGACCGGCCGGTGATCGTCGCCTACCTGATGGTGATCGTGACGCTGTTTATCCTGATCAACCTGGTGGTGGACATCATCTACAGCATGCTCGATCCGCGCGTGCGTATTGCCGACAACAAGGGCTGAGCCATGAGTGCCGTATCTGTAGAGCAAGAGGACAAGACGCCGCCGCCCGCCGCGGCGCGTGAACAATCGCCGTGGCGGCGCTTTGCCGCGGAGTTCTTCTCCAGCAAGATTGCCGTGGCCGGACTGGCCACGCTGGTCATCATCATCCTGATCGCCATCTTCGCGCCGTGGCTGGCGCCGCAGAACCCCTATGACCTGGCCACGCTGGACGTGCTCGACGCGCGCCTGGCGCCGGGCGAGCAGGCCGGCAACGGCATGACCTTCCTGCTGGGCTCGGACGAGCAGGGCCGCGACATCCTGTCGGCGGTGATGTACGGGCTGCGCATCAGCATCGGCGTGGGCGTGGTCAGCACCGTCATCGCGCTGCTGCTGGGCGCCACGCTCGGCCTGCTGGCCGGCTTCCTGGGCGGGCGCACCGAGGCCATCATCATGCGCGTGGCCGACCTGCAGCTGTCGTTCCCGCCGATCCTGCTGGCGCTGATCCTGCTGGCCTTCCTGCGCCCGGGCCTGGGCAATATCGTGATTGCGCTGGTGGCGGTGCAGTGGGCCTACTACGCCCGCACCACGCGCAGCGCCGCGCTGGTGGAGCGCCGCAAGGAATATATCGAGGCCGCCACCTGCCTGGGCCTGTCGCCGGCGCGCATCATGTTCCGCCACCTGCTGCCCAACTGCCTGCCGCCGCTGATCGTGATCGCGGCGCTGCAGGTGGCATCGGCGATCACGCTGGAAGCGACGCTGTCCTTCCTCGGGCTGGGCGTGCCGGTCACCGAGCCCTCGCTGGGCTCGCTGATCTCCAACGGCCAGCAGTACATGCTGTCGGGCAAGTACTGGATCAGCTTCTTCCCGGGCATCGCGCTGGTGGTCACCATCGTGGCGATGAACCTGGTGGCCGACCAGCTGCGCGATGTGCTCAACCCGCGCCTGCAGACGCAATAACCAGGAGCGGAACATGGCACAACCGACGTTGGTGGTTGAACACCTGAAGACGCAATTCCACACGCGCGGCGGCATCGCCAAGGCCGTCGACGACGTGTCCTTCACCGTGGGCCGCGGCGAGATCATGGGGCTGGTGGGCGAGTCCGGTTCGGGCAAGTCCATGACCGGGTATTCGATCATGGGCCTGATCGACCCGCCCGGGAAGATCGTCGACGGGCGCATCGCGCTGACCAGCCGCGACGGCATCACCCGCGACCTGCGCGCGCTTACGCCGGCGCAGCAGCGCGACGTGCGCGGCAACCGCATCGCGATGATCTTCCAGGACCCGATGATGACGCTGAACCCGGTCCTGCGCATTGACACGCAAATGATCGAGGCGGTGCTGGCCCATGAGAAGGTGGGCAAGGCGGTGGCGCGCGAACGCGCCCGCAATGCGCTGGCGCGGGTCGGCATCCCGTCGCCGGACGAGCGCCTTCGGGCCTATCCGCACCAGTTCTCGGGCGGCATGCGCCAGCGCGTGGCGATCGCGATCGCGCTGTTGAACAAGCCCGACCTGATCATTGCCGACGAACCGACCACCGCGCTGGACGTCACCATCCAGGGCCAGATCCTGTACGAGATGCAGACCCTGTGCCGTGAGTCGGGCACGGCGCTGATCTGGATCACGCACGACCTGTCGGTGGTGGCGGGGCTGGCCGATACCGTGTGCGTGATGTACGCCGGCAAGATCGTCGAGGCCGGCGACGTGCGCCAGGTGCTGGAGCACCCCGAGCATCCGTACACCCACGGGCTGATCAGCTCGGCGCCGTCGCGCAATCCGCGCGGCACGCCGCTGCGGCAGATCCCGGGCATGACGCCGTCGCTGCTGAACCTGCCGGGCGGCTGTGCCTTCCGTGAACGCTGCCCGTACGCCACCGCTGCCTGCAAGACCGAGCCGCCGCTGGAGACCGCCGCCGACGGCCGCCGCCTGCGCTGCTTCCATCCGGTGCTGGCCAACCAGGAGGCGGCATGAGCGCAACTGAACTGCAATCCCGACCGATGACGAATCCTGCCGCTGAAGAGGGGGCCACGCCGAGCGCGCCGATCCTGGAGCTGCGCGGTGTGTCCAAGCGCTTCGTCAAGTCGCTCGACGCCGCCGCGCGCATCGCCAACCTGTTCGGCGCCCATGCGCATGACGAGGTGGTGCACGCGGTCGACCGCGTCGACCTGAGCATCCGCGCGGGCGAGGTGGTGGGCCTGGTCGGCGAGTCCGGCTGCGGCAAGTCCACGCTCGGGCGCATGGCCGTGGGCCTGCACTCGCTGACCGAGGGCGAGCGCCTGTGGCGCGGCATCAACCTGGACCACCTGCCGCCCGCCAAGCGCCGCGAGAAGCAGCTGGCGATCCAGATGATCTTCCAGGACCCGTACGCCTCGCTCAATCCGCGGCTGCGCGTGCTGGATATCGTGGGCGAGGCGCCGGTGGTGCACGGCATGGTCGAGCGCGGCGCGCAGAAGGGCTATGTGGAAGACATGCTGGTGCGCGTGGGCATGGACCCGACCGTGCTGCGGCGCTTTCCGCACCAGTTCTCCGGCGGGCAGCGCGCGCGCATCGGCATTGCCCGGGCGCTGGCGGTGAAGCCCGAGTTCCTGGTGTGCGACGAGTCGGTGGCGGCACTGGACGTGTCGATCCAGGCCCAGGTGCTGAACCTGTTCATGCGCCTACGTGAAGACCTGAACCTGACCTACCTGTTCATCAGCCACGACCTGGGCGTGGTCAAGCACATCAGCGACCGCGTGGTGATCATGTACCTGGGGCGGGTGGTGGAATCCGCGCCGACCGAAGACGTGTTCGCCGCGCCCAACCATCCCTATACCCAGGCCCTGCTGGCCGAGGCGCCCAAGCTGGAGGTGGCCCGCAAGACCTATGTGGCGATCCGCGGCGAGATCCCGTCGCCGCTGAACCCGCCGCCGGGCTGCCACTTCCACCCGCGCTGCCCGCATGCGATGCCGCGTTGCCGGGAAGAGCAGCCGCTGCTGAAGGAGATTGCGCCGATGCGGTTTTCGGCGTGTCACCTGAACGACATGGAGTAGGGCCTGGTTTTCTCCTCCCTCGCGCAGGGAGGAGAAAACCCGGAATCTCAGCGGATCACCTGGCCCTTCGAATTGATGATCGTCATCTCCACGAACTTCGAGCCGACGTGGTTCTCCGGCGTGAAGTTGACGATAAACCCGCCCAAATCGTAGCTGCGCATCGATTCAAGTGCGGTGACCAGCTTCTCGCGGTTCAGGTCCTTGCCGGCGCGCCGTAGGCCTTCGGTGAACGCCTTGGCGGCGATGAAGCCTTCGATGCTGGCGTAGTCGAATTCGCTGGGCTTGCCGGCGGCCTGCAGCAGGCGCAGGTACTCCCGCACGATCGGCAGCGTGGCGTTGCCCGGGTGTGGCATCACCTGCGAGATGATCACGCCGCTGCCTTGTGCGCCGACCACGTTGGCCAGCGCCTGGGTGCCGACGAAGGAGACGTTGTAGAACTGGCCGCTGTAGCCGCGGCGCAGCGCTTCCTTCACGAAGGCGCCGGCGGTGCGGTAGGCGCTGATCATGACAACTGCGTCGGGCCTGGCCTTCATCGAGCCCTGCATGGCGTCGCCGATTTCCGTGGTGTTGCGGACCACGCCCTCGCGCGCAACCAGCTGCACGCCGCTGTCGGCCATGGTCTTCAGTGCGCGTTCCAGCTCCTCGAGCTCGGCCTTGCCGTAAGCGTCGTCGTTGTAGACCACGGCCACGCGTTTCAGGCCGGTGGTCTGGATCTGGCGCAGGATCGCCGTGGCCTCGTCGTTGTAGCCGGCGCGGACGTGGAAGACGTAGCGGTTGCGCGGCTCGCGCACCGAGCGCGCGCCGGTGTACGGGCCAAAGAATGGCACCTTGGCCTGGATCGCCAGCGGCAGCGCGGCCTGGCTGGTGGGCGTGCCGACATAGCCGAAGAGGGCGAAGACCCGGTCTTCCTCGATCAGCTTCTTTGTGTTCCTGGCAGCGGGCTCGGGCTCGTAGTAGTCGTCCAGCGCCTCGAGCCGGATCTTGCGGCCGTGGATGCCGCCCTGCTGGTTGATATGGTCGAAATACAGCCGCGCGCCCGAGTTCATCTGCTTGCCGAGCATGGCGGTCGGGCCGGTCAGCGCGGCGGACTGGCCCAGCAGGATGGTGTCGGCGGTGACGCCGTTTTCGGATGTGGCGGCAGCGCCCGCCGCGTTGGCTGCAAAGGCGGCGCAGGATGCGCCACCCGTGCCGATGGCGCACGCCACCAGCAGGCCGGCAAGCCGGCCATTGACCCCGGATCGGAAAGACATAAACCCCCGCGAAATGTGGTTCGGTTACCCGTTAGCCGCGTCGGCCGGTCTCTCGCCGGCGAATTGCTCACGTCGTGCGGCACGGTGCGCGTACTGGTCTGTGCCGGCAGCGCGCCGGCACATCATAATCGAATACAATCGGATCGAGATACTCCCCGCCATCACCCCGCACGGCCGGGAAAGCGCCGCCCGCCGGCGCGGCTCGGGCGCCGCTACCCGCCGCCTGCGCCGGTATCTCCAGTTCCGTACGACCGAACGAAAACAACATATCCCCGCCCGGAGACCCCATGGCTTCCCGCATCGTCCGCGCCGCCTGTCCGCATGACTGTCCCGACACTTGTGCCTTGCTCGTCACCGTCGAGGACGGCCGTGCCGTCAAGGTAGCGGGCGATCCCGACCATCCCGGCACGCAGGGCGTGCTGTGCACCAAGGTGTCGCGCTACACCGAGCGCACCTACCACCCGGACCGGCTGCTGACGCCGATGAAGCGTATCGGCAAGAAGGGCGAGGGCAAGTTCGTGCCGATCTCCTGGGAGGAGGCGCTGGACACCATCGCCACCCGCCTGCAGGCGATCGCGGCGCGCGATCCGCAGGCCATCGTGCCGTACAGCTACGCCGGCACCATGGGGCTGGTGCAGGGCGAGAGCATGGCCGCGCGCTTCTTCAACAAGCTGGGCGCGTCGCGGCTGGACCGCACCATCTGCGCCAGCGCCGGCGCCACCGCGCTGCGCTACACCTACGGCGCCAGCGTGGGCATGGACATGGAGCACGTGGTCGATGCCAAGCTGGTGATCATCTGGGGCGGCAACCCGATTGCCTCCAACCTGCATTTCTGGACCCGCGCGCAGGAAGCCAAGCGGCGCGGCGCCACGCTGGTGGCGATCGACCCGTACCGCTCGCTGAGCGCCGAGAAGTGCCACCGCCATATCGCGCCGATGCCCGGCACCGACGGCGCGCTGGCGCTGGCGCTGATCCATGTGCTGATCCGCGACGACCTGCTCGATCACGACTACATTGAACGCCACACCGTCGGCTTCGAGGCGCTGCGCGAGCGCGCGCAGGCCTACACCCCGGCACGCGCGGCCGAAATCTGCGGCATCCCGGCCGAGGACATCGAATGGCTGGCCGGCCTCTACGGCCAGCTGGCGGTGCGCGAGCGCCAGCCGGTGGCAATCCGCCTGAACTACGGCATGCAGCGCGTGCACGGCGGCGGCCAGGCCGTGCGCGCGGTGGCGTGCCTGCCGTCGCTGGTGGGCGCCTGGCGCCAGCCCGCGGGCGGGCTGCAGTTGTCGACGTCGGGTTTCTTCCCGATCAACGAAGCCGCCCTGCAGCGCCCCGACCTGCTGTCTGGCTGGCCGCACAAGCTGCCGCGCATCGTCAACATGAGCACCATCGGCGACGCGCTGCTGGCCGAGCCGGCGCCCGGCGCGCCGCGCATCGAGGCCGTGGTGGTCTACAACAGCAACCCCGTCGCGGTGGCGCCGGAATCCGGCAAGGTCGCCGCGGGCTTTGCGCGCGAGGACCTGTTCACGGTGGTGCTGGAGCACTTCCGCACCGACACCGCCGACTATGCCGACATCCTGCTGCCGGCGACCACGCAGCTTGAGCACACCGACGTGCACAAGGCCTACGGCCATACCTATTTCCTGGCCAACAACGCCGCCATCGCGCCGATGGGCGAGGCCCTGCCCAATACCGAGATCTTCCGCCGGCTGGCGCAGCGCCTGGGCTTCACCGAGGCGTGCTTTGCCGACAGCGACGAAGCCATCGCCGCGCAGGCCATCATTCCGGGCGATGCGCGCGCGGCCGGCATCAGCTGGGAATCATTGAAGGAGCAGGGCTGGCAGAAGCTGGCGCTGCCGGCGGCGCCGTTCGCCGAGGGCGGCTTCCCGACCGCATCGGGCAAGTGCCAGTTCTATTCGGAGCCGATGGCGCGCGACGGCTTCGACCCGCTGCCTGACTACGTGCCGCAGTACGAGGCGCCGCTGACCGCGCCCGAGCTGGCGGCGCGCTATCCGCTGGCGATGATCTCGCCGCCGGCGCGCAACTTCCTCAACAGCTCCTTCGTCAACGTCGACAGCCTGCGCGCCACCGAGGGCGAGCCGCACCTGGACATCCACCCGGCCGACGCCGCCGAGCGCGGCATCGTGCACGGCGCCATGGTGCGCGCCTTCAACGACCGCGGCAGCATGGTGGCGCGCGCCCGCGTCACCGACCGCGCCCGGCGCGGGCTGGTGGTGGGCCTGTCGATCTGGTGGAAGAAGCTGGCTTCGGACGGCAAGAACGCCAACGAGCTGACCAGCCAGCGCCTGACCGACCTGGGCCGCGCGCCGGTGTTCTATGACTGCCTGGTGCAGGTCGAGGCCTGCACGGAAGGGGCAGTCCTGCCGGCATGACGCCGCAGCCTGGCCGCCGGCGCTGGGCGGCACTCCTGGCGGCGACCGGCCTCACCGCGGTGGTCCTGGTGACGGCCGGGTGCGAGGCCGTCGGCTACTACGCGCAGTCGATCGGCGGCCACCTGGGCGTGATGGCCCAGGCACAGCCCCTGACCGACGCCATCGCCAGCGCGCGCGACGCCAACGATGCGCGCCTGGCGCAGCGGCTGGCGCTGGCCGGCCGCATGCGCGACTTCGCCTCGCGCGAACTGAAGCTGCCCGAGAACGGCAGCTACCGCCGCTACGCCAACCTGCACCGGCCCTATGTGGTGTGGAGCGTGTTTGCCACGCCCGAACTGTCGATGGACCTGCGCAAGTGGTGCTTCCCCATCGTCGGCTGCATCAGCTACCGCGGCTACTACGCCCAGTCCGATGCCGAGCAGTACGCGCAGGGGCTGCGCCGCGACGGCCTGGAGACCTACGTCGCCGGCATCCCCGCCTATTCGACGCTGGGCTATTTCGATGACCCGCTGCTCAATACCTTCGTCTACCTGCCCGAGGGCGAACTGGCGCGGCTGATCTTCCACGAGCTGGCGCACCAGGTGGTGTACGTGCGCAACGACACCGCCTTCAACGAGTCCTTCGCCACCGCGGTGGAAGCCGCGGGCGTGGAGCGCTGGCTGGCCGAGGATGCGTCGGAGGACGCGCGCGCCAGCTATCGGCAGTACGATGCCCGGCGCCAGCAGTTCCGCGCGCTGTTGCTGGGCACGCGCGACCGGCTGGTGGCGCTGTACCAGACCCCGCTCGATGACGACGCCAAGCGCGAGGGCAAGGCGAAGATTTTCGCCGACTTGCGCACCGGGTACGCGCGGCTGCGCACGGAGTGGGGCGGCTACAGCGGCTATGACCGCTGGTTCAGCCAGCCGCTGACCAACGCCCACCTGGCTGCGGTGGCCACCTACCAGCAATGGGTGCCGGCCTTCACCGCGTTGCTGGCGCAGTGCAACGGCGACTGGCAGCGCTTCTATGACGAGGCCGCCCGTATCGGCGCGCTGCCCGCCGCCGAGCGCGAGGCCGCGCTGCACCGGCTGGCGCCGCCGGCCACGCGCACCGGCACGCTGACCGCGGGCGGCAAGACGGCGGCGAACTAAGCTGCTGCGCCGCCGCGCGCGCCGCTTACCAGGTATCGATGAAACGTCTCGGTGCGTTGGCCTGGCGGCCGAGGCTGCCCGGCGGCACCGAGGCCAGCCCGCGCAGCAGCCAGCGCCGCGTGTCGGCAGGGTCGATCACCGCGTCGATCTCCAGGTGGCTGGCCATGTTGAGCGCGCGGCCGCGCTGGTAGGCGCCGTCGACCATGCGCGCGAACAACGCCGCGCGCTCGTCGGGGTCGGCCACGGCCTCCAGTTCCTTGCGGAAGCCCAGCCGGATCGAGCCCTCGATGCCCATCGCGCCGAACTCGCCGCTGGGCCAGGCCGCGGTGAAGAAGGGCGCGGCAAAGCTGCCGCCGGCCATGGCCTGCGCGCCCAACCCGTAGCCCTTGCGCAGCACCACCGTGAAGAACGGCACGCGCAGCGCGCCAGCGGTGACAAAGAGGCGCGACACGTGCCGCACCGTGGCGGTCTTCTCGGCCTTCGGCCCGACCATGAAGCCCGGGGTGTCGCACAGCGACACGATCGGCAGCCCGTGCGCGTCGCACAGCTGCATGAAGCGCGCGGCCTTGTCGGCGGCGGCGCTGTCGATGGCGCCGCCGAGGTGGCGCGGGTTGTTGGCGATGCAGCCGAAGGCGTGGCCCTCGATACGGATCAGTGCGGTGATGATGCCGGTGCCGAACGCCGCGCGCAGCTCCAGCACCGAGCCGCTGTCGGCCATGGCGGCGATCACCGCGCGCATATCGTAGCTGCGCAGGCGGTTCTCGGGGATGGCGTGGCGCAGGTGGCGCGGATCCTCGGCCTGCCAGTCATGCACATTGCCCTGGAAGTAGGACAGGTAGCGCTGCGCGGCATCGACCGCGGCCGCTTCGTCATCGACCAGCACGTCGATCACGCCGTTGGGCCCCTGCACGCTGACCGGGCCTACTTCCTCCGGCGCGAACACGCCCAGCCCGCCGCCTTCGATCATGGCCGGCCCGCCCATGCCGATGGTGGCGCTGCGCGTGGCGATGATGACGTCGGCGCAGCCCAGCAGCGCCGCATTGCCGGCAAAGCAGCGGCCCGAGACGATGCCCACCAGCGGCACCTGGCCCGACAGCCGCGCGAACTGGATGAACGAGGTGCAATCCAGACCGGCCACCACCGGCATGTCAGTGTCGCCGGGCCGGCCGCCGCCGCCCTCGGCAAACAGCACCACCGGCACCTGCCACTGGCGCGCCAGCGCCAGCATGCGGTCCAGCTTCTTGTGGCCGTAGAAGCCCTGCGTGCCGGCCAGCACGGTGTAGTCGTAGGCCAGCACCATGCAGCGCGTATCGGCATCGGGAAAGCGCGCCGCGTTGACGGTGCCAATGCCGGTGACGATGCCGTCGGCGGGCGTGGCGCTGACCAGGTCCTCGACGCTGCGGCGCTGCCGTTGCGCGGCGATGGCGAGCGCGCCGTACTCGATGAAGGAGTCGTCGTCGCACAGCTGGGCGATGTTCTCGCGCGCCGTGCGGCCGCCCTGGGCGTGGCGCCTGGTGACGGCCTGGGCGCGTGCGGCGTCGTGGCCGAGGGCGTGGCGCTCCAGCGTCTCGCGCAGGTCCGCGCGCACATGGTCGAGGTCGGCCGCCGCGGCGGTCTCGGCGGCATGGCCGGCATCGTCGCCGGGCGCCAGCACGATCACCGCGGCGCCGGCGCGCAGCGTGGCACCCGCGACGGCCAGCACGCGCAGCACGGTGCCGGCGGCGGGCGCCTCCAGCGGATGCTCCATTTTCATCGCTTCGATGATGGCCAGCGGCTGGCCGCGCCTGACCGTGTCGCCTTCACGAACGTGAATGGCGGCGAGCGCGCCGTCCATGGGCGCCGGCACGGCAATGGCGTCGTCGGGGACGTCGGCCAGCGCCTGGTCCGCATCCGCCAGCGCGCTGTCGGCGAGGGCGGGCGGCGCGTGCAGCACCGGGTGGTCGGCGTCGGCAGTCGCCAGTGCGGCCAGCGCCTGGTCCAGGTACTGCGTGTGCACGGCATTGCGGCGCACGTCGTCCAGCTGCAGCAGGTCCTGCAGCAAGCGGCGGTTGGTGTCGATGCCTTCGATGCGGAACTCGCACAGCGCGCGATAGGCGACCGCCAGCGCACGCGCGTAGTCGCCCCCGGGTTCGTGCACGATCAGCTTGGCCAGCAGCGAATCGAAGCGCGGATTCGCCGTCATGCCGGCAAAGCCAGCGCTGTCCACGCGCACGCCTGGCCCGTTGGGCGGCTCGAACGCCGTCAGCGTGCCGCTGGCCGGGCGCAGCTGGCCCTGCGCGTCGAGGTGCTCGGCATTGATGCGCAACTGCACCGCGATGCCGCGCGGCACGCTCGCCTGCTCCAGGCCCAGGTCGGCCAGGCGCGCGCCGGCGGCGATGGCCAGCTGGGTTTGCACGAGGTCGACGCCGGTCACCATCTCGGTCACCGTGTGCTCGACCTGCAGGCGCGGGTTGGCCTCCATGAACCAGAACGATGGGCCGCCATCGCCGCCATTGCCGCCGTCTTCCACCAGGAACTCGAACGTGCCGATGCCGCGATAGGCGGCTGCGCGCGCCAGGGTGGCGGCGGCATCGGCCAGCCTTGCGCGCAGTGCGTCATCCAAGGCCGGGCTGGGGGCGATCTCCACCAGCTTCTGGTGGCGGCGCTGCAGGCTGCATTCGCGCTCGCCCAGCGTCAGCACGCGGCCCTCGGCGTCGGCGACCACCTGGATCTCGATATGGCGCGGCGCGCTGACGATGCGCTCCACGTAGGCCGCGCCATTGCCGAATGCCGCGGTCGCTTCCGAGACGCAGCGTGCATAGGCCTCGTCGATCTCGGCAGCGCGATGCACGGCGCGCATGCCGCGCCCGCCGCCGCCGGCGAGCGCCTTGATCATCATGCCCGCTTGCCCGTCGAGGCTGTCGAAGAAGGCGCGCGCCTGCTCCAGCGAGGTCGGGCCGGTGGTGCCGGGCACGACCGGCACGCCATGCTCGCGCGCCAGCGCGCGGGCGCGGGCCTTGTCGCCGAACAGGCGCAGCACGTCGGGCGCGGGGCCGGCGAAGACCAGCCCGGCGTCCAGGCAGGCCTGCGCAAAGTCGGCGTTCTCGGACAGGAAGCCGTAGCCGGGGTGCACCATGCCGCAGCCCGCCCGCCGCGCAGCGTCCACCACGGCGGCAATGTCGAGGTAGGCGCGCGGACCAGTGCCGGGCAGCGCCACGGCCGCGTCGGCCTTGCGCACGTGCAGTGCGTCGCGGTCGTCTTCGCTGTACAGCGCCACGCTGGGGATGCCCATGGCCGCGGCGGCCCGCGCGATGCGGATGGCGATTTCGCCGCGATTGGCGATCAGGAGCTTGTGGGTCGTCATGATGCGGGAGCGTTGATGGCGTGCGTTGTGCGGGGTGCAGCGCGGGTATGTACTCGTTGGTATATTTTTTTACCGTTGGGTAAGATCCTAGGGTGATCGGGTATTCGCGTCAATCGGCCGTTTTCCCTTTGGCGCCGCAGACCGCGGCATCAAGCAAGGGCTCGATCGGACTGGCATATCGATCCCGCCATGCGAGAATTGCATCATGTCGATTGCACCCAGATCCGCACCGCTGAACCCGCCGTTGAGCGCACCGCCAGAGCCGCAGCCGGCCCGCCCGCATATCGCCGAGCGCCAGGAGGCCCGCCGCCGCCAGATCCTCGATACCGCCGCGCAGCTCTTCTACAGCAAGGGCTATCCCGGCATGACCATGAACGACCTGTGCCGCGCGCTGGGCGTGACCAAGCCGGCGGTCTACTACTACTTTACTGACAAGTACGAGATCTTCGACATCCTGTGCCGCGAGTCGGCCCAGACCTGCCTGCCCGTGATCCGCGAGACCGCGGACCCGGCGCTGCCGGTGCGCGAGCGCCTGCAGGCCTGCCTGCTCGAGATGGCGCGGCGCTGCGTCGCCTGCCATGTGCCGGCCACGCTGAGCTTTCGCGACAACCAGTACCTGCGCCCCGACACTGTGGCGTGGCTCGACAGCATGGCGCGGGACTTCTATCGCGACCTCTATACGCTGCTGGAAGAGGGCAAGCGCGATGGCGTGTTCGCCTTCGGCGACGCACGCGTGACGGCGCATGCGATCGGCAGCGTGGTGGGGTTCCTGTACACCTGGCATGAACCCGGCCGCATGGACCCGGAGACGCTGGCGCAGGAGCTTGCCGCCAGCATGATGAAGCTGGCGCTGCCCAGTGGCGGGTGAGTGGCTACTTGTACTACTAGGGGTTATCCCGCTGCTTACAGCTGACTGGTGGCGCATAATGCCCGTCAGGGGCAATACGGCAGGACCGATGGCCCCGAGGACTTCGTCTAAGTTGTTGTTTTAACCGGGGCGCACGTTTAGCATCTCGGCAAAATCGAACGACCATTCAGAAATTCAGGAGACGGTGCTATGGAAAGAATTTGGCTGAAACACTACCCGGCCGGCGTCCCCGCCGAGATCGATGCCAGCCAGTTCCGCTCGCTTGCTGCGCTGCTCGAGGCGTCTTTCCGCACCTATGCCGACCGCAAGGCCTTCATCTGCATGGACAAGGCCATCACCTACGGCGAACTGGACCAGCTCTCGACCCACTTTGCCGCATGGCTGCAGTCGCGCGGGCTGCGCCCCGGCGCACGGGTGGCGATCATGATGCCGAACGTGCTGCAGTACCCGGTGGTGCTGGCGGCGGTGCTGCGCGCGGGCTTCGTGGTGGTCAACGTCAACCCGCTCTACACCCCGCGCGAGCTTGAGCACCAGCTCAAGGACAGCGGCGCCGAAGCCATCGTGATCCTGGAGAACTTTGCCTCGACGCTGCAGCAGGTGCTGGCCAAGACCCCGGTCAAGCATGTGGTGGTCGCCAGCATGGGTGACATGCTCGGCGGCCTGAAGGGCGCGATCGTGAATTTCGTGGTGCGCAACGTCAAGAAGATGGTGCCGGCGTGGGAGCTGCCCACCTGCGTGCGCTTCAACAGCGTGCTGGCCGAAGGCCGCAAGCTGACGCTGCAGCCGGCCACCACCGGCCCGGAGGACATCGCCTTCCTGCAGTACACGGGCGGCACTACCGGCATCTCCAAGGGTGCGGTGCTGCTGCACCGTAACGTGGTGGCCAACGTGCTGCAGTCCGAGGCGTGGATGCAGCCGGCGCTGAACAAGGGCGCCCATATCGACCAGCCCATCACCATCACCGCGCTGCCGCTGTACCACATCTTCGCGCTGACGGTCTGCTGCCTGCTGGGCATGCGCAGCGGCGGCACCAGCGTGCTGATCCCGAATCCGCGCGACATCCCGGGCTTCATCAAGGAACTGCAGAAGTACAAGTTCAACATGTTCCCGGCGGTCAACACGCTGTACAACGCGCTGATCAACAATCCGGAAATCAGCAAGGTCGATTTCTCCGGCCTGCGCGTGGCCAACGGCGGCGGCATGGCGGTGCAGGAGGCGGTGGCCAAGCAGTGGCTGGCCAAGACCGGCTGCCCGATCATCGAAGGCTACGGCCTGTCCGAGACCTCGCCCTCGGCCACCTGCAACCCGACCGACACCGACGCATTCTCCGGCACCATCGGCATGCCGCTGCCGTCGACCGAAGTGGTGATCCGCGACGACGACGGCAAGGACGTGCCGCTCGGCCAGCCGGGCGAGATCTGCATCCGCGGCCCGCAGGTGATGGCCGGCTACTGGAACCGCCCGGACGAGACCGCCAAGGTCATGACCCCGGACGGCTTCTTCAAGACCGGCGACATCGGCGTGATGGACGAGCGTGGCTACACCAAGATCGTCGACCGCAAGAAGGACATGATCCTGGTGTCGGGCTTCAACGTGTATCCGAACGAGGTCGAAGGCGTGGTGGCCGAATGCCCGGGCGTGCTGGAAGTGGCGGCCGTGGGCGTGCCCGACACGCACTCGGGCGAAGTGGTCAAGCTGTTCGTGGTGAAGAAGGATCCGGGGCTGACCGAGGCCGATGTGATCGAGTTCTGCAAGGAGCGCCTGACCGGCTACAAGCGGCCCAAGTACGTCGAGTTCCGCACCGAGCTGCCCAAGACCAACGTCGGCAAGATCCTGCGCCGCGAACTGCGCGACAGCCGCAAGGCGGCCTGAGCGGCAGCCGCTGCAAACGACAACGGCCTCCCGAGTGGAGGCCGTTGTGCTTTCAGGCTGCGTTGCGGCGGCTCAGCACTCGTTCGATGGTGCCAGGCGGGCTTCCTGGCTGCCGTCGGGGTAGACCACCCGAACGCATGCGCCTGGCTCCAGCCCCGGCGCTGCCGGCGCGTTGGCCGACACGATCGTGCCGTCCATGGTTCGTACCTTGTACTGGAACAGGTCCACCTGCTGCACCGGCGCGGGCTTGTTGAACAGCCGGCTCAGGTCGAAGGCAAAGCCCACGCCCACCCCGCCACCCCCGCCGCCACCCGCGGCACCCACGCCGACGCTGGTGCCGCCGCCGTAGTACGGGGGCACCTGGGCCACGTCCAGGCGGGTCAGGAACGTCTTCTCGGTGACGCGGCCAAGCTTGATGGTGGCGTTCACCGGCGTGACCTGCGGCGGCTGCGGCGTGCTGCTGCAGGCAGCCAGCACCGGCAGCAGGCCGCACAGGACAAGGTAGGGCAGGGTCTTCATGGCGAAATCAGGCCGGTCTTGAGCCGGCCAAGCAGTCGGAACAGGGCGCGCCGGTCGGTCTCGGCCAGGCTCGAGAACAGTTGCTCGATCCAGTCCTCATGCGCGCGCGCCATGCGCGAAAACGCGGCGCGCCCGGCCGGGGTCAGGCGGATCAGGTAGGCACGGCGGTCAGTGGGCAGGGCCTCGCGCGAGACCAGGCCTTCCTGCTGCAGCTGGTCGGTGATGCCGGTGACGTTGCCGCCTGTCACCATCATGCGGCGCGACAGCTCGCCCATCTTCAGGCCTTCCGGATGGCGGTCGAGCTGTGCCATCAGGTCGAAGCGCGGCAGGGTGCAGGCAAAATCCTGGCGCAGCCGCGAACGGATATCGCCCTCGATCAGGGTGGTACAGGTCAACAGCCGCAACCACAGCCGCAGGGCTTCGTGCTCGGTCTGGTCGGCGCGGGTTTCAAGGTCGACCGGCGCGCTTTCGGCGCCGGCGGCAGGGGACGGGTTTGGCATCTTCAGTGCATCGGTGCGCAGGTGTGCGGCCGCAGCCGCCAGGGGCCGCCCGCGGGGCGGGCAGCCGACATTTGATGCCTCAAGTATATGCGCGATACGCGCCGCCGCCCTGCCGGCGATCAAATCGGCGTCAATCCACCTTGGCGCCGGAATCCTTGACCACCTTGGCCCACTTGGCGGTTTCGGCGCGGATGAACGCGGCGAACTGCTCCGGCGTGTTGCCGACAGGCTCGGCGCCTTGCGCCTGCAGGCGTTCGCGCACGGCTGGGGCATTCAGCGCCTTGGCCACTTCCTGCTGGATGCGGTGGATGACATCCGGCGGCGTGCCGGCCGGCGCCAGCATGCCGAACCAGGAGCTGGCTTCATACTGCGGCAGGCCCGCGGCCTGGGCAATGGTCGGCACGCCCGGCAGCGCCGGCGACGGCTTGGCGCTGGTCACCGCCAGCGCCTTGAGCTTGCCGCTCTTGATCAGCGCCATCGACGACGGCAGGTTGTCGAACATCACCTGCATGGTGCCCCCGGCCAGGTCCGTCAGCGCCGGCCCGCTGCCCTTGTACGGGAAGTGGACCATGAAGGTCCGGGTCTGCGTCTTGAACAACTCCCCGGCCAGGTGGATCGAGGTGCCGTTGCCGCTGGAGGCCATGTTGATCTTGCCGGGGTTGGCACGCGCGTAAGTGATCAGGTCCTTGACGCTCTCGATCTTGTTTTGCTGCGCAAACGCCGGGTTCAGCACCAGCACGTTGGGCACGGCCGCCACCTCGGTGATCGGGGCGAAGTCCTTGATCGGGTCGAACGGCAGCTTGCCGTACAGCGACTGGTTGATGCCATGGGTGCCCACGGTGCCCATCAGCAGCGTGTAGCCGTCCGGCGCGGCCTTGGCGACGAGGTCCGCGCCGATATTGCCGCCGGCTCCGGGTTTGTTGTCGACCACCACGTTCCAGCCCGGCAGCCTGGCCAGCTCCGCGGCCACGGCGCGGGCCAGGATGTCGGTGGTGCCGCCGGCGGCAAAGGGCACCACCAGCCGGATCGGCTTGGCCGGGTACGGGTCGGCGGCCAGCGCCGACTGGCTGGCGAGCGCGGCAAGGCTGGCGGACAGCAGCAGCGCGACGGCGCGCCGGCGATTGGCTTGCATGGGTAGGTCTCCAGATGGGCGCCGCTCGTGTGTCCGGTGGCGGCTATGGTCTGTGCATTCTAGTCGGCGGCCGGGGTGGCGCCGATGAGGTGATGCCCTATGGGTGTGAGGCCGTGCCAATGAAAAAAGGCACCCGGGGGTGCCTTTCCAGTTCGAGCGGGATTTGCTTAGAACTTGTGGCGGATGCCGATGGCGGCGCCAATCATCTTGTCTTCGCCGGTACCCAGGAAGTAACCATTGGCGAAGCTGATCGCCGAGGTGTCGAAGTTCAGGCCGGCGTTCTTCGAGAAGGCCGTGGTCAGGTAGATGTCGGTACGCTTGGACAGGTTGTAGTCGGCGACGAACGAAATCTGCCAGGGGTTCTTGATGTTGTTGGTGACGTTGGTGGTGGCGGCGGCCGGGTTGAAGTTCTTGACGTCGTCGTAGTAGTACGCCAGCGTCAGGCCCAGTGCCGACGTGACCTGGTAGTTGGCACCGACCCAGTAGTAGTTATCCTTCAGGATCGTATTGTCGTTCACATGCTTGCTCATGCCCCAGCGATAGCCAGCCATCAGCTTGGCCGGACCGAAGGCATAGCTGGCAGCGACCGCGGCTTTCTTGAATTCGCCGGTGCCGCCGGCGGCGTTCAGGGTCGGGTTGTACTGGTCATAGGCGCCGCTGATGCCGAACGGGCCGGCTGACCACGACACGCCGGCACCGTAGCCGGTGTCGCGGCGGAACTGGCCGGCGACTTCGCCACCGCCGGCAACGCCGTTACCGAAGGACCAGTGCGCGACCGCGGTCACCGGGCCGAACTTGCCGGTGTACTTGGCGGTGTTGTCCGAACGGAAGTTCAGGCCCAGTTGAGCGACCACCGGCTCGTACTGGGTGGCATAGCCGGTCGGCGAAAAATTGGCCATCATGTCAAACAGCGAGGTGTACTGGCGACCGAAGGTCACGCGGCCCACCTGGGCGCTTTCCAGGCCGACATAAGCCTGACGACCGAACAGGCGGCCGCCTTGCTGCGAGCGCCCGTCGTCCAGGCCGAAACCGCTTTCCATCACGAACAGTGCCTTCAGGCCGCTGCCCAGGTCTTCCACGCCACGCAGGCCCCAACGCGAACCGGACAGGCCGCCGGACGACATGCGGAAGAGGTTCTCCGACGGGCCGGTCGCAAATCCGTTGGCCGCCGACGGCGTGACGCTCGACATATTGCTCACGTACTCGATGTTGGCATCCACCACACCGTAGAGCGTGACGCTCGATTGGGCCTGCGCCGCCCCAGCAAATGCGCCAAGCGCTGCCAGCGCCAGAAGCGATTTCTTCATGCTCGTTGATCTCCACTGTAAGAATTATTGGTGACGGCCCGGGAGAACCTCCTGTTGGTCTCCATCCCCCGTGCGTCAAACTTCCTTGGAAGTTGCGAAGTACTGTAACAAACAACCCTTAATTCACTAGTCAGGCCAACCCCCCCTTGTCTTCTTTTAACAACTCAGGGTTTCTGAGTAGCCGGGCGCATCAATGCAAGGCGGGATGCGGGCTGGCGCCGATTAGAGGCAAGCTACAATGCGGGTAATCCCGATGGCCCCTGCGCGTGCCGCGCGGCGGCTGCGCACCCCACGATGGCAGGGACTGCCGGGAACGAAGACCAACTGCCTCTGCGACATGGACACCCTGATCAAAGAATTCGACGTGGCATTGCGCGCCATTGCCGGCGCCACGCGCACCGCGCGCGCCAACCCGGCTGACCGGCTGGCGCCGGACACCGAACAGATGAGCGCCGATGAACGCCGCCACGTGGCCGGGCTGATGCGCATCAACCATGTCGGCGAGGTCTGCGCGCAGGCCCTGTACCAGGCCCAGAAGCTCACCGCGCGCGACGGCGCGGTGCGCGCGCAGATGGATGCCGCCGCGCGCGAAGAGGAAGACCACCTGGCCTGGTGCGCCGAGCGCTTGCGCGAGCTGGGCTCGCGCCCGAGCCTGCTCAACCCGCTGTGGTACGCCGGCGCCTTCGCCATCGGCTGGGTGGCTGGCCGCGCCGGCGACCGTGTCAGCCTGGGCTTCGTCGCCGAGACCGAGCGCCAGGTCGAGCACCACCTGGGCGGGCACCTGGACCGCCTGCCCGAGGCCGACGGCCGCTCGCGCGCCATCCTCGAGCAGATGCGCGACGACGAGATCCGCCACGGCGACGCCGCGCGCGATGCCGGCGGGATCCCGTTGCCCGCCCCGGTGCGGGCGCTGATGCGCGGCGCCTCGCGCGTGATGACCACCGCCGCCTACCGGATCTGAGCCGGCCCCGCCTGCCCCGCGCCGGCCCTGGTTCCGGCGGGGCTGGCGGGCAATTGTTGTATCCTTCCTTCGCGCGACGGGGCAGGTCTTTCCCGTGCCGCCGGCAGTTCCTCCGCAAGTGGTTCTCAGGTGGTTTCTCGGCTTTCCTCCCTAAGATCTTCATTTCATTAAGGATTCACTTTTTGGGTGCGTGAAGTGTGCGCGCTAAGTCATTGTTCTGATTCAAAAAAACTCGTTTGCTGCTCTGCAGCCAGCCTTGACCCGCCATATCGCTTCCTCTAAAGTGGGAAATAGTGTGAGGAAGTGTATTTTTGTGTGAAATTGGGCCCCGGCCGTGGGATGATGTCGCCATAGTCGGAACAGAAGGGATTCACGCGCATGCTGGCCGACAACCGGCCGGCATGGACCGGGAGCAAGCTTGTTTCAGGGAGCATCGGCACTCTCGCTGGATGCCAAGGGGCGGATGTCCATTCCGTCCCGGCACCGCGAGGCGCTGCAACAGCAGGCCGAGGGCCGGGTGACGCTGACCAAGCACCCGGATGGCTGCCTGTTGCTGTTTCCCCGGCCCGAGTGGGAAACCTTCCGCACGCGCATTGCAGCGCTGCCGATGGATGCGCACTGGTGGAAACGCATCTTCCTGGGCAACGCCGCCGACGTGGAAATGGACGGGGCGGGCCGGGTGCTGATCGCCCCGGAACTGCGCAGTGCCGCCTTGCTCGACAAGGAAGTCATGCTGCTCGGCATGGGCAGCCATTTCGAAGTGTGGGATGCCGCGACCTACGCCGCCAAGGAACAGCAGGCGATGGCGCAGGGCATGCCCGAAGCATTGAAGAATTTCTCTTTCTGACGAGGTCATGAGTCCTACCGGAACGCCGGCAACCCCCGCCCTGCGCCATCGCACCGTGCTGCTGGACGAGGCCGTCGACGCCTTGGTCTGGCGGCCCGACGGGGTCTACGTCGACGGCACCTTCGGCAGGGGAGGGCACAGCCGGGCGGTGCTGGCCCGGCTGGGGCCAGACGGGGCCCTGGTTGCGTTCGACAAGGACCCAGCAGCAATCGCAGAAGCGGGCACCATCAAGGATGCCCGCTTCTCCATTGAGCACGCGAGCTTTGCGGCCATGGCCGAGCGCCTGTCGGGGCGCGGCCACGTCGCTGGCGTGCTGCTCGACCTGGGGATCAGCTCGCCCCAGATCGACGAGGCGGCGAGGGGGTTTTCCTTTCGTTTCGAGGGCCCGCTGGACATGCGCATGGACACCACGCGCGGCATCACTGCCGCGCAGTGGCTGGCGCAGGCGGATGAGCAGGACATTGCCAGGGTGATACGAGACTATGGGGAAGAACGGTTTGCTGTACAGATTGCAAAGGCGATTGTTGCTCGCCGGAGCGAACCCGGCGATGGCGGATCCATCGCCACTACTGCCGACCTTGCCGCGCTCGTGGCGAAAGCCGTCAAGACACGCGAGAAGGGTCAGGACCCTGCGACCCGCACCTTTCAGGCTCTACGGATTCACGTCAATCAAGAGCTTGAGGACCTCGAAAGAGGGCTGAAGGCGGCGTATGAACTGCTGCAGGTCGGAGGGCGCCTGGTGGTGATCAGCTTCCACTCGCTGGAGGACCGCATCGTCAAGCGGTTCATGGCGGCGCACGCCCGTCCCCAGCAGGATGCCGACCCGGCGCTGCGCCGCGCGCCGCTGCGCGCGGCCGACCTGCCGCAGCCGACGCTGCGCCTGCTCGGCCGCTACAAGCCGGGCACTGAGGAGGTGGCCGCCAACCCGCGCGCGCGCTCGGCCGTGATGCGCGTGGCCGAGAAGCTGGCACCTGCCGCGCCCCCTGCGGGCGGAGGCGCACGCGCATGAACCGCCTGACCTTCTTCCTGCTCGCCGCGCTGATCCTTTGCGCGCTGTCGCTGGTGAGCGCGCAGCACCAGGCGCGCACGCTGTTCGTCGCGCTGGAGCGGGCCCAGGCTGAAGAGAAGCAGCTCGATATCGACTGGTCGCGCCTGCAGTACCAGCAGAGCGCGCTGGGCAAGAGCGCGCGCATCGCCGACGCGGCGCGCGCGCAGCTGAAGATGGCGCCGGTCAACCCCGGCAAGACCCAGTACCTGTCCGGCATCGTGCTGCCGCCGCCCGCCGAGGCGGCGCCGGCCAGTGCCGCGGAGGCGCGCCGATGAGCATGGCCCGTCCCAACCCGCCCCGCCGTGACCGCAACGGCACCACCTCGCGCCCGCGCAGCGGCCAGTTCTCGGCCAGCCCGGTGCTGGGCCTGCGCCTGCCGATGTGGCGCTCCAAGCTGGTGGTGTTCATGATGTTCGCGGCCTTCGGCGCGCTGGCCATGCGCGCGGCCTGGATCCAGGGCCCCGGCAACCAGTTCTACGAGGCCGAGGGCAAGAAGCGCTTCCAGCGCACGCTGGAGCTGCCGGCCACGCGCGGCAAGATCCTGGACCGCAACGGCCTGGTGCTGGCCACCAGCCTGCCGGTCAAGGCCATCTGGGCGGTGCCCGAGGACGTGCCCAACCAGGTCGAGGCCGCCAAGATCCGCCAGCTGGCCAAGTTGCTCGGCATGTCCGAGAAAGACCTGGGCAAGAAGCTGTCCGAGGACAAGGGCTTTGTCTACCTGAAGCGCCAGGTGCTGCCTGACGTCGCCGACAAGATCGCCGCGCTGAAGATCGAAGGCATCCACCAGACCCGCGAATACAAGCGCTTCTACCCGGAAGGCGAGGCGATGGCCCACATCGTCGGCTTCACCAACGTGGAAGACCGCGGCCAGGAAGGCGTGGAGCTGGCGCGCGAGCCCGGCCTGGCCGGCCGTGCCGGCGCGCGCCAGGTGATCAAGGACCGCCTGGGCCGCGTGGTCGAGGACGTCGGCGTGCTGAAGACTCCGCGCGACGGCGAGGACATCCAGCTGTCGATCGACGCCAAGATCCAGTACCTGGCCTACAACGAGCTCAAGGCCGTGGTCGAAAAGCACAAGGCCAAGGCCGCCAGCGCGGTGGTGCTCGACGCCCAGACCGGCGAGGTGCTGGCGCTGGCCAACTGGCCCACCTACAACCCCAACGACCGTACCCGGCTGTCCGGCGAGCAGCTGCGCAACCGCGTGCTGACCGACACCTTCGAGCCGGGCTCGATGATGAAGCCGATCACGGTCGGCCTGGCGCTGCAGCTCAAGCGCGTGACGCCGTCCACGGTGGTCACCACCACCGGCAAGTACAACTTCGAAGGCGCCACCATCAGCGATACCCACAACTACGGGGCGCTGACGGTGAGCGGCGTGATCCAGAAGTCGAGCAACATCGGCACGACCAAGATCGCGATGATGATGAAGCCGCAGGAAATGTGGGACATGTACACCAGCATCGGCCTCGGCCAGGCGCCCAAGCTCGGCTTCCCCGGCGCCGTGGCCGGCCGCGTGCGCCCGTACAAGAGCTGGCGCCCGATCGAGCAGGCCACCATGTCGTACGGCTACGGCCTGTCGGTGTCGCTGTTCCAGATGGCGCATGCCTACACCATCTTTGCGCATGACGGCGAGCTGATCCCGGTGTCGATGTTCCGCACCAGCGGCCCCGCCACCGGCGAGCGCATCCTGTCGCCCCAGGTGGCCCGCGATGTACGCGCCATGATGGAAACCGTGACCGCGCCCGGCGGCACCGCCCCCGAGGCGCAGGTGATGGGCTACCGCGTCGGCGGCAAGACCGGCACCGCCTACAAGCATGAAGGCCGCGGCTACAACCGCAGCAAGTACCGCGCCTCGTTCATCGGCCTGGCGCCGATGTCCAACCCGCGCATCATCGTGGCCGTCAGCGTGGACGAGCCCACCGCGGGCAGCCACTACGGCGGCCTGGTGGCCGGCCCGGCGTTCGCGGCCATCACCGGCGGCACACTGCGCGCACTGAATGTGCAGCCTGACTCGCCGATCCGCCAGCTGGTGGTCAGCGACAAGGTGCAGGAGAGCGAACCGTGGAGCTCGACCCAATGACGGCCAAGCCACTGCTCCCGCTCGAGGTCACCGCCCAGGCCAGCAACGCGCTGGCCTGGCTGCGTACCAACGTGGCCGCTGCCGCGCAGCTGACCGGCGATACCCGGCGCCTGGCGCGCGGCGATGTGTTCTTCGCCTACGTGCTCGGCAACGCGCGCCTGGCCGCCGACGGCCGGCCCTATATCGCCCAGGCGATCGCCGCCGGCGCGGGGGCCATCGTCTATGAGGCCGACGGCTTCGACTGGCCCTTCGGCGACGTCGTGCCGCACCTCGCGGTGAGCCGCCTGCACCAGCTGGCCGGCCCGATCGCCGCCGGCTGGCATGGCAACCCGGTGCGCGGCCTGGCCGTGACCGGCATCACCGGCACCAATGGCAAGACCTCGTGCAGCCAGTGGCTGGCGCGGGTGCTGCAGGCCGCCGGCACGCCCTGCGCGACCATCGGCACGCTGGGCACCGGCTTCCCGGGCGCGCTGCAGGCTACCGGCTTCACCACGCCCGACGCGGTGCAGCTGCAGGCCAGCCTGGCGTCACTGCACGACGCCGGCGCGCGCGCCGTGGCGATGGAGGTGTCCTCGCACGGCCTGGAGCAGGAGCGCGTGGCCGGCACGCATTTCTCGGTGGCGGTGCTGACCAACCTGACCCAGGACCACCTCGACTACCACGGCTCGATGGCTGAGTACGAGGCCGCCAAGGAGAGCCTGTTCCGCTGGGACGGCCTGCGCACCGCGGTGGTCAACCGCGACGACGCCATGGGCCAGCGCCTTCTGGCCGCGGATGCCGCTGCCATCGGCGCGCCGCACGTGATCGAATACGGCATCGACGGCCCCGGCGCGGCCACGCTGCGCAGCCCGCGCGGCGAGTGGCTGCGCGCCACCAACGTGCGCGCCACGCCCACCGGCACCGCCTTCCATATCGACGGCAGCTTCGGCAGCGCCGAGATGGCCACGCCGATGATCGGCGCCTTCAACGTCAGCAACCTGCTGGCGGTGCTGGGTGCGGCGCTGGCCAACGGCGTGGCGTGGGACGCGGCCATCGCCGCGCTGCGCGCGCTGACGCCGGTCGAAGGGCGCATGGAGTTGTTCGGTGCCGCCGGCGGCCCGGATGCGCCGCTGGCCGTGGTCGACTACGCCCATACCCCGGACGCGCTGGCGCAGACGCTGGCCGCGCTGCGCCCGGTGGCGCAGGCGCGCAGCGGCCGCCTGTGGTGCGTGTTCGGCTGCGGCGGCGACCGCGACCCGATCAAGCGCCCGCTGATGGGTGCGGTGGCCGAGCGCGAGGCCGACGAGGTCATCCTGACCAGCGACAACCCGCGCAGCGAAGACCCGCAGGACATCCTGGACGCCATTGCCGACGGCATGGCCGAGCGCGCGCGCGCTCGCCAGATCGAAGACCGCGCCGCCGCCATCCTCTATGCCGTCAGGCACGCGGCACCGGCCGACGTGGTGCTGGTGGCGGGCAAGGGCCATGAGGCCACCCAGGAGATCCAGGGCCGCAAGCGCCCGTTCTCCGATCGCGAACACGTACGACTGGCGCTTGCCACCCGTGGAGTATCGGCATGAGCCAGACCCCAATGACCACCTTGCAGCAAGCCGCCGGCTGGATCGCCGGCGCGCGCGTTTGCGGCGACGGCGCCGTGAAGTTTTCGCGCGTGCATACCGACAGCCGCAGCGTCGAGCCCGGCGACCTGTTCGTCGCCCTCAAGGGCGAGCGCTTCGACGCGCATGACTTCATCGCCGACGTGGTGGCGCGCGGCGCTGTCGCCGTGCTGGTCAGCCGCGAAGTCGATGCCGGCACCGCGGGTGTCTCGGCCATCGTCGCGCCGGACACGCGCATCGCGCTGGGCGAGTTGGGCGCCGGCTGGCGCCGCCAGTTCACGCTGCCGGCGGTGGCGGTGACCGGCAGCAACGGCAAGACCACGGTCAAGGAAATGATCGCGGCCATCTTTGCCGCGGCGGTGGGCGAGGACCAGCGCCTGGCCACCGGCGGCAACCTGAACAACGATATCGGCCTGCCGCTGACCGTGCTGCGCCTGCGCACCACGCACAAGCTGGCGGTGCTGGAGCTCGGCATGAACCATCCGGGCGAGACGGTCTACCTGGCCGGCATCGCCCAGCCCACCGTGGCGGTGATCACCAACGCGCAGCGCGAGCACCAGGAGTTCATGGTCAGCGTGGAAGCCGTCGCCCACGAGCACGCTGCCGCGATTGCGGCGCTGCCGGCCCACGGCGTGGCGGTGTACCCGCTCGACGCGGAAAGCGGCGGCGCCCACGCGCCGGTGTGGCGCGAAGCCGCGGGCGCGCGCCGCGCGCTGTCGTTCGGCACCTCGCAGCGGGCCGATGTGCACGCCACCGTGACGCTGGTCGACGGCGCACAGGTGATGCAGGTACGCGCGCCTGGCCATGCCTTCGACGTGCGCCTGGCGCTGCTGGGTGAGCACAACGTGCGCAACGCGCTGGCCGCCATTGCCTGCGCGCTGGCCGCAGGGGTGCACGTGCCGGCGATCCAGTCGGGCCTGGCCGGGTTCCATGCGGTCAAGGGCCGGCTGCAGGTCAAGTACACGCCGGGTGGGACGGTAGTCCTCGACGACACATACAACGCCAACCCCGACTCCATGCGCGCCGCCATCGACGTGCTGGCCGGCTTTGCCGCGCCGCGCGTACTGGTGCTGGGCGACATGGGCGAAGTGGGCGACCAGGGCCCGGCGTTCCACGAAGAGATCGGTGCCTACGCCAAGGCGCGCGGCGTTGGCACGCTGTGGGCGACAGGCGAACTGGCCGTGCATGCGGTGCAGGCATTCGGCGCGGGCGGCCGGCATTTCGGCAGCGCGGAAGCACTGGTAAAGGCGCTGGAGGAAGACAGCAGGGGCATGGTGGCGCAAGCGGGCGCCGTGCTGGTGAAGGGATCGCGCTTCATGCGCATGGAACGGATGGTCGCGGCGCTGGTCGCAGACTCTTCCGCACACTAAATAAGACAACACGATGTTATTGGCTCTGGCCCAGTGGCTGCAAAACGACTACAGCTTCCTCCGGGTCGTCAACTACCTGACTTTCCGCGCGGTGATGGCCAACCTCACCGCGCTTCTGATCGGGCTGGCGTTCGGTCCGTGGGTGATCCGCAAGCTGACCGAGCTGAAGGTCGGCCAGGCGGTGCGCACCATCGGCCCGCAGACCCACCTGGTCAAGGCCGGCACGCCGACCATGGGCGGCGTGCTGGTGCTGGTCTCGATCGCGGTGTCGACGCTGCTGTGGTGCGACTGGGGCAACCGTTTCATCTGGGTGGTGATGCTGGTCACCTTCGGCTACGGCGCCATCGGCTGGGTCGACGACTACCGCAAGGTGGTGTATCGCGACCCCCGCGGCATGTCGAGCCGCGAGAAATTTTTCTGGCAGACGCTGATCGGCCTGGTGGCCGCGGTCTACCTGGCGTTCTCGGTGTCGGAAAGCAGCAACGTGAAGGTGTGGGACCTGTTCCTGAGCTGGGTCGAGGGCGGGCTGTCGCTGGACATGCCGTACAAGTCCAACCTGATCGTGCCTTTCTTCAAGGAGGTCAGCTACCCGCTGGGCGTGGCCGGCTTCATCGTGCTGACCTACCTGGTGATCGTGGGCTCGAGCAACGCCGTCAACCTGACCGACGGCCTGGACGGGCTGGTGATCATGCCGGTGGTGCTGGTCGGCAGCGGGCTGGGTGTGTTTGCGTACGTGATGGGCAGTTCGGTCTACAGCAAGTACCTGTTGTTCCCGCATATCCCGGGCGCGGGCGAGCTGCTGATCTTCTGCTCGGCGATGGCCGGGGCGGGGCTGGCCTTCCTCTGGTTCAACGCGCACCCGGCGCAGGTCTTCATGGGCGACGTCGGCGCGCTGGCGCTGGGCGGCGCGCTGGGCACGGTGGCGGTGATCGTGCGCCAGGAGATCGTGCTGTTCGTGATGGGCGGCATCTTCGTGGTGGAAACACTGTCGGTGATGGCGCAGGTCACGTGGTTCAAGATCACCAAGCGCCGCTATGGCGAAGGCAGGCGGCTCTTCAGGATGGCGCCGCTGCACCACCATTTCGAGCTGAGTGGCTGGAAGGAAACCCAGGTCACGGTGCGCTTCTGGATCATCACCATGCTGCTGGTGCTGATCGGGTTGTCGACACTGAAGTTGCGTTAAGCGCTGCGCTGAAATCGGCGCACCCTATATAGATACAGGAAATCAAAGGCAGGAAATCGAAGTGTTTGGCGAGCTGCAAAAACCTCATGTGCTGGTACTGGGCCTCGGTGAGTCGGGCCTGGCCATGGCGCGCTGGTGTGGCCTGAACGGCTGCGCGGTGCGCGTGGCAGACACGCGCGAGGCGCCCGCCAACCTTGTCTTCCTGCAGGCCGAGCTGACTTCGGCCGAGTTCGTCGGCGGCCCGTTTGCCGACAGCCTGCTCGACGGCATCGGCCTGGTGGCGATCAGCCCGGGCCTGTCGCCGCTGGAAGCCGGCACCGGCGCGCTGCTGGCCGCGGCGCAGGCGCGCGGCATCCCGGTGTGGGGCGAGATCGAACTGTTCGTGCGCGCGCTGCGCCACCTGGAAGCCGAGTCCGGCTACGCGCCGAAGATCCTGGCGATCACCGGCACCAACGGCAAGACCACCACCACCGCGCTGACCGGCCGGCTGGTGGAGCGCGCCGGCAAGAGCGTGGCGGTGGCGGGCAATATCAGCCCGTCGGCGCTGGACAAGCTGTCGGCCTGCATCGCCTCGGCGTCGCTGCCGGAGGTGTGGGTGCTTGAGCTGTCCAGCTTCCAGCTGGAAACCACGCACACGCTGGCGCCCGCCGCGGCCACCGTGCTCAACGTCACCCAGGACCACCTGGACTGGCATGGCTCGATGGAAGCCTATGCCGCGTCCAAGGCGCGCATCTTCGGGCCGGCTGGCAGCGAATGCGTGCAGGTGCTCAACCGCAACGACCGCCTGACCATGGACATGGCGCGGCCCGGGCGCTCGCCGCTGACTTTCGGCACCGACTTGCCGGAAACGCCGGGCAGCTTCGGCATCCTGCGCGAGGGCGGCATGCCCTGGCTGGTGCTGGCCGAACCCGATCCGGATGCGGAAGGGGAGGGCAAGCCGCGCCGCCGCAAGGCCGCCGAGGTGGTCCAGGCAGCCGTGCCGGTGCGCCACAAGCGCCTGATGCCGGCCGACGCGCTGCATATCCGCGGCATGCACAACGCCACCAACGCGATGGCCGCGCTGGCGCTGTGCCGTGCCATCGACCTGCCGATGAACGCACTGCTGCACGGCCTGCGCGAATACCGCGGCGAGCCGCACCGCGTGGAGTGGGTTGCCACCATCGACGACGTTGAGTATTTCGACGACAGCAAGGGCACCAACGTCGGCGCCACCGTGGCCGCGCTGTCGGGGCTGGACAAGCGCGTGGTGCTGATCGCCGGTGGCGAAGGCAAGGGCCAGGATTTCTCGCCGCTGGCCGCGCCGGTGGCGCAGTACGCACGCGCGGTGGTGCTGATCGGCCGCGCCGCGGGTGAGCTGCGCGATGCATTGCAGGGCAGCGGTGCCAGCCTGGTCGACGCCACCACGCTGGAAGAGGCCGTGACGAAGGCTGCCGAACTGGCCGAGAACGGCGATGTGGTGCTGCTGTCGCCGGCGTGCGCCAGCCTCGACATGTTCCGCAACTACGTGCACCGCGCCGAGGTATTCCGCGGCGCGGTGGAAGAACTGGCGCTGTCCCGGGGGATCCTGCCATGAGCGAAGCACAGGTCAAGCGCAGCGGCTTTATCGGCGCCACCATCGGCAATGCCTGGGGTGGCCTGCGCGACGCCGTGTCGGGCGTCAAGCCGACCCGCTCGCGCATGATGGAGTACGACCAGCCCATGCTGTGGGTGTCGATCGTGCTGCTTGCGCTCGGCCTGGTGATGGTCTATTCGGCCTCGATCGCGCTGCCGGACTCGCCGCGCTACGCCAACTACCGCGAAAGCCACTTCCTGATGCGCCATGCGTTCGCGCTGGGGATCGGGCTGTCGGTCGGGCTGGCCGCGTTCCAGATCCCGGTCAAGGTGTGGGACCGTTACGCGCCCAAGCTCTTTATCCTCGCGCTGATCCTGCTGGTGATCGTGCTGGTGCCATTCATTGGCAAGGGCGTGAACGGCGCACGGCGCTGGATTCCGCTGGGCGTGATGAACTTCCAGCCGTCCGAGCTGATGAAGCTGGCGGTGGTGCTGTACGCCGCCAACTACACCGTGCGCAAGCAGGAGTGGATGCAGACCGTGTCCAAGGGCTTCCTGCCGATGGGCGTGGCGGTGGTGGTGGTGGGCATGCTGCTGCTGCTGGAACCCGACATGGGCGCGTTCCTGGTGATCGCCGCGGTGGCGATGGGCATCCTGTTCCTGGGCGGCATCAACGGCAAGCTGTTCGCCGGCCTGGTCGGCGTGGCGGTGGGCGCGTTCGCGCTGCTGATCACCGCGTCGCCCTGGCGGCGCGAGCGGATCTTTGCCTACCTGAACCCGTGGGAAGAGAGCAACGCGCTGGGCAAGGCCTACCAGCTGACGCACTCGCTGATCGCCTTCGGCCGCGGCGAATGGACCGGCGTGGGGCTGGGCGGCAGCATCGAGAAGCTGCACTACCTGCCTGAGGCGCATACCGACTTCATCCTGGCGGTGATCGGCGAGGAATTCGGCTTTATCGGCGTGCTGGTGGTGATCGTGCTGTTCTACTGGCTGGTGCGCCGCGCCTTCAATATCGGCCGCACCGCGCTGCAGCTGGACCGCACCTTTGCCGGCCTGGTGGCCAAGGGCATCGGCGTGTGGATCGGCTGGCAGACCTTTATCAATATGGGTGTGAACCTGGGCCTGCTGCCGACCAAGGGGCTGACGCTGCCGCTGGTCAGCTATGGCGGCTCGGGGATTTTGATGAACTGCGTGGCGTTGGCGATTCTCTTGCGGATCGACTACGAAAATCGAGTATTGATGCGCGGAGGGAAGGTATGACCACCCTGCATCAGACCTCGATGCTCGATATCCCGCATGTGGGTGAAGCCACGCGCGGCGCGTGCGATCACAATCGCGGACTTGTGCGCGGAGGCCAGGCATGACCGCACCGCGCACCTTGCTCGTGATGGCCGGCGGCACCGGGGGACATGTGTTCCCGGGGCTGGCGGTCGCGCAGGCGCTGCGTGAGCAGGGCTGGAAAGTGGTCTGGCTGGGCAACCGCACCGGCATGGAAGCCACGCTGGTGCCGAAGCACGACATCCCGATGGAGTTCATCCAGTTCGGGGGGCTGCGCGGCAAGGGCCTGGTGACCAAGTTCCTGCTGCCGCTGAACCTGCTGCGCGCGTTCTGGCAGAGCATAGTCGCGCTGCGCCGGGTGCGCCCGAGCGTGGTGCTGGGCATGGGCGGCTATATCACCTTCCCGGCCGGCATGATGGCGTCGCTGCTGGGGCGGCCGCTGGTGCTGCACGAGCAGAACTCGATCGCCGGTCTGGCCAATAAAGTGCTGGCCAAGGTGGCCGACCGCGTGCTGTGCGCGTTCCCGGACACGCTGCCCGGCGGCGAATGGACCGGCAACCCGGTGCGCGAGGAACTGGCGCACCTGGACGCGCCCGAAGCGCGCTATGACCAGCGCAGCGGCCCGCTGCGCATCCTGGTGGTGGGCGGCAGCCTGGGCGCTGCGGCGTTGAACGAGGTGGTACCCAAGGCCATCGCGCTGCTGCCCGAGGGCGAGCGCCCGGTGGTCACGCATCAGGCGGGCGCGAAGCAGATCGACACGCTGCGCGCCAACTACGCGGCCGCGCGGGTGCCCGCGCAGACCCTGCCGTTTATCGACGACATGGCGCGCGCTTACGCCGATGCGGACCTGGTGATCTGCCGCGCCGGCGCGATGACGGTGTCGGAAGTGGCTGCCGCCGGCGTGGCGGCGATGTTCGTGCCCTTCCCGCATGCGGTGGACGACCACCAGACCACCAACGCGGAATTTTTGTCGAAGCAGGGCGCGGCCCTGCTGGTGCAGCAGAAAGACCTGACGGCCGAGGGGCTGGCGCAAACCATCGCCAGCCTGACCCGGCCGCAGCTGAAAGACATGGCGCGCCTGGCGCGCGGACTGGCCAAGCCTGAGGCAACCCGGCGCGTCGCCGAGATTTGCAGTCAGCTGGCCAGGGACTGAAGCCTAATTAAGCAGCAATCGAATGAAGCATATCGTCAAAAACATCCACTTCGTGGGCATCGGCGGCGCCGGCATGAGCGGCATCGCCGAGGTCCTGCTGAACCTGGGATACAAGGTCTCGGGCTCGGACGTGGGCAACAATGCCGCCACGCGGCGCCTGGCCTCGCTGGGCGCCACGGTCATGCACGGGCATGACGCGGCCAACGTGACCGGCGCCAACGCGGTGGTGGTGTCGACCGCCGTCAGCGGCGACAACCCCGAAGTGCTGGCCGCCCGCAGCAAGCGCATCCCGGTGGTGCCGCGCGCGGTGATGCTGGCCGAACTGATGCGCCTGAAGCAGGGCGTGGCCATCGCCGGCACGCACGGCAAGACCACCACCACCAGCCTGGTGGCGTCGGTGCTGGCCGAAGGCGGGCTCGACCCGACCTTCGTGATCGGCGGCCGCCTGAACTCGGCCGGCGCCAACGCGCGCCTGGGCACGGGCGACTTCATCGTGGCCGAGGCCGACGAGTCGGACGCATCGTTCCTGAACCTGTTCCCGGTCATCGAGGTCATCACCAATATCGATGCCGACCACATGGACACCTACGGGCATGACTTTGCCCGGCTCAAGCAGGCGTTTGTCGAGTTCACCCAGCGGCTGCCGTTCTACGGCATCGCGGTGCTGTGCGTGGATGACCCCAACGTGCGCGAGATCCTGCCGTTCGTGTCCAAGCCGGTGGTGCGCTACGGCTTTGCCGAGGATGCCCAGATCCGCGCCGTGGACGCGCGCGCGGTCGACGGCCAGATGCACTTCACCGTGCAGCGCCAGCTCAACGGCCATGCCGAGCCGCCGCTGGAGATCGTGCTGAACCTGCCCGGCGTGCACAACGTGCAGAACGCGCTGGCGGCGATCGCCATTGCCACCGAGCTGGAGGTGCCCGATGCCGCCATCGTCAAGGCGCTGCGCGAGTTCCACGGTGTGGGCCGCCGCTTCCAGCGCTACGGCGAGGTGGCCACGCCCGACGGCGCCGGCACCTTCACCCTGGTGGACGACTACGGCCACCACCCGGTGGAGATGGCGGCCACGCTGGCCGCCGCGCGCGGCGCGTTCCCGGGGCGCCGCCTGGTGCTGGCGTTCCAGCCGCACCGCTTTACCCGTACGCGGGATTGCTTTGAGGACTTCGTCAAAGTGCTGGGCACCGTCGATGCCCTGCTGCTGGCCGAGGTCTACGCCGCCGGCGAAGCCCCGATCGTGGCCGCCGACGGCCGTGCGCTGACCCGCGCGCTGCGCGTGGCCGGCAAGGTCGAACCTGTTTTCGTGGAGCTGATGGAAGAAATGCCGCAGGCCATCCTGAATGCCGTCCGGCCGGGCGATGTGGTCGTGACGATGGGCGCGGGCTCGATCGGGGCCGTGCCGGGGCAGCTGGTGTCGCACCAGCAATCGACGCAATCGACGCAGGGAGGCCAGGCATGAGCTTCGTCGCCCATCCCAATATCGATCCCAAGTCGCTGGGCAAGGTCGGCGTGCTGCTGGGCGGACGCTCGGCCGAACGCGAGATCTCGCTGATGTCCGGCAACGGCGTGCTGGCCGCGCTGCAGTCGCGCGGCGTGGACGCGCACGGCTTCGACCCGGGCCTGCAGGGCGTGGCCGAGCTGGCCGCGGCCGGCTTTGACCGCGTCTTTATCGCACTGCACGGCCGCTACGGCGAGGATGGCACGATCCAGGGCCTGCTCGAGCAGCTGGGCGTGCCGTACACCGGCAGCGGCGTGCTGGCTTCGGCCATGGCCATGGACAAGCAGGCCACCAAGCGCCTGTGGATGACCCACGACCTGGCCACGCCGCGCTTTGCCATGCTGCATGCCGACACTGACTTTGATGCCGTGGCGGCCGACCTGGACCTGCCGCTGATCGTCAAGCCGGCGCGCGAGGGCTCGTCGATCGGCCTGACCAAGGTCACTGCCGCCGACCAGATGCGCGCGGCGTTCGAGAAGGCCGCGGCGCTGGACAACGACGTCATTGCCGAGACCTTTATCGACGGCGCCGAGCTGACCTGCCCGATCGTGGGCGAGGGCGACAGCGCCGAAGCGCTGCCGGTGATCCGCATTGTTGCGCCCGAAGCCAACTACGACTATCAAAATAAGTACTTTACTGACGATACCCAGTACTTGTGCCCGTCGGGCCTGGACCCTGAAGTCGAACGCGAGGTCCGGGCACTGGCGGTGCAGTCCTACCGCGTGCTGGGATGCCGCGGCTGGGCGCGCGCCGACCTGATGCTGCGCGCCGACGGCAAGCCTTTCCTGCTCGAGATGAATACCTCGCCCGGCATGACCGGCCATTCGCTGGTGCCGATGGCGGCGCGCGCGGTCGGCATCAGCTACGAGGACTTCGTGATGCAGGTGGTGGCTGCCGCAACGCTGGACCTGCATCCCAACGAGCATTGGAAACCCGAATAACGCAACCGAACAGGACCGCACCGGACCATGTGGCATAACGCACGCCTGCTCAACCTGATCGCCTCCGCGCTGTACGCGCTGGTGGTGCTGATGGCGCTCGCGGCAGGCCTGCTGTGGCTGGCGCAGCGGCCGGTGTTCGCCATCACCCATGTGGAGATCGGCCCGCTGGACGGCGGCGCCCTGCGCCACGTGAACGCGCCCAGCGTGCGCGCCAGCGCGCTGGGCAAGCTGACCGGCAATTTCTTCACGCTGGACCTGAACGCGGCCCGGCAGGCATTCGAGTCGGTGCCGTGGGTGCGGCGGGCCAGCGTGCGGCGCGAATGGCCCAACGGCCTGGCGGTCGAGGTCGAGGAACACGAGGCACTGGGCACCTGGGGCACGCCCGACAGCGGCCGCCTGATCAACACCTATGGCGAGGTCTTTGTCGCCAACACCGCCGAGGCGGAAGAAGACGCACAGCTGCTGGCGCTGGACGGGCCGCCGGACAGCGAGGGCGACGTGATCGAGAAGCTCGAGGTCATGCGCCAGTGGTTCAAGCCGCTCAAGGCCGAGCCGCTGGCGGTGGCCCTGTCTGGCCGCTATGCCTGGCGCGCGAAGCTGTCCAACGGCATGGAGGTCGAACTGGGCCGCGAGCAGAACGATGAGGATCGCGTGGCGATGGACCAGCGGGTCCGGCGCTTCGTCGCGGCCTGGCCGCAGGTCACCCAGCAATGGGGCAGCCAGATCGAGTATGCCGACCTGCGTTATCCCAACGGCTTTGCCATCCGCGCCGCCAATGCCCGCTTCCTGACCGAGGCGCAGATCGCAGCGGCGGTCAGGGCAGAGAGGGCGGCGAAGGCAGCGAAGGCGGCCAAGCCGGCGCCGGCGGCAGCAGCGGTTTCAGGTACTTCCAACAACAATCCGACGCGACTGAAGAGCAAGAACGCGGAGAAAACCCGATGAGCAAGGAATACAAGGACCTGTTGGTCGGTCTGGATATCGGCACCTCGAAGGTGGCGGCGGTGGTGGCAGAACTGCGCCCCGACGGCAGCTATGAGGTGATCGGGATGGGCCAGTCAGAGTCCAAGGGTCTGAAGAAAGGGGTCGTGGTCAATATCGAGGCCACCGTGCAGTCCATCCAGAAGGCGCTGGAAGAGGCCGAGCTGATGGCCGACTGCAAGATTTCGGAGGTCTTCACCGGCATTGCCGGCAGCCACATCCGCAGCTTCAACTCCAGCGGCATGGTGGCGATCAAGGACAAGGAGGTCACGCAGACCGACGTGGCGCGCGTGATCGAGACCGCCAAGGCGGTCAATATCCCGACCGACCAGCAGATCCTGCACATCCTGACGCAGGAATTCATCATCGACGGCCAGGAAGACGTGCGCGAGCCCATCGGCATGAGCGGCATCCGCCTGGAAGTGAAGGTGCATATCGTCACCGGCGCAGTCAGCGCCGCGCAGAACATCGTCAAGTGCGTGCGCCGCTGCGGCCTGGAAGTGCACGACCTGATCCTGCAGCCGCTGGCTTCCAGCCTGGCGGTGCTGACCGAGGACGAGAAGGAACTGGGCGTGGTGCTGGTCGACATCGGCGGCGGCACCACCGACATCGCCATCTTCAGCGAAGGCGCGATCCGGCATACGGCCGTGATCCCCATCGCCGGCGACCAGATCACCAACGACATTGCGATGGCGCTGCGCACGCCGACGCCCGACGCCGAGGACATCAAGATCCAGTACGGCATCGCCAAGCAGGCGATCGCCGACCCGGACGACATGATCGAGGTGCCCGGCGTGGGCGACCGTGGCACGCGCACGCTCAGCCGCCAGGCGCTGGCCGCGGTGATCGAGCCGCGCATCGAAGAGCTGTACTCGCTGGTGCACCAGGTGGTGCGCGAGTCGGGCTATGAAGAACTGTTGTCGTCCGGCGTGGTCATCACCGGTGGCACCGCGATGATGCCGGGCATGGTCGAGCTGGGCGAGGACATCTTCCTCAAGCCCGTGCGCGTGGGCGTGCCGGAGTACCGCGGCAACCTGCACGAGGTGGTGAAGAGCCCGCGCTACGCGACCGTGATGGGCCTGCTGCTGGAAGGCCGCGTGCAACGCATGCGCGGACGCAAGGTGGCTGTGCAGAGCGGCTCGGTCAAGCAGGTTTGGACCCGCATGAAGGAATGGTTTGTCGGCAATTTCTGATCAATGCGGAAATTGACGCGCTGACGATGCAACGGCGCGCAGGCAGGGCGGTCTACCGGACAGGCCTGCGTGCCGGATGGAAGTTTTCTGATTTTCTTTTTTTGGTTTCTTGTTCAGAAACCAGGGGTTGCGGCGGGGAGGCTGCATCGTCTGGGGACTGATTTTTCTCGGAGGCAGTGATGGACTTTGACATGATCGAAACGGAAGTGCAGGACGGCACCATCATCAAGGTGGTCGGCGTGGGCGGCGCGGGCGGTAACGCCGTGCAGCACATGATCAGCCGCGGCGTGCAAGGCGTCGAATTCATCTGCATGAACACCGATGCCCAGGCGCTCAAGCGTTCGAGCGCTTCGCGCGTGCTGCAACTTGGCAATACGGGCCTGGGCGCTGGCGCCAAGCCGGAAGTCGGCCGCGGTTGCGCCGACCAGGCCCGCGAGCAGATTGCCGACTCGCTGCGCGGCGCGCACATGGTCTTCATCACTGCCGGCATGGGCGGCGGCACCGGCACGGGCGCTGCCCCCATCGTGGCGCAGGTGGCCAAGGAAATGGGCATCCTGACGGTCGGCGTAGTCAGCAAGCCGTTCGAGTTCGAAGGCGCACGCCGCGCCAAGGTGGCCGAACATGGTTCGAGCGAGCTGGAGTCGTCGGTCGACTCGCTGATCGTGGTGCTCAACGAGAAGCTGTTCGAAGTGATGGGCGACGACGCCGAGATGGACAAGTGCTTCCAGTGCGCCGACGACGTGCTGCACAACGCGGTGGCCGGCATTGCCGAGATCATCAACGTTGACGGCCTGGTGAACGTCGACTTCGAAGACGTGAAGACGGTGATGGGCGAGCAGGGCAAGGCCATGATGGGGACGGCCACCGTGTCGGGCGTTGACCGCGCCCGCCTGGCAGCCGAGCAGGCCGTTGCCAGCCCGCTGCTGGAAGGCGTGGACCTGTCCGGCGCGCGCGGCGTGCTGGTCAACATCACCGCCAGCCGTTCGCTGAAGCTGTCGGAAACCAAGGAAGTCATGAACACCATCCGCAGCTACGCCGCGGAAGATGCGACCGTGATCTTCGGTACGGTGTACGACGACTCGATGAGCGATGCGCTGCGCGTGACGGTGGTGGCCACGGGCCTGGGCCGCTCGGCCAAGAAGCAACAGCCGATGACCCTGCTCAAGACCGGCACGGACAACATGCCGGTGCAGATGATGGCCAACATGACCGCCGCCGCGGCCACGCACAGCTCGCCGGACTACAGCAACCTGGATACGCCGGCAGTGTGGCGCAGCTCGCGTGAGTCGGCGTCGGCCCACGTGGCGGCGCTGCAGGAAAAGGGTGTGGATACGTACGACATCCCGGCCTTCCTGCGCAAGCAGGCAGACTGAGCCCTGCCTGGCGCGGCATCGGTGCCTCCACCGGCCGCCTGACGGAACGCGTCGCCTTGTCGCGATGCACGTGCGCTCCCCATCCGCGCGTGCCTTGCATGGACTGACGTGAACCGCCGGGCCGCTGGCGGCGCCGCGCCTGCGCCGGACTGAGCTTCACCCGCATCCCGTCGCCGGGACGGGCGTGCCGCTGGCCGCCTCCCCGGACTGGTTTCCCGCCTTCCCGGTCGGGATGTATCAGCGTCCGCGCGGCGCACCCAAGAGGTGCGCCGCGCGGACGTCTTTGTAGCAAGGTGTATCGGATTCGCGCCGGATGTCACCGGATGTGACCCGGCTTTGGCAATGCGGGCAGGGCGCCTATGATCTTGAGATTGCCCATCTGCCTGAGTGCGGGCGTCTGCGCCCCGGCATCCGGACTATTCTTCAGAAAACCCAGGAGGACCACGACCCATGATCACTGTCGGTTCCCGCGTCCCTGACGCCACGCTGCAGGAATTCTTCGAAACCGAAGGCAACGGCTGTGCCCTCGGCCCCAATGCCTTCAAGGTGGCGGACCTGGTCCGCGGCCGCAAGATCGTGGTGTTTGGCCTGCCCGGCGCTTTCACGCCGACCTGCTCGGCCAAGCATGTGCCGGGCTTTGTGCAGCACGCCGCGGCGCTGCGCGAGGCCGGCGTCGATGAGGTCTGGTGCGTGTCGGTCAACGACGCCTTCGTGATGGGCGCCTGGGGCCGTGAGCAGCAGGCGGCCGGCACGGTGCGCATGATGGCCGACGGCAGCGCCGAGTGGACCCGCGCGCTGGGCCTGGACCAGGACCTGACCGCGCGCGGCATGGGCGTGCGCTCCAAGCGCTACGCGATGGTGGTCGACGACGGCGTCGTCACCCGGCTCGACGTCGAGGCACCGGGCGAATTCCGCGTCAGCAGCGCCGAGGCAGTGCTGACGGCGTTGCGTGGCTGACACAGTCATCCGGGTAAACGTGGATAATACGCAACTTGTTAAGGGAGTGTTAACAGCCGGAAACAAAACCCGGCTGCAGCGCCCCTGAGGTGGTGGTAAAATCCCTTAATCAGAAAAGCTGCCCGATAGATTTTTATAATAGTTGAGGCTGTCATGCTCAAACAGCGCACGATTAAATCCCTGGTGAAGACGGTTGGCATCGGCCTGCACTCGGGACGCAAGGTCACGCTGACCCTGCGTCCCGCGCCGGCCGATACCGGCATCGTCTTTACCCGCGTCGACCTGCCCGAGGCCGTCGAGATTCCCGTGGCCGCGTCGGCCATCGGCGACACGCGCCTGGCGTCGGTGCTGCAGAAGGATGGCGCGCGCGTTTCGACCGTCGAGCACCTGATGTCGGCCTGTGCCGGCCTGGGCATCGACAACCTCTATGTCGATGTCGACGCCGAGGAAATCCCGATCATGGACGGCAGCGCCGCGTCCTTCGTGTTCCTGCTGCAGTCGGCCGGGATCGAGGAGCAGAACGCGCTGAAGACCTTTATCCGCGTCAAGAAGCCGGTGGAAGTGCGCGAGGGAGACAAGCTGGCGCGGCTGGAGCCGTTCTTCGGCTTCAAGCTGTCGTTCACCATCGACTTCCGCCACCCGGCGGTCGACAAGACCGGCCAGACCTTCTCGATCGACTTTGCCGACACCAGCTACGTGCGCGAGATTGCCCGCGCCCGCACCTTCGGTTTTGCGCACGAGGTGGAAGCCCTGCGCGAGATGGGCCTGGCGCGCGGCGGCAGCCTGGACAACGCGATCGTGCTGGACGAGCACCGCATGCTCAACAATGAAGAGCTGCGCTACGGCGACGAGTTCGTGCGCCACAAGATCCTGGATGCGATCGGCGACCTGTATGTGGTGGGCCATCCGCTGATCGGCGCCTATGTGGCGAACAAGTCGGGCCACGGCCTGAACAATCAGTTGCTGCGTGCATTGCTGGCCGACCAGGAAGCCTACGAGCTGGTCACCTTCGACCGCGTCGAGGAAGCCCCGGCCGCGTTCCTGCCGCAGGCGCAGCCGGCGTTTGCCTGATCCTGGCGAACTGGCGCAAAAAGAGCCGACCCTCGGGTCGGCTTTTTCGTGTTCGGCACCGGGCTAGCGGTGATGGGCGAGCAGGGTATTGAGCGCGTCGCGCAGCGGCGAGTCCGGCAGGCTGCGCGCCAGCTGGTCGAGGTTGGCGAGTCCCGTGGGCGTCATGCGGCCGCCGGTGCGCTGGCGTTGCACGGGCTCCACTTCCCAGTCCGCGTGGCGCGACACCTCTGGCTGCACCCGCACCCGGATCGCGGTGATGTGCGAGCCGCGCTGTTGCAGCCGTGCCAGCAGCGTCGGCACCACCTGGCGCACGCGGGCAGCGGCGGCGCCGTGCGCGGCCAGCAACAGCAGCACCTGGGCGTTCGGGTCGCTGGCGTCACGCTTGACGCCGGCCACGGCCAAGCCGTCGCGCATGCCGGCGGGCAGCAGCGCCAGCACCTCGGCCTCAAGCACCGACAGCTGGCGCGCGGTCTGCATCAGCGTCGAAACCGGGCCGGCCTTGGCCAGCCAGTCGTTGAGCGGCTTGGCGGCGGGGGTTTTCAGGGCGTGGTGGGTGAAGCGGCGCATGCATCCATTCTAGCAAGGGCCGGCGGGTGCACGCCGGCCATGTCCGGATTGAAGCTGGCGCAACCACCCCAAACTGCGGCTGGCAAGCCCCGGGGACAATATTCACGCGGGTGCGGCGGGCCATGTGCAACGCGGTCCGGTGCCTGCCGGTCGTGACCCCGGCACATGATAAACTCGGCGTTTTGCGCCAATCTATCCATTACCGCGCCCGGCCGCCGGAGCAGCCCGCCTTCTCTGGGGATGCCGGCCCGGTTCCGCGCAGGTGAAAGCAATCGATGATCACGGGCCTTCTCAAGAAAGTCTTCGGCAGCCGCAATGAGCGGCTGATCAAACAATATCTCCGCACGGTGGCGCAGATCAATGCGCTGGAGCCGAAGTTCGAGCAGCTCTCGGACGACGAACTGCGCGGCATGACGGAGACCTTCCGGCAGCGCCACGCCGGCGGCGAATCGCTCGAGGCGCTGCTGCCCGAGGCCTTCGCCGTCTGCCGCGAGGCCAGCAAGCGTGTCATGAAGATGCGCCACTTCGACGTGCAGCTGATCGGCGGCATGGTGCTGAACGACAACAAGATCGCCGAAATGCGCACCGGCGAAGGCAAGACGCTGACCGCGACGCTGGCCGTGTACCTCAATGCCATCACCGGCCAGGGCGTGCACGTGGTGACCGTCAACGACTACCTGGCGCAGCGCGATGCCGAGTGGATGGGCCGGCTGTACAACTTCCTGGGCCTGTCGGTGGGCGTGAACCTGTCGCAGATGCCGCACGATGCCAAGCAGGCGGCGTACAACTCGGACATCACCTACGGCACCAACAACGAGTTCGGCTTCGACTACCTGCGCGACAACATGGTCTACGACCCGTCGCAGCGCGTGCAGCGCCCGCTCAACTACGCCATCGTCGATGAAGTGGACTCGATCCTGATCGACGAGGCCCGCACCCCGCTGATCATCTCCGGCCAGGCCGAGAACCAGACCGACCTGTACCAGCGCATGAACGGCATCCCCAAGCTGCTCGAGCGCCAGATCGGCGAGGAAAAGGCCGATGGCACCGGCGTCGAGAAGCCGGGCGACTACTACGTCGACGAGAAGGGCCACCAGGTCTACCTGACCGAAGCCGGCCACGAGAAGGCCGAAGAGATTCTGTCGCAGCAGGGCCTGATCAGCGAGGGCGAGTCGCTCTACGCGCCGCAGAACATCACGCTGATGCACCACCTGTACGCCGCCCTGCGCGCGCACAGCCTGTTCCATCGCGACCAGCACTACGTGGTGCAGAACGACGAAGTCGTGATCGTCGACGAGTTCACCGGCCGCCTGATGACCGGCCGCCGCTGGTCCGATGGCCTGCACCAGGCCGTGGAAGCCAAGGAAGGCGTCACCGTCCAGCAAGAGAACCAGACGCTGGCGACGATCACCTTCCAGAACTACTTCCGCATGTACAACAAGCTGGCCGGCATGACCGGCACGGCTGACACCGAAGCGTATGAGTTCCAGGAGATCTACGGCCTGGAAGTGGTGGTGATCCCGACCAACCGCCCGGCCCAGCGCAAGGACCAGCAGGACCAGATCTACAAGACCGGCACGGAACGCTACGACGCCGTGGTGCGCGATATCCGCGACTGCTACGAGCGTGGCCAGCCGGTGCTGGTGGGCACCACCTCGATCGAGACCTCGGAATACCTGTCGGGCCTGCTTGATCGCGAACAACTGCCGCACCAGGTGCTCAACGCCAAGCAGCACGCACGCGAAGCCGAGATCGTGGCCCAGGCCGGCCGCCCCAAGATGATCACCATTGCCACCAACATGGCCGGTCGCGGTACCGACATCGTGCTGGGCGGCAATGTGGAGAAGCAATCCGGCTTTATCGAGGCGGATCCGAACCTGCCTGACGCCGAGAAGGCCGCGCGCATCAAGCAGCTCGAGGATGAGTGGCATTCGCTGCACGAGCAGGTCAAGACCGCCGGCGGCCTGCATATCGTCGGCACCGAGCGCCATGAGTCGCGCCGTATCGACAACCAGTTGCGCGGCCGTGCCGGCCGCCAGGGCGACCCGGGTTCGTCGCGCTTCTACCTGTCGCTGGACGACCAGCTGCTGCGCATCTTCGCCGGCGACCGCGTGCGCGCCATCATGGAACGCCTGAAGATGCCCGAGGGCGAGCCGATCGAGGCCGGCATCGTCACGCGCTCGATCGAGTCGGCGCAGCGCAAGGTCGAAGGCCGCAACTTCGATATCCGCAAGCAGCTGCTGCAGTACGACGACGTCGCCAACGACCAGCGCAAGGAAATCTACAAGCTGCGCAACGACGTGCTGGAAGCCCAGGATGTCGGCGACATGGTGACCAACCTGCGCGAGAGCGTGCTGGTTGAGCTGTTCCGCGACCACGTGCCGGCCGACACCATGGAAGAGCAGTGGAACATCGCCGGCCTGGAAACGCGCCTGCGCGAGGACTGGGGCCTGGAAGTGCCGCTGGCGCAGACCATCGAGGGCGCGCAGAGCATCGAGGACGAAGAGCTGCTCAACCTGATCATGAAGGCGGCCGCGGAGCGCTACGACAGCAAGGTCGCGATGGTCGGCCGCGAGTCGTTCGCCGGCTTCGAGCGCTCGGTCATGCTGCAGAGCATCGACACGCACTGGCGCGAGCACCTGGCCGCGCTGGACCACCTGCGCCAGGGCATCCACCTGCGCGGCTATGCGCAGAAGGATCCCAAGCAGGAATACAAGCGCGAGTCGTTCGAGCTGTTCGCGCGTTTGCTGGACCTGATCAAGAGCGAAGTCACGCGCGTGACCTTCAACGTGCAGATCCAGTCGCCGGAAGAACTGGAGCAGGCTTCGGAAGAGATCGAGGAAGGCCTGTCGCACCTGGAGAACGTGCAGTACAAGCACGACGAGTTCGCCGAAGGGCGCGAGCCGGTCGAGGAAGCGCCGTCGCCGCGCACCGGTGCGGCCATGGCCGCCGCCGAGCTGGCGCTGGCGGGCATGCCCAAGGTCGGCCGCAACGATCCGTGCCCGTGCGGCTCGGGCAAGAAGTTCAAGCAGTGCCACGGCAGGCTCAGCTGAACTGAGCCCGGCCGGGTACCCGGCATGACGTCGTTCCCGCTGTGTGGGGAGTGACGCGAAAGGAAACGACATGCCCGCCCTCCGCGGGCATGTTCGTCTGATGACAAGCAAGTTGCGAGCAGAAGCCGCAAGCAGATAACGCAAGCAGGAAAGAGGAGTCCACATGCCCGTCAATCTTCCGCTGCCCCAGGCAGAGAACCTGAAATCCGTCGCCGGCGTGGAGCTGGGCTGGGCCGAGGCGGGCATCCGCAAGGCCAACCGCAAGGACGTGCTGGTGGTGCGCGTGGCCGAAGGCAGCACCGTGGCCGGCGTCTTCACCAGCAACCGCTTCTGCGCCGCGCCGGTGCAGGTCTGCCGTGAGCACCTTGCCGCTGGCAAGGGCATCCGCGCGCTGGTGGTCAACACCGGCAATGCCAACGCCGGCACCGGCGAGCCGGGCCTGGCCAATGCCCACGCCACCTGCGACGCGCTGGCCGCGCAACTGGGCATCGCCCCCGAGCAGGTGCTGCCGTTCTCGACCGGCGTGATCCTGGAGCCGCTGCCGGTGGATCGCCTGGTGGCCGGCCTGCCCGCCGCCATCGCCAACGCGAAGCCGGACAACTGGCTGGCCGCCGCCGAAGCCATCATGACCACCGACACGCAGCCCAAGGCCGCGTCGCGCACGGTGCAGATCGACGGCAAGACCGTGACGCTGTCGGGTATCAGCAAGGGCGCCGGCATGATCCGCCCGAACATGGCGACCATGCTCGGCTTTATCGCCATGGACGCCGCCGTGGCCCAGCCGGTGCTGCAGGCGCTGGTCTCCTACGCCGCCGACCACTCGTTCAACAGCATCACCATCGACGGCGATACCTCGACCAACGACTCGTTCGTGCTGATCGCCACGGGCAAGTCCGGCGCCGTGGTCGACCGCGCCGAAGGCCCGGCCTTCGAGGCGCTGCGCGACGCGGTGACCGCGCTGGCGCAAGAGCTGGCGCAGATGATCGTGCGCGACGGCGAGGGCGCCACCAAGCTGATGACCATCCGCGTCGAAGGCGGCAAGGACGTGGCCGAGTGCCGCCAGATCGCCTATGCGGTGGCGCACTCGCCGCTGGTCAAGACCGCGTTCTATGCGTCGGACCCCAACCTGGGCCGCATCCTGGCCGCGGTGGGCTACGCCGGCGTGAACGACCTCGACGTCGGCCGCGTCAACCTGTGGCTGGACGATGTCTGGGTGGCCCGCGACGGCGGCCGCAACCCCGACTACCGCGAAGAAGACGGCCAGCGCGTGATGAAGCAGGCCGAGATCACCGTGCGCATCGCGCTCGGCCGCGGCAAGGCCGAAGCGACGGTCTGGACCTGCGACCTGTCGCACGACTACGTGTCGATCAACGCCGACTACCGCTCCTGAGCCTTTCCGTCCTTCCCGTGTACGCGGGAAGGACATCGATTTCCCTGCCAGCCGATACCGCGCCCCTAGCGCGCCCCTGCCATGTCTGACCTTGCCGCCCGCCTCGACAACTTCCTCGCCCGACTCGAACAATGGCTGCCGCCGCAACTGAGCGACGCCGACTGGCAGGAGGCCGTGGCGTTCCGCTGGCGCAAGCGGCAGAGCCTGTTCGGCAATATCGGCTACCTGCAGCCGGTGCGCCAGCTGCCGCCGATCCACCTGGACGACCTGAAGAATATCGAGCGCCAGAAGGACGCCATCGTCGCCAACACGCGCCAGTTCGTGAACCAGCTGCCGGCCAACAACGTGCTGCTGACCGGCGCGCGCGGCACCGGCAAGTCGTCGCTGATCAAGGCCTGCCTCAATGCCTTCGTCAGGGACGGGCTGCGGCTGGTTGAGGTGGACAAGGATGACCTGGGCGACCTCGGCGATATCGTCGAACTGGTTGCGCAGCGTTCCGAGCGCTTCGTGATCTTCTGCGACGACTTGTCGTTCGAAGAGGGCGAGTCGGGCTACAAGTCGCTCAAGTCGGCGCTGGACGGCTCGGTGGCGGCGCAGTCGGACAACGTGCTGATCTACGCCACCTCCAACCGCCGGCACCTGCTGCCGGAGTACATGAAGGACAACGAAACCTACCGCCACACCGACGACGGCGAGATCCATCCCGGCGAAGTGGTGGAAGAGAAGATCTCGCTGTCCGAGCGCTTCGGGCTGTGGCTGTCTTTCTACCCGCCCAAGCAGGACGAGTACCTGGCCATCGTCGGCCACTGGCTCAGGCACTTTGGCTGCACCGACGAAGACATTGCCGCGGCGCGCGGCGACGCGCTGGTGTGGGCGCTGGAGCGCGGCTCGCGCTCGGGCCGCGTGGCGTGGCAATTTGCGCGCGACTGGGGCGGCAAGCATGGCAAGCCTTATATCGCCGACGTGGACGGCGACGCCAAGGCATGAGCGCGTCCATGCAAAGCCCCGCAGACACGGCCGGCAATCCTCCGCGCAAGGTCACCGAGGTCGCCGTGGGCGTGCTGGTGCAGCACGACGGACGCTTCCTGCTGGCGCAGCGCCCGGCCGGCAAGCCCTACGAGGGCTACTGGGAATTCCCCGGCGGCAAGCTGGAGCCCGGTGAGTCGGTGGAGGCAGCACTGGCCAGAGAACTCCATGAAGAGCTGGGCCTTGATGTAACGCAATGCGAGCGCTGGCACATCCTTGAACATGACTACCCGCACGCCTATGTGCGGCTGTACTTCTGCAAGGTCACGGCCTGGCGGGGCGATCCCGTCGGCCGCGAAGGCCAGGCCTTCTCCTGGCAGCAGACGCCCGTGACAGTCGGGCCGCTGCTGCCCGCCACCATCCCGGTGGTGGAATGGCTGGCCGAGGAAGCACGCGACAGCTGACCTTGCCATTGCCCGCGGCGCCCGCTCCTGCGCCGCAGTCCAAGGAAAGGAACTGCATGCTACGTGTCGATCGTATCGCCGACGACGTTTCCCTGCCTGAACTGACCCTGCGCGGCATCATCCTCGGTGCGCTGATCACGGTCGTGTTCACCGCCTCCAACATCTACCTGGGCCTGAAGGTCGGCCTGACCTTCTCGTCGGCGATCCCGGCGGCCGTGATCTCGATGGCCGTGTTGCGGCTCTTCCCCGGCGCCAACATCCTGGAAAACAACATGGTGCAGACGCAGGCCTCGGCCGCGGGCACCCTGTCGTCGATCATCTTTATCCTGCCGGGCCTGGTGATGCTGGGCCACTGGCAGGGCTTCCCATTCTGGCAGACGCTGGCGATCTGCGCGGCCGGCGGCATGCTGGGCGTGGTGTTCAGCATCCCGCTGCGCCACGCGATGGTGGTGCAGAGCGAGCTGCCCTACCCGGAGGGCGTGGCCGCGGCGGAAATCCTGCGCGTGGGCAGCGCCGTGCCGGACCAGGCCGCGCCGGGCCAGAAGCCCCAGGCGACCGGCCTGGCCGACCTGATGGCCGGCGGCCTGGTGGCGGGGCTGTTCAGCTTTGCCGCCGGCGGGCTGCGCCTGCTGGCCGAGGGCGCCAACTTCTGGCTGTCTGCCGGGGTCTCGGTGGTGCGGCTGTCGATGGGCTTCTCGCTGGCGCTGGTGGGCGCGGGCTACCTGGTCGGCATCGTCGGCGGGCTGGCCATGCTGCTCGGGCTGGTGCTGACCTGGGGCGTTGCGGTGCCGTGGCTGACGGCCATCACGCCGCGCCCGGACGGTGCCACGCTGTCGGCCTTCGGCACCATGGTGTGGAGCCAGCAGGCGCGCTTTATCGGCGCCGGCACCATCGGCATCGCCGCGATCTGGACGCTGCTGTCGCTGGCCGGGCCGATGCTGTACGGCATCCGTGCCTCTTTCGGCGCGCTGCAGGGCGGGCCGGCGGGGCAGGGCAAGATGCCGCGCACGCAGCAGGACATGCCGGCCAAGTGGATCGGGCTGGTGATGCTGGGGCTGCTGGCGGTGCTGGTGACGGTGTTCGCCTGGTTCCTCGCGCCGGCGCCGCTCGATGGCGGCGCGCGCTGGCGCCTGGTGATCTACGCGGTGGTGTTCGCGTTTATCTTCGGCTTCCTGGTGGCGGCGGCGTGCGGCTATATGGCGGGGCTGGTGGGCTCGTCGGCCAGCCCGATCTCGGGCATCGGCATCATCGCGGTGGTCCTGGTGTCGCTGCTGATCCTGCTGGCGGGCAAGGCCGACGGGCTGCTGGCCACGCCCGAGGGCAGCAAGTTCGCGATTGCGCTGGCGATCTTCACCACCTCGGCGGTGGTGGCGGTCGCGTCCATCGCCAATGACAACCTGCAGGACCTGAAGACCGGCTGGCTGGTCGGCGCCACGCCGTGGCGCCAGCAGGTGGCGCTGCTGATCGGCTGCGTGGTCGGCGCGGCGGTGATCCCGCCCGTGCTGGAGCTGCTCTACAGCGCCTATGGTTTTGCGGGCGCGCTGCCGCGTGCCGGCATGGACCCCAACCAGGCCCTGGCCGCGCCGCAGGCGACGCTGATGACCGCGATCGCCACCGGCATCTTCACCCACCAGCTCAACTGGGCCATGATCCTGATCGGCATCGGTCTGGGCGTGGTGCTGATCGCCATCGACGAGGTGCTGCGCCGCCGCCGCGGCGCGGCGCGGCTGCCGGTGCTGGCAGTGGGCATCGGCATCTACCTGCCGCCGACCATCAGCTCGGCGCTGGTGATGGGCGCGGTGCTGTCGTGGCTCCTGCTGCGCAGCGAACGCCGCCGCGCCACCGCGCGCGGCGACGACGTCAAGCTGGCGCTGGAACATGCCGAGCGGCGCGGCACGCTGCTGGCCTCGGGCCTGATCGTTGGGGAAAGCCTGGTCGGCGTGATGCTGGCCGCGGTGATCGGCCTGTCGGGCAAGGATGCGCCGCTGGCGCTGGTCGGGGCCGGGTTTGAAGCAACCGCGCAGTGGCTGGGCCTGGCGGTGTTCGCACTGGTGTGCGTGGGTTTCTACCGCCGCGTGCTGGCGGCGGCGCACTAAACCACGGGGGGCGTTGAAGGCGAGGGCGCTTCAGTCGTCCTCGTCTTCAGGCTGGTCGGCGGAGGTCTCGCCCGGCTTGCCGCCGATCACGTATTTCTCGGACGCCCAGGCGCCGAGATCAATCTGCTTGCAGCGCTCGGAACAGAAGGGGCGGAATTTGTTCTCGGGCACCCAGGCCACCTCGGTGCCGCAGGTGGGGCATTTGACGACAGCAGGCATAGCGTTCAGCGCAGGCTTCAGAAATTGCAGAGTTTCAGCAGGAACGGGATATCCGCATCGACCGAGCGCGGACGCAGGTCGCCGTCCTGCTGCGTGAATCGCACCCACAGCATGTACTTGTTGGCGCTCATCTCGGGGATGAAGGCCAGCAGCGAATCATCCAGCCAGACCTGCATCAGCTGGTAGCTGCGTCCGGACAGCATCTGCTGGTAGCTGCCGCCGGTGGCGATCACCTTGCCGCTCTGGCCGGCTTCGCGCAGCAGGCGCAGCACGATGGTGGTGCCCATGCGCAGCGACAGCAGCGGACGTACCCACTTCAGGATATCGGCGCGGCGGTCTTCGGCGGGGCGGTGCTGCCAGGCATAGTAGGCCGGCAGGTCGAACTCGCAGGTGCCGCCGGGGATGATCGCGCGGCTGCGGATGCTGGTCAGCCACTCGTTGTCGGCCAGCAGCTGGCCGGCCTTGCCCACGGTCTGGTTGAGCATGGCGATGCCTTGCTCGATCTCGCCGATGATGGCGTCCAGCGCCTCCTGGTCGATCTGCGGGCTGGCGCGCAGCGGCGCCAGTGCCTGGCGCTGGCGTTCCAGTTCCTTGATCAGGTCGGTCTTGAGGTCGGCACGGCCGGCCACGTCGATGATCTCGAACAGCGTGGTCAGCGCGACATGGTGCTGGTGGGCATGATCCTGGCCGAGAAAGTATTCCAGCCGATCGAACAGGTCCTCCAGGCGCAGGAGTGTCCTGATGCGTTCGTTGAAAGGGTATTCGTACAGAATCAAGTGCAATGTCCGTGCAGGGCGTCGGGCGCTTTCAGGAGCGGCCCGGTGCAGAATGAGGCCCGGGAAATGCCGGAAGGGGCGATATATGGCAGGCGGTTACCGGCAGTATGCGGTGATTTCCCCGCATATTCCAGCGCATTCTATGCGAGACAAGGGCCGAGGACAATGTCGCGTGCATGATGCAATGCGCTGGCGCGCCGGGTTGCGCGTTATGGATGGACCCTGGTCGCCGCCGACAGTTCACGATAGTAGCGGTCGAGCCGGTCGACCTGGTTCGCCAGTGCCTCCACCGGGCCGTCGTTGTCGATGACGTCGTCGGCACATGCCAGGCGCGCGGCGCGGGTGGCCTGTTTTGCCATGATGGCCTGCACCTGCTCGCGGCTGAAGCCGTTGCGCGACATCACGCGCGCCACCTGGGTGGTCTCGGTGCAGTCCACCACCAGCACGCGGCCCACGCGCTCGCGCCATGAGCCCGATTCCACCAGCAGCGGCACCACGTAGATCAGATAGGGATGCTCGCCGGCATCGCGGATCGCGTGGGCGCGCTCGGTGGTCAGCGCACGGATCAGCGGGTGGGTGATGGCTTCAAGCCGCGCCTTGGCTGCAGGGTCGGCAAACACCAGTGCGCGCATCGCGTCGCGGTCCATGGCGCCGTCGGGGCGCAGGCAGGCCGGGCCGAAGGCCTCGACCAGCGCCGGGATGGCGCGCCCGCCCGGGGCGGTGATCTCGTGCGCGAGCAGGTCGGTGTCGATGATCGCGGCACCGCGCGCGGCAAACATGTCGGCCACGCGGGTCTTGCCGCTGCCGATGCCGCCGGTCAGTCCGATTTCCAGCATGTGAGGTTCTGTTGACGATGTTGCCGCAACGATACCAGCTTCAGCGGATATCGTCGGACACCGTCATGGCCATGCAAACAGCGGCACCACGCCGGGGCCGAACAGCAGCACCACCACGCCGGCCAGCGCGATGAAGGGCCCGAACGGGAAGGGCGTGTCGCGTTCCTGGCGGCGCAGCGCAATATTGGCCAGCCCGAACAGCACGCCGACCACCGACGACAGCAGCACCAGCGCCGGCAGCGCCTGCCAGCCGAACCAGGCGCCCAGCGCCGCCATCAGCTTGAAGTCGCCAAAGCCCATGCCCTCCTTGCCGCGCACGAGCCGGAACAGCCAGTAGGCGCTCCACAGCACCAGGTAGCCGACTGCCGCGCCGATCACGGCGTCGGGCAGTGCCACGAACACGCCGCCCAGGTTCAGGAGCAGGCCCAGCCACAGCAGCGGCAGGGTGATCTGGTCCGGCAGCAGTTGCGTATCGGCATCGATCATGGTCAGCGCCAGCAGCGCCCACACCAGCACCAGCGCGGCCAGGGCCTGTCCGCCAGGGCCGAAGCGCCACGCCACCAGCGCGCTCAGCACGCCACAGACCAGCTCGACCAGCGGATAGCGCACACTGATCGGCGCCTTGCATGCCGAGCAGCGCCCGCGCAGGAACAGGTAGCTCAGCACCGGCACGTTCTCCCACGGTGCAATCGCGTGGCCGCAATGCGGGCAGGCCGAGCGCGGCACCATCAGGTTGTAGCGGCCGGGGTAGGGCAGCGGGTCGCCGCGCAGCTCGGCGATATAGTTGGCCTCGTCGCGCTCCATCATGCGCGGCATCCGGTGGATGACCACGTTGAGGAAGCTGCCGACCACCAGCCCGAGCAGCGCCGCGGCCGCCACCAAAAAGGAGGGCGGCAGCGCCGCCAGTGCCTCCACCAGCGGCGCGCTACCGGTGGAGGTCGACGAAGGGTAGGGAGAAGCAGACCACGCAGACAGCATCGCTTACACCACCTGTCCCAGCTTGAAGATCGGCAGGTACATCGCCACCACCATGCCGCCGATCAGCACACCCAGCACCACGATGATCAGCGGCTCGATCAGGCTGGAGATCGCGGCCACGGCATCGTCGACCTCGCGCTCGTAGAATTCGGCCACCTTCAGCAGCATGTTGTCCAGCGCGCCGGACTCCTCACCGATCTGCGTCATCTGCAGCACCATGTTGTCGAACACATGGGTGGCCTGCATCGCGTTGGTCAGGCTGGTGCCGATGCGCACCGATTGCTCGATCTCGCGCGTGGCGTCATAGTAGACCCAGTTGCCGGCCGCGCCGGCCACGGACTCCATCGACTCCACCAGCGGCGTGCCGGCGGCGAACATGGTGGCCAGCGTGCGGGTCCAGCGCGCGATCACGGCCTTGCGGAACAGGCTGCCGAAGATCGGCAGCTTCAGCAGCGCGCGGTCGGTGACGCGCTGCACCTTCTCCGATTTCTTCAGCGCGCGCAGGTAGAAGGAGATGCCGGCCACCGGCACCCCGATCACCAGGTACCAGTACTGGACAAAGAAGTCCGAGATGGCGATCACCATCAGCGTCGGCGCCGGCAGGTTGGCGCCGAAGCTGGAGAACACGCCCTTGAACGCCGGGATCACGAACAGCATCAGGATCACGGTCACGGCAAAGGCCACCGTCAGCACCGCGATCGGGTAGATCATCGCCGACTTGATCTGGCCTTTCAGCGCGATCGTCTTTTCCATGTAGAGCGACAGGCGCTCCAGCAGTGAGTCCAGGATACCGCCCTGTTCGCCGGCATCGATCAGGTTGCAGTACAGCGTATCGAAGTACTTCGGATGGCGCCGGAATGCCGCGGCCATGCTGCTGCCGGCCTCGATGTCGAAGCGGATGTCGGACAGCAGCTGGGTGAAGTTGGGGTTCACGTGCCCGCGCGCGATGATGTCGATCGACTGCAGCAGCGGAATGCCGGCCTTGAGCATGGTCGACAGCTGCCGGGTGAAGTAGGCGATGTCCTTCTCGGTGATCTTGCGCCCGCGCGCGGCCTTGCGCTTCTTCAGCTTGACGATGGTCAGGCCCTGCTTGCGCAGCGTGGCGGTGACCTCCGCCTGGTTCTCGGCGCGCAGCTCGCCGGTGAAGGTCTTGCCCTTGCGGTCCTTGCCTTCCCACTCAAAGATGTACTGGGTGGGTGCCTTGCGCCCCTTCCCTGATTTCGCCCGTGACGGTGCCGCCGTCCGGGCGCCCGCCGCTGGTGCACGCGTCGCCATGATATTGACCCCCGATGTAAATGACGCTTGTTCTGCGTCTTGTATTTACGTTGTGTCCTGCTTCCCTAAGTATTCGTAGTCGCCAGCACTTCTTCGAGTGACGTGACGCCCTGCTTCACCTTCAGCAGCCCCGCTTCGCGCAACGATAGCACGCCGTCCTTGCGCGCCTGTTCGGCGATCTGCAGTGCCGTGCCATGCGTCAGGATGATCTCCTGTATGGCCTCTGTGATCGGCATGACCTGGTAGATGCCGCAGCGGCCCTTGTAGCCGGTGCCATTGCAGCGCTCGCAGCCAACCGGGTGGTAGGGCTGCCAGCTGCCGTCCAGGTCTTGTTCGCGGAAGCCCGCCTCCAGCAGCGCCTCGCGCGGGATCTCGCCCTCGCCCTCGCGCTTGCAGGTGCACAGCCGCCGCGCCAGCCGCTGCGCGGTGATCATCAGCACGCTCGACGCAATATTGAAGGCCGCCACGCCCATGTTCATCAACCGCGTCAGCGTGGTCGGCGCATCGTTGGTGTGCAGCGTCGACAACACCAGGTGGCCGGTCTGCGCGGCCTTGATCGAGATGTCGGCGGTTTCCAGGTCGCGGATTTCGCCGACCATGATGATGTCCGGATCCTGCCGCAGGAACGAACGCAGGGCCGCGGCAAAGGTCAGGCCCGCCTTGTCGTTGACGTTGACCTGGTTGATGCCGGGCAGCTGGATTTCGGCCGGGTCTTCCGCGGTGGAGATATTGATGTCGCCCTGGTTCAGCAGGTTCAGGAAGGTGTACAGCGACACCGTCTTGCCGCTGCCGGTGGGGCCGGTCACCAGCACCATGCCATAGGGGCGCTTGATCACGTCCAGCAGCAGCGCCTTCTGCTCGGGCTCATAGCCGAGCTGGTCGATGTCGAGCTTGTCGGACGAAGATTCCAGGATCCGCATCACGATCTTCTCGCCGAACAGCGTCGGCAGCGTCGACACGCGGAAATCCACTGCCCGCTCGACCGTCTCCTTGGCGTCCTTGTCCTTGGGCAGGGCAATCAGCAGCTTCATGCGGCCGTCCTGCGGCACGCGCTTTTCAGAAATATCCAGGCGCGACAGCACCTTGATGCGGGTGGCGACCTTGTCGCGGATATCCAGCGGCGGGCGTGCAACCTCCTGCAGCACCCCGTCCACGCGGAAGCGGATGCGGTAGAAGGTCTCGAACGGTTCGAAGTGCAGGTCGGACGCGCCGCGATGGAAGGCCTCGGTCAGCAGCTTCTGCAGGAAGCGCACCACCGGGGCGTCGTCGATATTGTCGGCGGTGGTGCGGTTGCGCTGGTTGCCGGCCGCGGCCACCGGATCGTATTCGATCATCTTGCGCTCGGCCTGCACCGGCGAGATGTTCTTCAGCGTGCCCAGGGCCTCGCCGGCGGAGCGCACGTGCTTCATCAGCTTGTCGTGCTCGACCACCACCGCTTCGACCGGCAGCTTGTACTTTTCCTTGATCGCATCCAGCCCGGCCTGGTTGGACGGGTCGGACATCGCCAGCACCAGCCGGTTCTCGCGCCGGCCCAGCGGCAGCAGCCGGTGCGCGTGGAATTCACGGTTGCCGGCCAGCGCCGGCGGCACCTTGGTCAGGTTGTACTGGGCCAGGTCCAGCAGCGGCAGCTGGTACTTGTCCGCGGCAAACAGCGCCAGGTCGTGCGCGCTCATGGTGCCGCTGCCGACGATCTCGTCGATCAGCTGCGACTGCTTTTCACGCGCGGCCTGCTCCAGCTGAGCAAGCAGGGCGGGCGCGATACGCCGGCTCTGGGCCAGGGCAAGACCGAGTGTCATGGCAGGTGCGCTGTGCGGTGCGGTTAGGCTGTGGCGGATGCCACGCAGGCGGGGGCGGACGGACCCACGTCCCCGGATCGGGGCAGTTTGCCGCCGGGGTCACTTTTTGTAAAGCCGAGGCGGGCGCGGTGTTGGCGTTTGCGCGACACGGGCGCAACCCTACTTGCGCGGGGAAGAAGGGGCGTTTCAGGCAGCTTCCTTGCGCGCGGGGTGGTGTCCTTTTGAGAGGAATCCCTGTCCCCGCCCATGTTTCCATTGGCCTTTTCACAACGGAAGACGCCACGTCATTTTGATCTGATATAGAATCAAAGATGCGTGTATAAAATTGCATGAAGCCAATTTACAAGAAGCCCTTCGTGCAGTTCGTCAAGAAGGCACACAAGCCGTTGCAACTGGCGATCGAGGATGAAGTGGAGGTGGTTTGCGCAGATCCTGGCGTTGGGGAAGCCAAGGTTGGCGATCTGGCCGGGATCCGGGTCCACAAATTCAAGTTCAACCGGCAGGAATACCTGATCGCCTACCGGCCGCCGCGACCCGGGAAGCAGGCAGCAGGCGTGGATCTCGAATTACTGTGGATCGACTTTTACAAGGTGGGCTCGCATGAGAACTTCTACGACGAGCTCAAGCAGTACCTGAGGGCAGAGAGAAAGGGATGACCATCATGACCGCAGAAGACCTGATGAAGGCCGTCAGCAAGATGCCCGCGCAGGAGCGCGTCAAGTTCTTCACGCTGGTGGGCGAGCAGGCTTTCAAGGACGAGAACTTCTCGCACGAGGAAGTCTTTGGCCACCTCGCTGAAGCAGACTTCACCGCCGCGGAGGCGGCCGAATACCTCGAAGTTTCAATTGCCACCTTCCGGCGGCTGGTGCGCGACGGCAAGCTGGCGCCCCATGCGGAAGTGGGGCGTAGCCAGCTGTTTTCCGCGGCCGACCTGAAGTCATTCAAGCGTCAGCGCAAGGCGATCAAGGGATGAGTTGCCGGAGAGCGGGAGGGGGCAGAAAGACAAAAGGCCGAACCAACTGACGTTGATTCGGCCCTTTAAATCTGGTCGGGGTGAGAGGATTCGAACCTCCGGCCTCTACGTCCCGAACGTAGCGCTCTACCAGGCTAAGCTACACCCCGATTTGGTTTGCTGGCAAACGTTTGACCGTCAGCAGCAAAGAAAGTAAGTTTAGCAGTGTTTTTTGGGGAATGGAAGAGGGCGAGGAAAATCGCCGTTCAGCCCGCTTCCGCGGCCTTCCCCGCAGTTGCGTCAGGACTGACGTTGCAATGAAAACGCGCAGAGCTGGATCAGGGTTTCCTTCAGTGCTGACGGCGGGAACTGCCGTGCCGCTTGTTCGGCGGCTTCAGCCTCGCGCCGTGCGGCTTCGAAGGTGACGTCCAGCGCGCCGCTGGCGTGGATGGCCGCGAACACGGCGTCGAAGTGCTCGGTCCCGCCCTGGACGATGGCGTCGCGCGCCAGCTGGCGTTGCTCGGCGGTGCCGTGCTCGAGCAGGTGCAGCAGCGGCAGGGTGGGTTTGCCTTCGCGCAGATCGTCGCCGGCATTCTTGCCCATCTGCTCCGCGCTGGCGGTGTAGTCGAGCATGTCGTCGATCAGCTGGAACGCGGTGCCGATGCGGCGGCCATACTCTGCCGCGGCTTCTTCCATCTGGGCGTCGGCGCCGGCCAGCACGGCGCCGAGCTGGGCCGCGGCCTCGAACAGCTTGGCGGTCTTGTAGCGGATCACCTGCAGGTAGCGCTCGACGGTGACGTCGGGGTCGTGCATGTTCAGCAGCTGCAGGACCTCGCCCTCGGCGATCACGTTGGTCGCGTTGGACAGGATCTCCATGATGCGCATGCTGCCGGCATCGACCATCATCTGGAACGCGCGCGAATAGAGGAAGTCGCCCACCAGCACGCTGGCGGCGTTGCCGAACACGGCATTGGCGGTATCGCGCCCGCGCCGCAGCTCGGACTCGTCGACCACGTCGTCGTGCAGCAGGGTGGCGGTGTGGATGAACTCCACGACGGCGGCCAGCTCATGGTGGCGATTGCCGTCGTAGCCCATCGCGCGCGCAGTCAGCAGCAGGATCACCGGGCGCAGGCGCTTGCCGCCGGCACCGATGATGTATTCGCCGATCTGCTCGATCAGGGGGACTTCAGAAGACAGCCGCTGACGGATAACAGCATCGACCGCGCGCATGTCTGCAGCGACCGGGGCAAGCAAGGCAGTGGCGGAAGGCTGGGACAAGATGATCACCGTTACGCAAAACCGGACGATTATATGCGATGCGCGTGGCGTTCTACGTATGGCGCGCTTCTAAAGATTCGCGCTCAGGGTATGCGCTCAGGGTGTTCGCAAGGCGCGCATCTATAATGCAGCCATGAACAAGTCCGTTCCTCGCCGCCACCTGCGCCGCACCGCCCTTTGGGTGGCGTTTGCGGCACTGGCGGGATTCCTGCTCGCCGACCTGACCTGAGCCAGGGCGCGGTTCCATTGTGGCGATGCCGCCGCACACAGGCTATGTGCCTGTTTTCTTTGCGCTTTTCCCGGATCTCGTTTACAATTCCCGGTTTCCTCCGGTGGTTACGCTCGCTTTGCGGGTTCTGGCCGGCGGGAAATAACCGGGCCGCATTGAGCCCATCCAAGCGCCAGGCCGTGCAGTTGACCGGCCGCGCAGGGTGCGCCAGTGCCGGCATACGGCGTTTTATTCACATCCGAGAGGTTCGACAATGTACGCGGTCGTAAAAACCGGCGGCAAGCAATACAAGGTTGCTGCTGGCGAAAAACTTAAAGTAGAACAGATACCGGCAGACATTGGCGCAGAAATCACGCTCGACCAGGTGCTCGCAGTGGGCGCCGGCGACCAAATCAAGTTTGGTACGCCGCTGGTTAGCGGGGCTTCCGTCAAAGCTACCGTTATCTCCCAAGGTCGTCACGACAAAGTGAAGATCTTCAAGATGCGCCGTCGCAAGCACTACCAGAAGCGTCAGGGCCATCGTCAGAATTACACCGAACTGCGCATCGAAGCGATCGTTGCCTGATCGATCGAGCGTAACCAGGTAAAGCGACAGGAGTAAGACATGGCACAGAAAAAAGGCGGCGGTTCCACGCGGAACGGCCGTGATTCCGAATCGAAGCGTCTGGGCGTGAAGGTGTTTGGTGGCCAGGCCATCAACGCCGGCGGCATCATCATCCGCCAACGCGGTACCCGCGTGCATGCCGGCGACAACGTCGGCGTGGGCAAGGACCACACGCTGTTTGCCCTGGTGGACGGCCACGTGCAGTTCGCCGTCAAGGGCCCTGCCAAGAAGCAGCAAGTCAGCGTCGTTCCGGCGGCCTGATAACAGCCTTTGCAGGATGAAGGCCCCGCAACGCTTGCGGGGCCTTTTCTTTTCTGGCGACAATGTCAGTTCGCCAGCTCGGTTGGTGGCTTTTAGCCGCTGATCCGCCGATCCATCACGGAAACCCATCATCATGAAGTTCATAGACGAAGCCCGAATCGAAGCCATCGCCGGCAACGGCGGCAATGGCAGCGCCTCGTTCCGGCGCGAGAAGTTTGTGCCCTTCGGCGGCCCGGATGGTGGCGATGGCGGCCGCGGCGGCAGCGTGTTCGCCGTGGCGGACCGCAATATCAATACGCTGATCGACTTCCGCTACGCCAGGAAGCACGTGGCCCGCAACGGCGAGAACGGCCGCGGCTCCGACTGCTATGGTGCGGCGGGTGAGGACATCACGCTGCGCATGCCGGTGGGCACGCTGATCACCGATATGGACACCGGCGAAGTCATCGCCGACCTGACCGAGCACGGCCAGCGCGTGTGCCTGGCCGAAGGCGGCATGGGCGGCTGGGGCAACCTGCATTTCAAGTCCAGTACCAACCGCGCGCCGCGCCAGCAGGTGGACGGCAAGCCGGGCGAGCGCCGCATGCTCAAGCTCGAGCTCAAGGTGCTGGCCGACGTCGGCCTGCTGGGCATGCCCAACGCCGGCAAGTCGACATTTATCTCGCATATCTCCAACGCGCGCCCGAAGGTGGCGGACTATCCGTTCACCACGCTGCACCCGAACCTGGGCGTGGTGCGCGTGGACCATGAGCAATCGTTCGTGGTCGCCGACATTCCCGGCCTGATCGAAGGCGCCGCCGAAGGCGCGGGCCTGGGTCACCAGTTCCTGCGTCACCTGCAGCGCACCGGCCTGCTGCTGCATATCGTCGACCTGGCACCGTTCGACGAGGCAGTCGACCCGGTGGCCGAGGCCAAGGCCATCGTCAACGAACTGAAGAAGTACGACGACACCCTGTACGACAAGCCGCGCTGGCTGGTGCTGAACAAGCTCGACGTGGTCCCCGAGGAAGAACGCGCCACCCGCGTGAAGGACTTCCTCAAGCGCTACAAGTGGAAGGGCCCGGTGTTCCAGATTTCGGCGCTGACCGGCGAAGGCTGCCGTGAGCTGATCTACGCGATCAAGGACCACCTGCTGGCGATCAAGGCCGCAGAGGCCGCGGCGCTGGCCGAGCCGGACATCCGCCTGGACGAGCGGCTGCACAACGTCGACCAGGGGCAGGGCGAGGCATAACAAGGGCCAATGGTCTGCTCCCCTCGCTCGCTTGCGGGAGAGGGGAACGCAATGGGGCGGCGCAGGCCCCGGTGTAAAACGAGTTCCTAAAGACAGGATTCCCGTCATGCAATCGGTCATCGCGCAGGCAAAGCGCATCGTCGTCAAAGTCGGCTCCAGCCTGGTCACCAACGACGGCAAGGGGCTGGATCACGACGCCATCGCCCGCTGGGCGGCCCAGATCGCCAAGCTGCGCGTGGCCGGCAAGGAAGTGGTGCTGGTCAGCTCCGGCGCCATCGCCGAAGGCATGCAGCGCCTGGGCTGGGTGCGCCGCCCGAAGGAAATCCATGAGCTGCAGGCCGCCGCCGCCGTCGGCCAGATGGGCCTGGCGCAGGTCTATGAAAGCCAGTTCGGCCGCTACGGCATCCGCACCGCGCAGGTGCTGCTGACCCACGCCGACCTGGCCGACCGCGAACGCTACCTCAACGCCCGCTCGACCCTGCTCACGCTGCTGTCCCTGGGCGTGGTGCCGATCATCAACGAGAACGACACCGTGGTCACCGACGAAATCAAGTTCGGCGACAACGACACGCTGGGCGCGCTGGTGACCAACCTGATTGAAGGCGATGCGCTGGTGATCCTGACCGACCAGCGCGGCCTGTACACCGCCGATCCGCGCAAGGACCCGGCCGCGCAGTTCGTGGACGAGGCCCTGGCCGGCACCCCCGAGCTGGAAGCGATGGCCGGCGGCGCCGGCACGTCGATCGGGCGCGGCGGCATGCTGACCAAGATCCTGGCGGCCAAGCGCGCGGCCAAGTCCGGCGCCCACACCACCATCGCCTCCGGGCGCGAGGCTCACGTGCTGGAGCGCCTGGCTGCGGGCGAGGCCATCGGCACCCAGCTGCTGGCGCCGACCGGGCGGCTCACGGCGCGCAAGCAATGGATGGCCGACCACCTGCAACTGCGCGGCCGGGTCGTGATCGACAACGGCGCGGTCGAGAAGCTCACCAGCGGCGGCAAGTCGCTGCTGCCGATCGGCGTGACGGAAGTGCAGGGCGAGTTCGCCCGTGGCGAGGTGATCGCGTGCGTCGACGCGCAGGGCAAGGAGGTGGCGCGCGGCATCACCAACTATTCCAGCGCCGAGGCGCGGCTGATCGCGCGCAAGCCCTCGTCCGAGATCGAGTCCGTGCTGGGGCACCTGAACGAGCCCGAACTGATCCATCGCGACAACCTGGTGCTGGTCTGACGCAGCGAGCCCGGCCGAGAAGCCAGGCGCAAAAGAAAACGGCGGGACTGCCTGGCAGCCCCGCCGTTTTAGCTTCAGGATGCAGCGCGCTTCAGCGCTTGCGCGGCGCGCGTGATTGCAGGTCGCGCACCATGGCGTCGGCGGTGCCGGCGACGGTACGGCCCTCGCAGAAGAAATCGATCGCCAGCGTGGCGGCGTAGGCATTGCGCACGCCAGTCTCCATGCGGTGCCAGGTCTCGCCGTAGTCGCTGCTGTTGGGCACCCATTCCGTCGCGCCCTTGGGCAGCGTGGCGTAGAGCTTGCGCTCGAACGCATCGCAGCGCAGGCCTTCGAAGGTCACGTTGCGCGCGCCGCTCTGGCTGGAGGTGACGACCGTGTAGCGCACCACGTTGTCCTTGCCGACCGAGACCGACTTGGCGTCCACCGCGAACGACAGCGAGCCGGTGCCCGCCACCGAGAACGGGATCAGGTTGGCGTCCTGCGGCGGTGCCGGCAGCATGGCCTTGGCCTCTTCAAAGGTCTTGGGCGCGAACGGGTTGAGCCAGGTGCTTTCTTCCTCCGCCATCTCCTTGCCGGTGGTCTTGCAGCCGGCCAGCGCAAGGCTGGCCGCGGCAATCAGCATTCCGGCAGCGGTCAGGCCGCCGCGGCGGCCCAGGCCGGTGAAACTAGTCATCAGTGCTCCGTGAGGTGGAAACCGGCGTTGCCGGTGAATCGTGCTCGGTCGCGTGCTCGGCCTCGGCATTGCAGTCGGCGTCGGCCTGCTGCGCCTGCTGGGCGCGGCTGAGCGCCTGGCTGCGCGGTCCGCCGTGTCGGCCATGCATGCCGTGGGGGCCGTGCGTCCCGTGTGTGCCATAGGGACTCAGCGGCACACGCGCGTGCCGGTTCAGGAAGCGTGACAACTCCGTCAGCGCCAACTGGTAGACATCGCGCTTGAACTCGATCACCGCCTCCAGCGGCACCCAGTAATGACTCCAACGCCAGGCGTCGAACTCAGGGTGCTCGGTGGCACGCAGATGGATATCACAGTCCCTGCCGGCCATGCGCAGCAGGAACCAGATTTGTTTCTGGCCCTTGTAGTGGCCGCGGATCTCGCGGCGGATGAACTTGTCCGGCACCTCGTAACGCAGCCAGTCGCGCGTGCGACCGACGATCCTGACGTGCTCCGGAAGCAGGCCGATTTCCTCATGCAGTTCGCGGTACATGGCCTGTTCAGGCGTTTCGCCGTACTTGATGCCACCTTGCGGGAACTGCCAGGAGTGTTCGCCGATTCGCTTGCCCCAGAAAACCTCGTTTCGTGCGTTGAGGAGGATGATGCCGACGTTCGGGCGAAAGCCTTCACGATCGAGCATGACTGCACCTCGAATCCTTTAGAATTACGCTGATTATAAAGGAAGCGCGCAGCCGGGCCCGGACCGGGGGATGCTGGTTTTCCCCGAGCGGAAGGGCAGTTTCAGGCGCGTGCACACAATTCAGTGCCGCCGGCCCCCGGATTTTGCCGGGACGGATTTTTCCGAACCCGGCGGCCCAGAGAGAAATTACGGATGAAAGCCTCGCAATTCTTCATTTCCACCCTCAAGGAAGCGCCCGCCGACGCGGAAATCGTTTCGCACAAGCTGATGATGCGCGCCGGCATGATCAAGAAGCTGGGCGCCGGCATCTATAACTACATGCCGATCGGGCTGCGCGTGATCCGCAAGGTGGAGAACATCGTCCGCGAGGAAATGAACCGCGCCGGCGCGGTGGAGCTGTCCATGCCGGTGATCCAGCCGGCCGAGCTGTGGCAGGAAACCGGCCGCTGGGACAAGATGGGCCCCGAGCTGCTGCGCCTGAAGGACCGCCATGAGCGCGACTTCGCGGTCCAGCCGACCTCGGAAGAGGTGGTGACCGACATCGCCCGCTCGGAAATCCGCAGCTACAAGCAGCTGCCGGTCAATTTCTACCAGATCCAGACCAAGTTCCGCGACGAGCGCCGGCCGCGCTTCGGCATCATGCGCGGGCGCGAGTTCACCATGAAGGATGCCTATTCCTTCGACCGCGACACGGACGGCCTGCGCAAGTCGTACCAGAACATGTACGACGCCTACGTGCGCATCTTCCGCCGCTTTGGCCTGGAATTCCGCGCCGTGGCGGCCGACAACGGCGCCATCGGCGGTTCTGGCTCGCATGAGTTCCATGTGATCGCCGACACCGGCGAAGACGCCATCGTCTACTGCCCGACCTCGGATTACGCCGCCAACATGGAGGCCGCCGAGGCGCTGCCCCTGCTGGCCGAGCGTGCCGCGCCCACGGAAGACCTGGTCAAGACCTTCACCCCGGAAAAGGCCAAGTGCGAGCAAGTGGCCGAATTCCTGAACATCCCGCTGCAGCGCACCGTCAAGTCGATCGTGCTGGCCAAGGACACCGAGGCCGGCGCCGAGATCTGGCTGCTGCTGATCCGCGGCGACCATGAACTGAACGAGGTCAAGGCGTCCAAGGTGCCGGGCCTGGCCGACTTCCGCTTTGCCACCGAGAACGAGATCGTCGACGCCTTCGGCTCGCCGCCGGGCTACCTGGGCCCGATCGCCATGAAGAAGCCGGTCAACGTGGTGGCCGACCGCACCGTCGCCAACATGAGCGACTTCGTCTGCGGCGCCAACTACCGCGACTACCACTACACCGGCGTCAACTGGGGCCGCGACCTGCCCGAGCCGGTCGTGGCCGACCTGCGCAACGTGGTGGCCGGCGACGCCTCGCCGGACGGCCAGGGCACGCTGGAAATCTGCCGCGGCATCGAGGTGGGCCACGTGTTCATGCTCGGCACGCGCTATTCCGAGTCCATGAACGCCACCTTCCTGGACGAGAACGGCAAGACCCAGCCGATGCAGATGGGCTGCTACGGCATCGGCGTCACCCGCATCCTGGGTGCGGCGATCGAGCAGAACTTCGATGAGCGCGGCATCATCTGGCCGGCCGCGATCGCGCCGTTCGCAGTGGTGATCTGCCCGGTGGGCTATGACCGCTCCGAAGCCGTCAAGGCCGAGGCCGACCGCATCCATGCCGAGCTGCTGGCCGCCGGCGTGGACGTCATCCTGGACGACCGCGGCGAGCGCCCGGGCGTGATGTTTGCCGACTGGGAGCTGATCGGCGTGCCGAACCGCGTGGTGGTGGGCGACCGCGGCCTGAAGGAAGGCAAGGTCGAGTACCAGGGCCGGCGCGACGCGCAGGCCACCGCCGTCAGCGTGGCCGACGTGGTCGGCCACGTGCGCAGCCAGCTGGCGAACTGAGCCCCATGCGCGCCGCCCGCGGCATGACCGACGCCGCCCGCCGCTGCGCGGGCGGGCTGCTGCTGGCCCTGGCGGCCATGGCAGCCCACGCCGGCGCGCAAAAGGAAGAGGACCTGGCCGATTCCGTGCGCGGCGCGCTGGCCGCCGCCATCGCCGATGACCGGTCCACGCGGCCGGTATTTGCATCCGGCGGCGAGCGCCTGGCCTACCTGAAATGGCTGGGCGAGATGTCTGCCCGCCTGGCCTCGCGCATCCCCGAGCCGCAGGTGCGCGTGGAACTGATCGAGGTGGCCTACTACGAGGCCAAGCGCGCCGGGCTGGAGCCCGCGCTGGTGCTGGGCCTGGTCCAGGTCGAGAGCAACTTCCGCAAGTACGCGATCAGCTCGGCCGGTGCGCGCGGGCTGATGCAGGTGATGCCGTTCTGGGTGCGCGCCATCGGCGACAGCGACCCGCGCAAGCTCTTTCACCTGCAGAGCAACCTGCGTTACGGCTGCACCATCCTGCGCTATTACCTGGACCGCGAGCAGGGCGACCTGTACCTGGCGCTGGGCCGTTACAACGGCAGCCGCGGCCGCCCCGAATACCCGAACGCGGTGCTGGCGGCGTGGAAGCGCTGGCAGTATTCCGAAGCCACGGTCACCGTGGCCGGCGATCCCGAGATCGCGCCGTCGCGCCCGCGCGCACCGGTGTCTGAGCCGCCTGCCCGCAACCCGTTCTCGTCGCAACGCGTCGCCGCCAATCCGTCATGATCCGCGAAGCATCCGTTGCCGGCGGCAAGACCGGCTACACCGAATCCTCGCCCGAACTTGAACAATGGCTGGCCCGGCATATCGCCCAGGGCTTTGCCGCCGATGCGCTGGTGCTGTCGATGCTGCGCTCGGGCTATGACGACGCTTTTGCGCGCCGGGCCGTGGCCGCGGCATTTGCACAAGACGCCGATGGTGCCGCGCCGGCCAGGCCTGCGCGGGCCCGCCCTGCCGCCGCCGCCGGCACGCCCGCGGTCTACGCGGCCGATGGCGGCGACCGCCAGGTTCCGATCTTGTTCCGGCTGGCGTCGCCGCAGATCCAGCTGTTCCAGCAACTGCTGACCGACGACGAGTGCGATGCCCTGGTGGCGCTGTCGCGCGGCCGCCTGGCGCGCTCGCCGGTGGTCAACCCGGACACCGGCGACGAGAACCTGATCGACGCCCGCACCAGCATGGGCGCGATGTTCCAGGTGGCCGAGCACGCCCTGATCGCGCGCATCGAGGCGCGCATCGCCGCCGTCACCGGCGTGCCCGCCGAGCACGGCGAAGGCCTGCAGATCCTCAACTACAAGCCCGGCGGCGAGTACCAGCCGCACTTCGACTACTTCAACCCGCAGCGCCCGGGCGAGGCGCGGCAGCTGTCCGTCGGCGGGCAGCGCATCGCCACCCTGGTGATCTACCTGAACACGCCCGAGGCGGGTGGCGCCACCGCGTTCCCGCGCGTGGGGCTGGAGGTGGCGCCGGTCAAGGGCAACGCGGTGTACTTCAGCTACCTGCTGCCCGACGGCAAGCTGGATGAACGAACGCTGCACGCCGGCCTGCCGGTGGCATCCGGCGAAAAGTGGATCGCCACCAAATGGCTGCGCGAACGCCCGTACCGCAGCGAGGGTTGAGCCACCCCATGGCCGCGCCTGCCGCCACCTGCTGGTGGGCCGATCCCGCGCTGCCGTTTGCCGAAAGCCGGCGCGCCAGCCACAGCAGCGCCAGCTACCTGCCGCATACCCATCCCACCCTGTCAGTCGGCGCCGTCGACAGCGGCACCAGCCGCTTTGCCTGTGGCGCCGATGCGGCGCTGATCGGGCCAGGCGCGGTGGTGCTGATCCCGGCGGGCCAGGTGCATGCCTGCAATCCGGTGCCGGACGGGCGCTGGAGCTACCAGATGCTGCATTTCGATCCGGCGTGGGTCGCCGCCGTGCTGGATGAGGACGGCACGGCACGGACCGCGCTGCCGGCGTGCGTGACGGCGTCGCCGCCGGTCTACGGGCTGGTCTGCGGGCTGAACCGCGCGCTGTTCTCGGCTGCGGACAGCGTCGAGAAAGAGGCCGCGCTGGTCGCCTTCATCGGCGACCTGCATACCGCCATCGATACCGGCGCGGCCACGCAGACTATGCCTGCGCCCGCTGCCGTCTCCGCACGGGTGTCGCAGCTGTGCGAGCTGCTGCGCGCACGCCATGCCGAACGGCTGCCGCTGGCCGAACTGGCGCACGCCTGCGGCCTGAGCCGCTACCACCTGATCCGTGCCTTCCGCGCCGAGACCGGCATGACGCCGCACGCCTACCAGCTCGACCTTCGCATCCAGCACGGGCGCCGCCTGCTGCGGCAGGGCGCGGCGCTGGCCGAGGTGGCGCTGTTGCTGGGCTTTGCCGATCAGAGCCACTTCCAGCGCGCGTTCAAGCAGCGCGTGGCCATAACGCCGCGCGGCTACCAGCGCGTTGCCTGACCGGCCTGCCACCACAGCAACTTTCTTCAAGACCGCTCGCCTCCCCGCGCACGACACTGCTGGCTCTTCACGGAGGGTCGGCATGGACATGGCTTTCGATCTCGGCGCGCGCGCGCTGCCCTGGCAGCAGTTCGCCATGGTGGCTGGCGCGCATGCGCTGGCGCTGCTCAGCCCGGGGCCGGATTTTTTCCTGGTGGTGCGCAGCGCGCTGGTGCACGGGCCGCGGCGCGCCAGCGGCGTATGCCTGGGCATCGCGCTCGGCAATGGCGTATTTATCGGCCTGGCGCTGGCCGGGTTTGCCGCGACGCGCGACCATCCGCTGCTGTTCGCGGCATTGCAGTGGGCGGGCTGCGCCTACCTTGCATGGCTGGGCTGGCGGCTGCTGCGCGCCAGCGGCGAGCTGGCCATTCCCGCGGCGGAGGGCGCCACGCGCGCCGCGCCCGCACCGTGGCTCACCCAGCTGGCCAGCGGGTTCCTTTCCGCCGTCCTGAATCCCAAGAACGGGCTGTTCTATGCCAGCCTGTTCTCGGTGCTGGCTGCCAGCCGCACCCCGCCCGCGGTGCAGCTCGCCTACGGCGTATGGATGTTTGCCGTGGTGCTGGGCTGGGACCTGCTGCTCGCGTATGGCATCGGGCATCCGGCGGTGGCGGCGCGCTTCGGGCGCTCGGTGCGGTGGGTGGAGCGGCTGACCGGCGCCGTCCTGTGGCTGCTGGCACTGGCCGTGGCCTGGCACGCTGCCCGCTGAGCGTCACGGCGGCTCCGGCGCGGCGCCGTGGCGCAATACGCGCCGCAGGGCCTCATCGTCCAGCCGCTGCATGCCGTGCATCCAGCTGCCGAGCAGCGTCAGCAACTCCAGCAGCGTATCGATGCGCGCCAGCAGGTGGGGGTCGTCCTCAGCCGCGCCGGCTTCCTGCCGCAGCGCGCGCAGGGCCCGCAGCGCCGGGTCGATCTCGCGGCGCTTGCGCTCGGCGGCCAGGGTGCGGAAGCTGACCCACACATCGGCGGGCACGCGCAGGTATTCGCGCCGGTCGCGCGGGACATCGGCCTGGGAAGGGTGGGTCAGGTTCCAGGAGTCCAGTTCCCTTAACCCCACGCTGATATTGGAGCGCGAGCGGCTCAGCGCCTGCGCGATCTCGTCGGCATTCAGCGGCCGCGGGGCGATATAGAGCAGGCTCAGGATCTGGCTGGCGGTGCGGGACAAGCCCCACTGGCTGCCCAGGTCGCCAAGGTGCGCAATCAGAAGTTGGGCAAGCGGTGACAGGTGCATGGTGTGGTGGTGGGGGTCGCTTCGCCGCCGCATCGGCGGCCGTGTTTTTGGCAGGACAATGCGCGGCGGGTTTGCGCCCGCCGCGCCGGCCCATATTGCTACTGCGCGGGCATCCAGGCTTGCGCATCCGCCTCCCTGGGCACCTGCGGCCCGCCCGGCGTGTACGCCGGATGATTGATGTTGCACCAGCCGCCGAACGGCGCCGGCCGGCAGCGCCACAGCTTGCCGTCCACGCCGACCACGATGCTGATGCCAGGCTTGTAGGTGCCGATGCCCGTGGGCCATTTCGGATACTGGCCCGGTGCGGGTGCCGGGGCTGGCGCGGGAGTTGGTGCCGGAGCCGGAGCAGGGGCAGGTGTGGGCGTCGGGGCAGGAGTTGGAGCTGGAGCGGGCGTCGGCGCCGGCGCCGGTGTGGGCGCATCCGGCGACAGGATCGACAGCTGCGCCGAGTCCTTCTCGTTCTTCAGCCAGATCACGTTGGCCTGCAGGTTGGCCGTATTGAACACGATGTCATTGCCCTGGCGCTCGCCGATGCGCAGCAGCGCGCTGTACTTGCCGTTGAGCAGGTTGGCCAGCTGCGGGCCCCACGCGGACTGCGGCGCGTTCTGTGGCGTGATCGCCAGGCGCTCGTCCACGCGCTCCTTGCCGCCGGCATCGCTGCCCAGCACGCGAAAGCGCACCTGGTCGCCGGGCACCGGCTCGAAGCCCTGCTTGAGGAAGAAGCCCCCCTCGAACCATGGGAAGCCGTCGGTGGGTACGCCGGCGGCACTCTCGATGGTGACGTCGCTGCAGTTGTAGAAGCCCTCGCGCCCCGCATCCTGCCGTTGCCAGCGCAGGTACAGCACGGCATTGCCGGTGCGCCCCGCCGGGATCGGCACGTCATAAACGTAGTAGCGCTTGCCGCCGATGGTCTGCGGCGCCGGCGCCGCGCCCGAATAGGTCTGCTCCAGGTCCGCCCAGCGCAGCGGCTCGCCATAGACATACGAAGCCTTGGTCAGGTAGATGCGCACGAACGACGGGTTATGCGCCGCCGTGGCGTAGAACATCACGCGGACTTTGCCGTTCTGGGGCTTGATCGGGGTCTTGTGCCACTGCGTCGAACGCACGTCGAGCCCCGCCTTCTTGGGGTCGCCGCCGCTGCACAGCGTGCCATCCTTGATGGCTTGCTCGACCGAGGCCTGGCTGTTGTAGTCCTGCGGGAACCCTGTCACCTCGTTCCATTGCTGGAAGGGATAGGCGCCGCTGCGCCGGAAGGCCTCGCGGCAAGCGGCATTGGGCACGCCCGAGCCGTCCGCGGGATACCAGAAGCCCCCGTCCTGGAAGCACTTGAGCTGCCGCGCGATCGGGAATTCCACCACGCCGTGCGCCCGCGCGGGGGTGGCGAAGAGTCCGCCGCCCAGCAGCAGGAGAGTGGGGAAAACGGTCTGCTTGATCTTCATTGCATTGCCTCCGGTAACTGCCATCGTTCCCGGACAGTCCCGGGCCCACGCTGGCGATGGCGCGTGCAGATCGGCCAGGCATAGGCACTGCCCGAGTCCTGGCCTTCAGAAGGTTTTGCGCGGGCGCTTATGGCGGGTGCCGATGGAAATTTCCTGGCAACGCTCGCCTTATCGCAATGTGTTTTTTTCTGTTTTCACAAATTTCTGAAATTACGGAAATGGAAGGGTGATTTATGTATTTTCTGAATTTCGAGAAATATCCCATGCAACGGATTGCGGGACATTTAAAAATGCCCAGATCTGGCTTCGTTGTATTGTCTGAAACTGGCTCCAGTATTGACATTGCAGGAGATGGATGGTGGCGGGCGCCCATCGCTGCGCACAGCGCAGCTGTCCCATAAGCAGGACAAAGGGCTTAAGAAAAAAGGGTGGGTTAAATGTACATGAATCCGCGCGGACGTGATGTCGGATGTCGGGTCAGGATTGTTATATTTCCTGCCTTGCGGCAACTCAAGAGTTTTCTTTTGACTCGGTTATTTTGATGACTAGAATTGCCTTCACCTCCGCGCGCAGCGGCAATTCCAATCGAGGGGCGCCATGGCGGCAAGCCGGTTCCCGGGCATCGACAGCGCAGGGCCAATCCGTGCGGTCAGGGCACTTCGCCCGGCGCAGGCTGCCTTCACGCTGCTCGAGCTGCTGGTGGTGCTGCTGATCATCGCGCTGCTGGCCGGCTATGTCGGGCCGCGGCTGTTCTCGCAGGTAGACAAGGCCCGGATCAAGTCCGCCAATGCGCAGATGAAGACGCTGGCCGACGCGGCGACCCAGTTCCGCCTCGATACCGGCCGCTACCCGAGCGAGCAGGAAGGGCTGAACGCACTGGTGCAGAAGGGGAGCGCTCCCGGCTGGGACGGGCCGTACCTGGCCAAGGGCCTGCCGGCCGACCCATGGGGCCATCCCTACGTGTGGAAGAACCCGGGCGCCGGCAGCGAAGTGGAGATCACTTCGCTGGGCAAGGACGGCAAGGCTGGCGGCAGCGGGGACGACAAGGACATCGTCTATGGCTTCTAGCAGGCAACGGCGACGCCGCCACCTCACCCGTGCCGCCGCCAGCGCCGCGGCGGCGGCCCTGCTGTCCCTGCCGCAAGCGCTTGCGACCTGCTGGCAGGCCGCTGCCGAGCGCTATCGCATCGATCCCTTGCTGCTCTACGCGATCGCGCAGGCCGAGTCCGGCCTGGACACGTCGGCGCGCCACCGCAACCGCGACGGCAGCCGCGACATCGGCCTGATGCAGGTCAACAGCCGCCACCTGGCCGAACTCGCGCCATACGGCATCACCGAAGCCATGCTGCAGGCCGACGCCTGCCTGTCGGTGATGGCGGGCGCGTGGGTGCTGGGCGGCTTCGTGCAGCAGCTGGGGTATGGCTGGGAAGCTGTGGGCGCCTATAACGCCGGCTCGGCACCGGGGCGCGAGGCGCTGCGCGCCCGCTATGCCAGGCGCGTGTGGGACCGCTACCAGCCACTGCTGCGCCGCCGGCAGGCGCTGGCGGCCGGGGAGGGCGCACCGTGAACGAGTTCGAGGCGCGCGTATTGCGCGACGGCCGCATCGAATCGCGCCGCCTGCAGGCCGTGGCCTTGGACGAGGCCCGACGCCAGCTGCAGGACGAAGGCCTGCGCGTGCTGTCGCTCAGGCCCACGCGGCGGCTGCGCCTGCCTGCGCGCAAGCCGCGCTTTGCGCTGGGCATCTTCATCCAGGAGCTGGGCGTGCTGCTCGACGCCGGGCTGGTGCTGGTCGAAGCCATGGAAGCGCTGCGCGACAAGGCCAGCGGCACCGCGCGGCAGGTCGTCACGGAACTGCTGCAGGCGATGTACCAGGGCATGCCGTTCTCCGGCGCGATGGCGCGCCAGCCGGAGGTGTTCCCGCCGCTGCTGGTGGCCACCGCCGCCTCGTCCGAGCATTCCGGGCAACTGGCGCTGGCGCTGCGCCGCTACCGGCTGTACGAGTCGAAGCTCGACACCATCCGCGCGCGCGTGCGCGGCGCGATGATGTACCCGGCCGTGGTGGTCGGCGTCGGCGTGCTGATCCTGCTGTTCATGCTGTTCTTCGTGGTGCCGCGCTTTGCCGCCGTGTTCGATTCAGTCGCCAACCTGCCGGCGGGCGCACGCTTCATGGTGTGGTGGGGGGCGCAGGTGGAAGCGCGTGGCCTGGAGATCGCGGCGGGCATGGCGGCGGCGGTGGCGGCACTGGTGATGGCAGGGCGCACCACGGCGGTCAGGGGCGCATTGTCCGGGCTGCTGTGGCGCATTCCCGCGCTGCGCGCGCAGCGCGTGCTGTTCGTGCTGGCGCGCTTCTATCGCACCATCGGCATGCTGCTGTCGGGCGGCATGAATGTCGTCGAGGCGATCGAACTGGCCGGCGGGCTGCTGCCGGCGGACTACCAGCATGACGTGGCGCGCGCGCTCACCGCCGTGCGCGCCGGCCAGCCGCTGGCGGCTACCTTCACCGCACACCGGCTGGCCACGCCGGTGGCCGAGCGCCTGTTGCGCGTGGGCGAGCAGAGCGGCGAGATCGCGGCCATGTGCGAGCGCATCGCGCTGTTCCATGACGAGGCGCTGGAGCGCGCCATCGAGGTCTTCAGCAAGGTTTTCGGCCCGGTGCTGATGCTGGTGGTGGGCGGACTGATCGGCCTGGTGGTGTTCCTGCTCTATATGCCGATCTTCGAACTGGCCGGAGCGATCCAGGAGTAGGCGATGCAGGCCCTCGAAGACACCTGGTGCGATGCAGCGCGCCTGCGCCAGCAGCCCCTGTCGGCCTACCTCGACGAACTGCTGGCAGAGTCGCCGCAGCACCTGCCGCGCGTGGCCGCGCTGCTGGGGCTGACGCCGCTGGCGCCGCAGCAGCTGGAGGGTAACTGGCATTTCGACGCGCTGCCGCTGCCCGATGCGCTAGCGCGCGCGGTGCTGCCGGTGCGCGTGCACGGCACCGACTACGCGTTGCTGGCCGATCCGTACTCGCTTGCGCTGCGCAACTGGTGCCAGGCGCATCCCGCGCTGCGCCGCGCGATCGGTGCGATGAGCCTGCCCGGCGCGGTGCAGGCAGCGCTGCGCCAGGCCGAGCGTGGCGAGCGCGCGATGGAGAGTCTCGACCTGGCCGGGGAGGGCGTGCGTAGCGCCGACGGCGTGCACGAGATCTCGCTGACCAGCATCGCCCGCGACGAAAGCCCGATCGTGCGGCTGGTCAACTCGATGCTGTTGGACGCGCTGCACAGCCGCGCCTCGGACATCCATGTGGAAAGCGTGCCCGACGGCCTGGTAGTCAAGTACCGCATCGATGGCGTGCTGCAGCAGTCCGGGCGCGCCGCGGGCGCCGATACCGCCGGGCAGGTGTTGTCGCGCATCAAGGTGTTGTCGGGGCTCGATATCGGCGAGCGGCGCGTGCCGCAGGACGGCCGCTTCAAGGCCCATATGCAGGGGCGCGACGTGGACTTCCGCGTCTCGATCATGCCCAGCATCCACGGCGAGGACGCGGTGCTGCGCGTGCTGGACAAATCCCAGCGCGGCAGCGTGCTGACGCTCGACGCGCTCGGCCTGACGCCGGGCTCGATCGCCCGCATCCGCGCGCTGGCCAGCGAGCCCTACGGCATGGTGCTGGTCACCGGCCCCACCGGCAGCGGCAAGTCGACCACGCTCTACGCCGCGCTGTCCGAGACCAATACCGGCGAGCGCAAGATCATCACCATCGAAGACCCGGTCGAGTACGAGCTGGCCGGCGTGCTGCAGATCCCGGTCAACGACAAAAAGGGCCTGACCTTCGCGCGCGGCCTGCGCTCGATCCTGCGGCACGACCCCGACACCGTGCTGGTCGGCGAGATCCGCGACGGCGAGACCGCCGCCATCGCGGTGCAGGCGGCGCTGACCGGGCACCTGGTGATGTCGTCGGTGCATACCAACACCGCCTTCAGCGTGCTGGAGCGCTTCCTGTACATGGGCGTCGAGCCGGCCAGCTTTGTCGAGGCGCTGCAGGGCGTGGTGGCGCAGCGGCTGGTGCGGCGCGTGTGCGAGCACTGCGCGCGCGACGACCGCCCCGACCCGGAGCTGGCCGGCAAGGCACGGCTGACGCCGGAGCAGCTGCGCGCCGGGCATTTCCGCAAGGGCTGCGGCTGCGAGGCGTGCCGCGGCACCGGCTTCCACGGCCGCCTGGCGCTGGCCGAGGTGCTGCGCATCGACGACGCGCTCAAGGACGCGCTGCTGCGGCGCGAGTCCGCGGCAGCGCTGCGCGATGTCGCCCGGCGCGGCGGCCACGTGGGCGTGCGCGAGATCGCGCTGGAAAGCGCCGCCGGCGGCCTGACCACGCTGCAGGAGATCCTTCGTGTCATCCCTCTCGGTTGAACTGAACGCGCGCCTGGAAGCGGGCGGCGTGCACTGGGCCGCGCGCGGCGCTGCCGTGGCGCAGGGCCATGCGCTGGGCGACTGGGCCGAGGCGCTAGCCGCCGCGCTGGCGGCGATGCCGCGCGGACGCCTGCGCCGGCTCGACCGGATCACGGTGTGGCTGGGCTTCCCGCACGTGCACTACGCCGTGCTGCCGTGGCAGTCGTTCCGGCATCCGGCCGATTGCGAGGCGGTGGCGCAGGCACTGTTCGACGAATGGCTGGAAGGCACGGGCGGCGAGCTCAGCATTGCCGTGGCCGACGCGCCCTACGGGATGCCGCGGCTGGCGGTGGCCGTCGAGGCGGCGTTGCTGCAGGGCCTGCGCACGCTGCTGCATGACGAAGGCTTGCACATGGCGCAGTGCCGGCCGTTGCTGGTGGTGGCGCTGGCGCTGTTTGCCCACCGCCTGCGGCCCGACTGCGTCTTCGCACTCAATGAGCCGCAGGCGCTGACCTGCATCCATCGCCGCGGCGGGCAATGGACCGCGGTGGGCAGCTTGCCCAGCGCACCCGGCACCGGTTTCGGCGCGCGGTTGGCGGCGCTCGGGGCATTGCTGGGCGAGGCCCCGCCGCTAACGCTGGTGACCGCCACCGAGGCCGAGCTGGGGCCGTCCGATGGCGAAGTGCGCGCCTGCCATTGGCTGGGCATCGTGCAGCCGTGGGGCACTGACGATGCGCGCGCCGGCAACGCACGTGCGGCCTGAGCCACGGCATTGGGAGCACGGCCACGGGAGCGGACATGGACAAGACCGACCTGCGCAAGATGGCGCTGCGGCTGCGCGAGGGCATCTCGGTGGCCGGCGCCAGGGGAGTGGCGGCGCTGCACCGGCGCCGGCTGCCACCGCTCGACTTCAGCCGGCCGCGGCGGTGGCAGGGGCCGCTGGTGGCGGGGGCGTGGCTGGGGGCGGCGGTGGCAACGGGGACGGCATGGCAGGACTGGGTGGCGATGGAAGCGGAGGCACGGCAGGCGCAAGCGGTGCAAGCGCGCTTCACGCGCTTGTCCGAGCAGCAGTCGCGCCAGCTCAAGGGGCGCATGTTGCGGCTGCCCGAGCAGAAGCGCCAGCTTGCCGCGTTCGCGGCGCTGCATGGCGATGCGCTGGTGCTGGCCGATGCGATTGGTGCCGCGCTGACATCAGACACGGCCCTGACCACGGTGGATATCCAGGCCGCCGAACGCGCGGCCAGCATCGAGCTGGAGGCGCGCGACCTGACGTCGGCCTTCCGTTACCTGGAAGCGTTGCAGGCCGTGCCCGGCGTGGCCGCGACGCTGACGCAGAGCGCCATCAAGGCAAACGATCCGCAGCAGCCGCTGGCGGTGAAGCTTCGCGTTTCACTGGTGCGCAAGTGAAGTGGGACGTCGTCTCTGTCATCGCCTGGCTGCGCGGCATGCCGCTGCGCAAGCTGTCCGGCGAGCTTTCAGGGAACCTCGGCCCGCGCCTGCGCTGGCAGGCCGCGCTGGCGACACGTGCGCTGGGCCGGTCGGGACTGACAGCGCTGGCGGTGGCGCTCGCCGCGCTGGCGCTGCAAGTGCTCTACATCACGCCGGGCCGCGATGCGATTGCCGAGGAAGAGGCGCAGGCCCGCAGCGGCATCGCTGCACTGCCAGCGGCGCGCCACCCGCACGGCGCCGCGGGCGATCCCGCCGCGCCGGACCGGCGCGACCTGCCCGCCGCGAGCCGGCTCGGCGCCCGCCTGGAGCAGGCCTTCGCGCTGATGGCGGCGCAGGGCTTCCCGGTGCGCGAGGCCTCGTACCGGCTCACCGTGCTCGGGCAGGAGCGGCTGCAGCGGCTCACCGTGGAGCTGCCGCTGGCCGGGGAATATCCCGCGCTGCGCCGAATGCTGCAGGACCTGTCGCAAGAGCCCGGCCTGATGATCGAGGCCATCACGCTGCAGCGGCGCGCGGTCGGCGAGGCGCGCGTCAGCGTGCGGCTGCGCTTCAGCCTGCTGGGGGTGGCGGAATGAACCGCGCGCTTGCTCTCGCGCTGGCCATGCTGCCGTGCCCGGCGGCGCAGGCCGGCGGCGGCCCGCCGGGGCCCGACGATGTCTGCCTCAGCGGACCGCCGCGTGCGGCCCGCCTGGCGGATGTTGCGCGCATGATCGATGACGCCCTGCAGGGGAGCGCCCCGGGTCTGGCCGTGCTCGCCACGGCCGGCGTGCCGAACCCGGCCGACGGGCCCGCACCGCCCAACCTGTTCCCCGCCTTCAGCTGGGCACCGCCGCCCGCGCCGGCGCCGCCACCGGTGGCAAGGGCGGCCTCCAAACCTCGCCCCGGCCCGCCGCCGATGCCGTTCCAGGTGTCGGCGATGTGGCGCTACCAGGGCCAGCAACCGGTGATCGCGATGCAGGCCTTCGGCAACACCTACCTCTTGTGCAAGCGCTGCGGCGTGCCGGGCCACCACGGCGTGGGCGCGGTGCTGGAGCGCGAGTACCGCATCGACCGGATCGCGCAGAGCGAGGTCACGCTGACGTACCTGCCGATGCGGCATGTGTCGGTGGTGCCGGTGATGCCGCGCGCGGCCACGGGGAGTCAATGATGGGCATGCTGCGCACGGTAAGCCTGGTGCTGGCGATGGCGCTGGCCGGCTGCGGTACCTCCGGTGCGATCCGCGAGAGCGAGGGCTATGCGAGCGAGGGTCAGTACGCCGAGTCGGTTGAGGTCTTGCGCGAGCAGCTGCGCCGCAATCCGGACGATGTCGGCTTGCGTAACGCCTACTACCGTCGCCTGGAAACGCTGGTGCGCGAATTTGTGCGCGAAGCCGATCAGGCGCTCGAGCGCGGTGACGACGATGCCGCCATCGCCGCGCTGCGCGAGGTGCTCGCCTACGATCCGGCCAACCTGGGCGCGCAGCAAGAGATCCACCGCATCCAGGTGATCAGGCGCCTGCGGCCACAGCTGGATGAGGCGCGCGAACTACAGCGCACCGACCCGCAGGCCGCGCTGCGCCGGGTGCAGCAGGTGCTGGACCAGCTGCCGAATCTGCGCGAGGCGCAGGAGCTGCGCGAAGCGCTGATGCAGCGGCTGGCCAGCGTCGATGCGCTCAGCCCGAAGCTCAGCGCGGCGCTGCGCAAGCCCGTCACGCTGAACTTCCGCGAGCAGAGCCTGACCTCCATCTTCGACCTGATCGCGCGCATCTCCGGCATCAACTTCGTGCTGGACAAGGACATCAATCCCAACGCGCGCGCCAGCACCTCGGCCAGCACCACCACGGCCGAGGACGCCATCAACCTGCTGCTGGCCACGGCCAGCCTGCAGAAGCAGTACCTCAATGCCGACACCATCCTGATCTACCCGGCGCGGCCAGACAAGGAGCGTGAGTACCGTTCGCTCGCGGTGCGCACCTTCTTCCTGAGCCACAGCGACCCCAGGCAGGCCGTGGCGCAGATCAAGCAGCTGTTCCGGCCCAAGGAGATCCTGGTCGACGACCGCCTGAACGGCGTGGTGGTGCGCGACAGCGTCGAGACGCTGCAGGCGATCGAGCGGCTGATCCAGGCGCTCGACCTGCCACAGTCCGAGGTGACGCTCGACGTGCAGGTGCTGGAGGTGGCACGCAACGACCTGCTCAACCTGGGTATCGGCTATCCCGGCAAGATCACCGGCACGCTGTCCGAGGCGGTCAATCCCGGCGGGCTGGGCGTGCCGGTCAGCGCGCTGCGCAATATCAACGCCGGCAATATCCTGCTCGATGCCGGCAGTCCGCAGGTCACGCTCAACCTCTTGCAGCGCAGCGGCAATACGCAGACGCTGGCCAACCCCAAGATCCGCGTCAGGAACCGCGAGAAGGCCACCATCAGCATCGGCGAGCGCGTGCCGGTGGTAACCACCACCAACGCCAACGGCGTGGTGACCGAGTCGGTGCAGTACCAGGACGTCGGCCTCAAGCTGGATGTGGAACCCAATATCAGCCTGAGCAACGAGATCAGCATCCGGCTGGCGATGGACGTCAGCAACATCATCAGCGAGACCGTGACGCGGACCGGGCTGATCACCTATGTGCTCGGCACGCGCAGCGCCAAGACCACGCTGACCGCGCGCAACAACGAGACCCAGGTGCTGGCCGGCCTGATCCGCCGCGCCGACATCAAGGCCGGTCAGGGGTTGCCGGGGCTGAGCCGCGTCCCGGTGCTCGACCGCATCTTCGGCACGCGGCAGGACAAGCAGGAGCAGACCGAGATCGTGCTGCTGATCACGCCGCATATCGAGCGCAGCCTGGACCTGCCGGCGTTCCAGGTCAGCACCTTCGCCAGCGGCACTGAGGCGCGGCCGGGGATCCAGCCGCTGGCGCTGGTGGCCTCGGAGGGCGTGCGGGTCAGTGTCACGCCGGACCCGGCGGGGGCGGCCGCCAGTGGTGCCTTGCCGCCGCCGCTGGCCTTGCCGGCATCGGGCAACTGGCAGGCATTGCCCGCACCGCAGGCGGTGGCGCCGGTGGTGCAGGCCCCGGTGGAGCACGTGGTGCAGCCCAGCGCGCCAGCGCCCACGGCAGGCACCGCCCAGCCCGCCGCCCCGGCCAGCGCCGTGCCTGCCGCGCCTGCGCCTTCGATGACAGCCCCGCCTCCAGGTCGGCTTGGCGAGCCGCCGACGGCGCCGCGCTAGGGTGGTCGCCATGCGTCAGGATCTGCCCCAACCCGCGCGCGGCTTCACGCTGATCGAGCTGATGGTGACGCTGGCGCTGATGGCGCTGCTCGCCTCAGTGGCGCTCCCGCTCGCCGAACTGACGATACGCCGCGCGCAGGAAAACGAGTTGCGCCGCGCGCTGCGCGAACTGCGCAAGGCCATCGACGACTACAAGGACGCGGCGGACGCCGGCAAGATCCAGCGCAAGGTCGGCGACAGCGGCTACCCGCCGTCGCTGGAGGCGCTGGCCGAGGGCGTGCCCGACGCCACCGATCCCGCCGGCGAGCGGCGCCTCTACTTCCTGCGGCGCCTGCCGCGCGACCCGCTGTGCGGCTGCGCCGACGAGCCCGCCGCGCGCAACTGGCGCCTGCGCAGCTACCAGAGCCCGCCCGACGAGCCGCGCGAGGGCGACGATGTGTTCGACGTGATGTCGCGCAACACCGGCGAGGCCCTGGATGGCACCCGCTACGACCAGTGGTGACCGCATGCGCCGCCGCGGCTTCACGCTGATCGAGCTGCTGGTGGTGCTGGCCATCATCGCCACGCTGCTGTCGCTGGCCATGCCGCAATACTTCCGCCAGCAGGACAAGGCGCGCGAGACCGTGCTGCGCCACAACCTGGTGACCTTGCGCAAGGCGCTGGACGATTACCGCGACGACCGTGGCAAATCGCCGGAATCGCTCGACGAGCTGGTGCAGCGCCGCTACCTGCGCGAGCTGCCGCTGGACCCGGTCACCAGCCGGCGCGACAGCTGGGTGTTCGAGCGCTCGCCGAAGGGCGGCATTGCCGACGTGCACAGCGGCGCGCCGGGCAAGGCGCATGACGGCACCGACTATGCGAGCTGGTGACCACCGCAGCCGCGGCTCGGTCTATATCGGCGCGCTGGTGGCCCTGGCCATCCTGGGCGTGATGCTGAGCCAGTTCGGCGTGCTGTGGGCCACGCAGGACCGGCGCGCGCGCGAGGCCGACCTGCTTGCGCACGGCAACGAGATCCGCCGCGCGATCGGCGCTTACTACGACGCCAACCCGGCCGGGCAGTACCCGAAGCGCCTTGATGAACTGGTGCTCGATCCGAGGCAGCCGGTGGTTGCGCGCTACCTGCGCCGTGCCTGGCGCGACCCGCTGACGGAAGGTGGCGAGTGGGGCATCGTCCCCGGCGCGGACAACGGCATCGTCGGCGTGTACAGCCAGGCTCCAGGCACGCCGCTGCGCGTGGCCGGCTTTGCGCCCGCCAACGCCGGGTTTGCCGACAAGGCCAGCTACCAGGAGTGGATCTTTGTCCATAAGCCGGAAGGAAACTGACCGGCCACCGGCGGTGTCCCTGTATCGGCGTATTTTTGTCAAAGTGTACCGGTACTGTACAGTTGGCTGACCGTAGACTGATTCCCTGAATGCCCTGGAGTCAGTCATGGAAGTGTCCCAACTCGCCGCCGGAACCGGTGTCTTTGCCGCGTTTGCGGGCTTTGCGCTGGTGTCGTCGATCACCCCCGGTCCCAACAACACGATGCTGCTCGCCTCGGGCGTGAACTTTGGCTTCGTGCGCACGGTGCCGCACCTGCTTGGCGTCAGCATTGGCTTTGCGCTGATGGTGGGGCTGGTTGGGCTGGGGCTAGGGTCGCTGTTCCACGCCTTCCCGTGGACCTGGCAGGTGCTGCGGGTGGTGGCGACGGTTTACCTGATATGGCTGGCGTGGAAGCTGGCCACCGCCGGCGGCGTGCAGGACCAGCAGGTGGCGCGGCCGATGGGCTTCTGGGCCGCGGCGGCGTTCCAGTGGGTCAATCCCAAGGCGTGGGTGATGGCGGTGGGCGCGTGCAGCACCTATGTGCTGCACGGCAACCTGTGGCTCAACGTGCTGCTGCTGGCGGGGATCTTCGGGGTGGTGAACCTGCCCAGCGTGGCGATGTGGGCGCTGTGCGGCTCGGCGCTGCGGCGCTGGCTGGCGCGTCCGCGGGTGCTGCGCGCCTTCAATATCGGCATGGCCGTGCTGCTGCTGGCCTCGCTGTGGCCGATCCTGGGCGCCTGACGATGGCGCCGGGGCAGGCACCCGGGCGGGTGCCTGTATTCAACTGATCAAACCAGCGCGCGGATCGAGTCCAGGTTGCGCCAGTAGCCCTTGGCGTCCATGCCGCAGCCAAAGACATAGCGGTCCGGCACGGCAAAGCCGCAGAAGTCCGGGTGCATGGGCTTGATCTTGGTCAGCGTCTTCTCGCACAGCACGGCGGCGTGGAATTCCTTGGCGCCCATGTCCAGGATGCGCTCGCGGATCGCGGCCATGGTCTCGCCTTCATCCAGAATGTCGTCCAGCACCAGCACCACGCGGTCCTTGACCGATTCACGCGGGGCCACGCGCCACTGCATCTCGCCGCCCACGGTCTTGTTGTTGTAGCGCGAGAGGTGGATGTAGTCGAACTCCATCGGGAACGCCAGCTTGGGCAGCAGCATGCCGGTGAAGACCACCGCGCCGCCCATCACCGACAGCACCAGCGGGAAGGCATCGCCCATCTTGGCGGTGATTTCCGTGGCCATGCGGTCCAGCGACTCCTGGACTTCCGCGGCGGAGACGATTTCTTCGGAGTTGGCCCACAGCTCGCGGGCCTGTACGGCGCTCATCATGATGTCTTTCCTGTTCTTTTGCGGGGGAGGCAAGTCGGGTTGCGGCGACGGATTTTAGCGGTTGAAGAGGCCCTTCATGCCGCCCTTCATCGCGCCCATCTGGCGCATCATCTTCATCATGCCGCCGCCCTTGAGCTTTTTCATCATGGACTGCATCTGGTCGAACTGGTTGAGCAGGCGGTTCACTTCCTGCACCGGCACGCCGGCGCCCGCGGCAATGCGGCGCTTGCGGCTGGCCTTGATCAGCTCCGGCTTGGCGCGCTCGGCCGCCGTCATGCTGTTGATGATGCCTTCCATGCGGGCCACCTGCTTCTCTGCCTGGTCCATGTTGGCGCCCTGCGCCTGCTGGGCGAACTGCGCCGGCAGCTTGTCGACCAGGCTACCCAGGCCGCCCATCTTCTTCATCTGGCAGATCTGGGCCTTGAAGTCTTCCAGGTCGAAGTCACCGGTCTTCTTGATCTTCTTGGCCAGCTTCTCGGCCGCTTCCATGTCCACGCCGCGCTGGGCTTCCTCGACCAGCGCGAGGATGTCGCCCATGCCCAGGATGCGCTGGGCCATGCGGTCGGGGTAGAAAGGCTCCAGGCCGTCCAGCTTCTCGCCGACGCCGACAAACTTGATCGGGCGGCCGGTGATATGGCGCACCGACAATGCCGCGCCGCCGCGCGCATCGCCGTCCAGCTTGGTCAGCACCACGCCGGTCAGCGGCAGGGTGTCGTTGAAGGCCTTGGCGGTGTTGACCGCATCCTGGCCGAGCATGGCGTCGACCACGAACAGCGTCTCGGCGGGCTTGAGCTCGGCGTGCAGGGCGGCGATTTCCTGCATCATCAGCTCGTCGATACCGAGCCGGCCGGCCGTGTCGACGATCAGCACGTCGTGGTAGTGCTTGCGCGCCCAGTCCACCGCCGCGCGGGCGATGTCCGCCGGCTTCTGGTCCGGCTGCGACGGGAAGAAGTCAGCGCCGACTTGCTCGGAAACCGTCTTCAGCTGGGCGATAGCGGCGGGGCGGTAGATGTCGCACGAGACCGTCAGCACCTTCTTCTTTTTGTTTTCCTTGAGCCACTTGGCCAGCTTGCCCACGGTGGTGGTCTTGCCGGCGCCCTGCAGGCCGGCCATCAGGATGATGGCGGGCGGCTGCACGGCCAGGTTCAGCTCGGCTTCCTTGTTGTTGCCGCTGGCCGCGTCAGCGCCGCCGATCACGGCGGTCAGCTCGCGCTGGACCACGCCGACCAGGGCCTGGCCCGGCGTGAGGCTGCTGACAACCTCCTCGCCCATGGCCTTTTCCTTCACGCGGGCAACGAATTCGCGCACGACCGGCAGCGCCACGTCGGCTTCGAGCATGGCAAGGCGCACTTCGCGCAGCATCTCGGCGGTGTTGGCCTCGGTCAGGCGCGCCTCGCCGCGCATGGTCTTGACCACACGCGCCAGGCGTTGAGTGAGATTGTCCAGCATGGCAGGAATCGGGGGAGAAGTCGGAGCAGGGCTCGGGGCTGAAATCGGAGGCAGTCCGGCACACGGGGCGGGCCTGGAACACCGGTTCAACCGGCCGCCACCGTCCGTGGGCACTAAGGTAAACTGCGTAAATGGTCATTGTACTGTATGCCCTGACGGCACTTCTCTATTGCGGCCTGGCCTATCACGGCTGGGCCACGCGCCATCCACGCGTTGCCACCGCTGCCGGCCAGGCAGGGGGGGCGACCTCGGCCGTGCTGGTGGCCGGCGGCGGCCCCATCCCCCCGGCGGGCGGCGCGCACGGCGAAGGGCGCCCGGCCTGGTGGCACGTGCTGATGCTGGCGGCGCTGGCCAGCCACGGCATGCTGCTGCATGAAACCATCTTCCCGGCCGAGCGCATGATGTTCGGCTTTGCCTTTGCGCTGTCGGCCATGCTGTGGCTGGGCGTGGGCATCTACTGGATAGAAAGCTTCTTCTTCTCGCTGGCGGGCCTGGGGCTGATCGTGATCCCGGTGGCGCTGGTGGCCAGCCTGATGCCGCTGGCCTTCCCCGGCTCGCAGATCCTGGGCTACGCGGCGCGGCCGCTGTTCAAGCTGCATTTCATCATCGCCAACGTGGCCTACGGGTTGTTCACGCTGGCGGCCTTCCACGCCTTCCTGATGCTGCTGGCCGAACGGCGCCTGCATGGCTTCCGGCACGCGCCGGCGCGGCCGCCGGAGCAGCAACCCAGTGAATGGCTGGGCCGCTGGCTTGACTTGCTGCCACCGCTGCTGACGCTGGAGAAGCTGCTGTTCCGGCTGATCGGCGCCGGCTTTGTGCTGCTGACGCTGACCATCGCCTCGGGCCTGCTGTTCTCTGAAGAGCTGTTCGGCCGCGCCTTCCGCCTGGACCACAAGACGGTGTTCGCGCTGATCTCGTGGGCCATGTTCGGCGGCATCCTGGCCGGGCGCATCTTCCGCGGCTGGCGCGGCAAGGTGGCGCTGCGCTGGGTCATCGCCTCGTTCGGCATCCTGCTGCTGGCCTATGTCGGCAGCCGTTTCGTGATTGAAGTCGTCCTGCACCGCATCTGATTCCTCATGGCACGTATCCTGATCCTGCTGGCCGTGGTGCTGGGCGTCATCTGGTGGCTGCGCGCCCGCGCCGAGGCCCGGCTGGCTGAACACCGCGCACGCCAGGCCCGCAAGGCCAGCGAGCGTACTGCCGCCGCCGGCCCGGCCGACGCCACCGCCGAACCCATGGTCCAGTGCGCCCAGTGCGGCGTGCACCTGCCGCAGGGCGAGGCCATTGCCTGGCGCGGCCTGCATTACTGCCGCCGCAGCCATCTGCCTGACGAAAGCCGGGCCGAGGGCGGTGACAGTGGCAGCGACGGCCCCCGCCCATGACAGAGCCGGCGTCGTCGGGCTGGCAGCGGCTGAACGCCTGGCGCGGCCTGGCCCAGCTGTGGCGCCAGCCCGAACCGCCTGACTTCCACTGGCGCCTGCTGCGCTATTTCTGCTGGACCCGCGTGGCCGTGGGCCTGCTGCTGGTCGGCTTTGCGCTGATGCGGCGCGGCGAGCCGGCATCCGTCACCCCGGTCTCCCCCGCCACACCTTTCATCGGCGCTATCCCGCCCTTGCCGTTCGGCCTTGACGGCCTGGGCGGCATCGAGCACGCGGCGGCCATGACCATCGCCGTGCCCTATCTTGCCATTGCCCTGGCGATGCTGGCCGGTACGCTGTGGCGCCGGCACTTCCATCTGCGCGTGCGGGTGCAGGTGCTGGCCGACCTGGCCCTGCTGGCGCTGGTCTTCAGCGTGCTGGGGCGGGGCGGGCAGGCCGAGGGCCTGGCCATGATCTTCTTGCTGCCGGCGCTGGAAGCCGGCGCGCTGACCAGCCTGCTGTTCGCGCTGTTTGCCGCGGCGATCTCCGCGCTGGTGGTGATGAGCGGGCCCTTCATGCACACCATCCTGCTGCGCCAGGCCGATGCCGGGCTGCTGGGCTCGGGCCTGTTCGGCCTGGTGTTCATGATCGCGGCGCTGCTGATGTATATGCTGGCCAACCGCCAGATCGCGCAGGAGCGCCTGGCGCTGGCGCGCGAGCAGGAGCTGCGCCTGCAGCAGCTGGTCAACCGGCTGATGGTCAACGACATGCAGGACGGCGTGATGCTGGTACGCGCCAACGGCGCGGTGGTGGCGGCCAACCCCGCGGCGGTGGTGCTGCTGGGCGTGCAGCCGCATGAGCGCATCTACTCGCGGCGGCTGGGTGGTGCGGCGGGGCAGGGCGGCGAAGCTGTGCTGTTCGACCTGCGCCGCATCCCGCGCCTGCAACCGCTGATGGAGATGCTGCGCGACTGGCTGCACAGCAAGGACGACGTGCCGCGCATCCTGCAGCTGCTGCCGATGGCGTCCGGCACCGCGCTGGCCGACGGCACCATGCAGCACACCCGGCTGCGGCTGCGCTTTGTGCTGCCGGGGCTGGCAGGATTGCGTTCGACCATGGCGCATGGCCGCACCGTGCCGGCCACGCTGGATACGGCCGCCTGGAGCGAACTGTCACCCGAAGCCGCCGGCCGCCTGCGCCTGGCCATCGCCCAGAACGAGGCCATGGCCTGGTCGCAGGAGGATGAGGCCCTGTTGCGCAACGAGATGCGCGACACCGTGCTGGTCCATATCGAAAGCTGGGAACGCATCGCCGAGCAGGTGCAGCAGGAAAAGCTGGCCGCCATGGGCCGGCTGGTGGCCAGCATCGCGCACCAGATCCGCAACCCGCTGGCGGCAATCAGCCAGGCCAGCGAGCTGCTGGGCGACTCCGGCCGGCGCGATCCCGCCGCGCAGGACCATGGCGGCGCCGATGTCGATATCGATGCCCGCCTGCTGCGCATCATCAACGACAACGTGCGCCGGCTGGACCAGGTGGTGTCAGACGTGCTGCAGATGTCGCGCCGCCCGCGCACCGGCCGCAGCACCGTGTACCTGGCGCAGGCGCTGCCCGAGATCGTCGAGCGCTGGCGCGCCGAAATGCGCTCGCGCCGCCCGCGCGCCGGCGAGACCCGTCCCGCGGGCCGGGTCGACATCAACGCCAATGCCATCCGGCTGACCGTGGACGTGGCCCAGCCGGTGGTGTTCGACGCCTCGCAGCTGCAGCAGGTGCTGGGCAACCTGCTGGACAACGCCTGGCGCTACTGCAGCCGGCTGCCGGGCTCGATCCGGCTGCTGGCGCATGCGCTGGACCAGCACCATGCCGAGCTGATCGTCTGGAACGACGGCGCCGAGGTGGCGCGCGAACACCAGCGCAGCCTGTTCGAACCCTTCTTCACCAGCAACGCCCAGGGCACCGGGCTGGGCCTGTTCATGGCGCGCGAGCTGTGCGGCGCCAATGACGCCCAGGTGCGCTACGGCGCCATCGCATTGCCGGCGCTGCTCGAACGCACCGGCATGCTGGCCCCCGCCGCGCGCGATACACTGCCGGCCAAGGCTTTCGTGCTGACGCTGCGCATCGAGAGTGCCGATGCTGCTTCGGCGGCCGCCGCCTGACCTGTCCCAACCCAGCCACCACCCCATGCCACCCCGAATGTCCCGAGCGCCCGATCCCATCCTGGTCATCGACGACGAGGCCGACCTGCGCGAGCTGCTGGACATCTCAATCCGCCGCATGGGCCATGACGTGGTGCTGGCCGGGTCCCTGGCCGAGGCGCGCGAGAAGCTGGCGCAGGGCCGCTACAGCCTGGTGCTGACCGACATGCGCCTGGGCGACGGCCTGGGCATCGAGATCGTGCGCCAGCTGTCGGCCGCGCCGGAGCGCATCCCGGTGGCGGTCATCACCGCCTACGGCAGCGCCGACAACGCCGTAGAGGCACTCAAGGCCGGCGCCTTCGACTACATCGCCAAGCCGGTGTCGCTGGAGCAGCTGCGCAGCCTGGTGCTGAACGCGCTGGGCCGCCAGCAGCGCGACAGCACCGATGCCGAAGCCGCCGCGGCAGAGCAGGCCGCCGACCGCGCCGCCGCCCTGCTGCCCGGCCATTCCGCCGCCATGCAGGAGGTGCGCCGCTCGCTGTCGCGGCTGGCGCGCAGCATGGCGCCGGTGGTGATCAGCGGCGAATCCGGCAGCGGCAAGGAGCGCGCCGCGCGCGCCATCCACGCCACCAGCGGGCGGGCCGCGCATCCCTTTATCGCCGTCAACTGCGGCGCCATCCCCGAGAACCTGATGGAGTCCGAGTTCTTCGGCCATGTCAAAGGCGCCTTCACCGGTGCCGACGGGGAGCGCGGCGGCTTCTTCCAGGCCGCCAACGGCGGCACGCTGCTGCTCGACGAGGTGGCCGACCTGCCGCTGCCGATGCAGGTCAAGCTGCTGCGCGCGCTGCAGGAGCGCCGCGTGCGCAAGATCGGCGCCAGCCGCGAAGACGCCGTCGACGTGCGCGTGATGTGCGCCAGCCACAAGGACCTGGCCGCGATGGTGGCGGCCGGGCAGTTCCGGCAGGACTTGTATTACCGGCTGAACGTGCTGGCGCTGCGCATGCCCACGCTGCGCGAGCGCGGTGAAGACATCCCGGTGCTGGCGCGCGCCATCCTGGACCACCTGGCGGTGCGCTACGGCGACCCGCGCCCCAAGCGGCTGTCGCCGGCGGCGCTGCAACGGCTGGTAGCCTATCCCTTCCCCGGCAACGTGCGCGAGCTGGAGAACCTGCTGGAGCGCGCCTACGCCTTTGCCGAGAGCGAAGAGATCGAGCTGGCCGACCTGGGCCCGCTGGACGCCGGCGCCGAGCGGGCCGGGCTGATGCATGCCCCCGTGCCGGCGATGGCGCCTACTAACTATTACGCCCCCTGGGGCGCCGCAGGCATGTGGGCCCCTGTGCCGCCGGCCGCCGCGCCCGCGCCGGCCCTGGCAGAGCCGCCACCCGTGGCACCGGCCCCGGCCAGCGCGCCTGAACCTGAGCCCGCCGGCGACCCCGCCGAACGTGCCTGCCGCGGCATCGTCTTCCCGATCGACCTGCCGGCCAGGCTGGAAGCCGTGGAGCGCGAGCTGATCCTGCAGGCGCTGGCGCAGACCAACTTCAACCGCACCGCGGCCGCGCCGCTGCTGGGCCTGAACCTGCGCCAGCTGCGCTACCGCATCCAGCAACTGGGCATCCGCGAGGCCATGGACGCCGCCGACCGCAGCGCCGTGGAAGGCGAGGGCACGCCATGACCAAGCCTGCGCACCGCTACTTACCCGACGCCGACGGCTGGGTCCCCGCCGCGCGCCGCGTGCCGTCGCCCAATTTCGATGAGCGCCCGGCCGGCATGCCGGTGGACCTGGTGGTGCTGCACAACATCAGCCTGCCGCCCGGCCAGTTCGGCAGCGGCGACATCGAGGCCTTCTTCCAGAACCGGCTCGATCCCAACAAGCACCCGTTCTTTGCCACCATCCACCAGGTGCAGGTGTCCGCGCACTTCCTGGTCACCCGCGAGGGTGAGCTGGTGCAGTTTGTCCCGTGCACGCAGCGGGCCTGGCACGCCGGGCAGTCGGACTTCTTCGGCCGCGCCCGTTGCAACGATTTCTCCATCGGCATCGAGATCGAGGGCTGCGACGACCTGCCGTTCACCCTGGCCCAGTACGACACCGTGGCCGCGCTGGTGCCCGCGCTGCTGGCCGCCTACCCGGTGCGCGCGATTGCCGGCCACAGCGACATCGCCCCCGGCCGCAAGACCGATCCCGGCCCGCATTTCGACTGGGCGCGCTTTGCCAGCCAGGCGGGCGTGGCGCCGGGCATGTTGCCCTACCAGTGCCTTGGCGCGGCTGGCCAGGTGACGAATCCTTAACCTCATTCCCCATCCCCGTGCGCCCCGTTCCGGCGCACATGCCCTACCTCGGGGTGGGGCTATCGCAACCTCGCAACAATCAAAAAAATTTTTGTGAAATGTGCAGTTGCGAACGGTCTGGCGAAAACCCTTGCGAGTATTAGGCTTGCGGGCATGTGGCGCTGCCGCATCGGCGCCGCCGCCCCCGAAAAAGCGCTTGTCAAGACTGGTCATTCGGATTCGTTTCACTATACTTAGCCCAGTTTCAGGCAGCACCCACTATATCTAGTAGTCAAACCGGGGAGCCGGCCCAAGGGCGAGTCAGGGATCACGAAGTTCGTGCATCGTCTCGAAACCGCCCGCTAAGGCCAGCGAATCACAAGAGTCCCTGGCGAAATGTTCACGTAAAGGCAGTCTGTCCGCCCCGACTTCACGCCGGGAGGGACGTTCTTTTCGCCGCATTTCGCCAGGGACTCTTTTGTCTCTTATTTCCAGGGTAAAAACAGGAGTTCTCATGCAAACGGCCCAGAACGAAATCACCACGGGTGGCGCCGCCGCCGGTATCGCACCGACCGCGCAGCAGACCCCCGCCAACGCCGCCAATACGAACTACCCGGATCACAAGATCATTCGACGCAATGGCGCCGTGGTGGCTTTCGAGCCGTCCAAGATCGCCGTTGCCATGACCAAGGCCTTCCTCGCCGTGAACGGCGGGCAGGGCGCCGCGTCCGCGCGTGTGCGCGAGATCGTCGAGCAACTGACTGACAACGTCGTGCGCGCGCTGGTGCGCAGCCGCCCCAACGGCGGCGCCATCCATATCGAAGACGTGCAGGACCATGTGGAACTGGCGCTGATGCGCTCGGGCGAGCATGAAGTGGCCCGCGCCTACGTGCTGTACCGCGAGAAGCGCAAGGACGAGCGCGCCCAGGCCAACGCCCAGGCCGTGGCCCGCGTGCAGGAAGGCGGCATCTCGGTCAACGTGACCGATGGCGGCGTCACGCACGTGCTGGACATCGCCGCGCTGCACGACCTGATCGACAACGCCTGCAGCGGCCTTGGCAATGCAGTGAGCGCCGAGCCGATCCTGAAGGAAACCCTGAAGAACCTGTACGAAGGCGTGCCGATGACGCAGGTGTACGACTCGGCCATCCTGGCCGCGCGTACCCTGATCGAAAAGGACCCGGACTACAGCCAGGTCACCGCCCGTATCCTGCTGCACACCATCCGCAAGGAAATCCTGGGCACTGAAGTGACCCAGTCCGAGATGTCCAGCCGCTACGCGGAGTACTTCCCCAAGTTCATCGCCCGCGGCATTCAAGCCGAACTGCTGGACGAGCAACTGGCCACCTACGACCTGGCCCGCCTGGGCGCGGCGCTGGACGCCGGCCGCGACTTCCAGTTCAACTACCTGGGCCTGCAGACCCTGTACGACCGCTACTTCCTGCATATCGATGAAACCCGCATCGAAATGCCGCAGGCCTTCTTCATGCGCGTGGCCATGGGCCTGGCGCTGAACGAGAAGGACCGCGAAGCGCGCGCCATCGAGTTCTACCAGCTGCTGTCGTCGTTCGACTTCATGTCGTCCACGCCGACCCTGTTCAACTCCGGCACCCGCCGCTCGCAGCTGTCGTCGTGCTACCTGACCACCGTCTCCGACGACCTGGAAGGCATCTACGAAGCGCTGAAGGAAAACGCGCTGCTGTCCAAGTTTGCCGGCGGCCTGGGCAATGACTGGACCAACGTGCGCGCACTGGGCTCGCACATCAAGGGCACCAACGGCAAGTCGCAAGGCGTGGTGCCGTTCCTGAAGGTGGTCAACGATACCGCCGTGGCGGTGAACCAGGGCGGCAAGCGCAAGGGCGCCGTCTGCGCCTACCTGGAAACGTGGCACCTGGACATCGAAGAATTCCTGGAACTGCGCAAGAACACCGGCGACGACCGCCGCCGCACCCACGACATGAACACGGCCAACTGGATTCCGGACCTGTTCATGAAGCGCGTGATGGAAGCCGGCGAATGGACCCTGTTCTCGCCCGCCACCTGCCCGGACCTGCACGACAAGGTCGGCAAGGAATTCGAAAAGGCCTACCTGGGCTATGAAGCCAAGGCCGCCAGCGGCGAACTGAAGCTGTTCAAGAAGCTGCCGGCGCTGCAACTGTGGCGCAAGATGCTGGGCATGCTGTTTGAGACCGGCCACCCGTGGATCACCTTCAAGGATCCGTGCAACATCCGCAGCCCGCAGCAGCACGTGGGCGTGGTGCACAGCTCCAACCTGTGCACGGAAATCACGCTCAACACCAATGAGAGCGAGATCGCCGTGTGCAACCTGGGTTCGGTCAACCTGGTCGCCCACATCGCCAAGCAGGCCGACGGCACCTACGCGCTGGATCACGCCAAGCTGCAGAAGACCGTGCGCACCGCCATGCGCATGCTCGACAACGTGATCGACATCAATTACTACGCCGTGGACAAGGCGCGCAATTCCAACCTGCGCCACCGTCCGGTCGGCATGGGCATCATGGGCTTCCAGGACTGCCTGCACGTGCTGCGCACGCCGTATTCCAGCGACGCCGCCGTCAAGTTTGCCGATACCTCGATGGAAGCGGTGTGCTACTACGCCTACAAGGCTTCGACCGAGCTGGCCGAAGAGCGCGGCCGCTACAGCACCTATGAAGGCTCGCTGTGGGACCGTGGCATCCTGCCGCAAGACTCGCTCAAGCTGCTGGCCGAAGAGCGCGGCGGCTACCTGGAAGTGGACCTGTCCAGCACGATGGACTGGGACGCGCTGCGCGCCCGCATCAAGCAGCACGGCATGCGCAACTCGAACTGCATCGCGATCGCCCCGACCGCGACCATTTCGAACATCATCGGCGTGTCGGCCTGCATCGAGCCGACCTTCCAGAACCTGTACGTCAAGTCCAACCTGTCGGGCGAGTTCACCGTGGTCAACGACTACCTGGTGCGCGACCTGAAGGAACGCGGCCTGTGGGACGAGGTGATGGTTGCCGACCTGAAGTACTTCGACGGCTCGCTGTCGCGCATCGACCGCATCCCGCAAGACCTGCGCGACATCTACGCCACCGCGTTCGAAGTGGAGCCGACCTGGCTGGTGGAAGCCGCCAGCCGCCGCCAGAAGTGGATCGACCAGGCCCAGTCCCTGAACATCTACATGGCCGGCGCCTCGGGCAAGAAGCTGGACGACACCTACAAGCTGGCCTGGCTGCGCGGCCTGAAGACCACCTACTACCTGCGCACCATGGCTGCGACCCACGTGGAGAAGTCCACCGTGTCGCGCGGCTCGCTGAACGCAGTATCGTCGGGCAGCGACAGCGGCTCCGCCCTGGAGGCAGCCGCCGCATCGGCCCCGGCCATGCCGGAAGCCGAAGGCGCGGTCTGCACGATGCGCCCGGGCGACCCTGGCTTTGAAGAGTGCGAAGCCTGCCAGTAATCACGAAGTAACCACCTACCCCGGGGTTTGCTCCCCTCTCCCGCCCGCGGGAGAGGGGCCGGGGGAGAGGGCCGGCGCCACCACGAAGTGACAAGTCAAACCACCCGCCGCCCCCAAATCGAATCACGGAGAACCACATCATGCTGAGCTGGGACGACGACGTTCAAGCCACCCCGCAGGCCGCACCGCAGCCTGCCCTGCAACCCGCTGTTGCCGCCACGGCCGACCAACAAGGCGTTCTGCCTCCGGCCGCCACGCAGCCCGGCATCCTGGGCGACAACCCCAACGCCGCCGCCGCGCAAAGCAACCGCCGCGTCAACGCCGCCGACAAGCGCGTGATCAACGGCTCGACCGACGTCAACCAGCTGGTGCCGTTCAAGTACAAGTGGGCGTGGGAAAAATACCTGGCCGGCTGCGCCAACCACTGGATGCCGCAGGAAATCAACATGTCCCGCGACATCGCCCTGTGGAAAGACCCCAACGGCCTGACCGAAGACGAGCGCCGCATCATCAAGCGCAACCTCGGCTTCTTCGTCACCGCCGACTCGCTGGCCGCCAACAACATCGTGCTGGGCACCTACCGCCAGATCACCGCGCCGGAATGCCGCCAGTACCTGCTGCGCCAGGCCTTTGAAGAGGCCATCCACACCCACGCCTACCAGTACATCGTGGAGTCCCTCGGCCTGAACGAAGCCGAGATCTTCAACGCGTACCACGAAGTGCAGTCGATCCGCGACAAGGACGAGTTCCTGATCCCGTTCATCGACACGCTGACCGACCCGTCGTTCAAGACCGGCACGCCGGAAAACGACCAGAAGCTGCTGAAGAGCCTGATCGTGTTCGCCTGCATCATGGAAGGATTGTTCTTCTATGTGGGCTTTACGCAGATCCTGGCGATGGGCCGCCAGAACAAAATGACTGGGGCTGCCGAGCAGTATCAGTACATCCTGCGCGATGAGTCGCTGCACTGCAATTTTGGTATCGACCTGATCAACCAGATCAAGCTGGAGAATCCGCATCTGTGGACGGCGGAGTTCAAGGCTGAGATTACTGAGTTGTTCAAGAAGGCGGTGGACCTGGAGTATCGCTACGCTGAGGACACGATGCCGCGTGGGGTGCTGGGGTTGAATGCGCCGATGTTTAAGGGGTATCTGCGGTTCATTTGCAATCGGCGGTGCCAGCAGATTGGGTTGGAGCAGCTGTTCGCGAATGAGGAGAATCCGTTCCCGTGGATGTCTGAGATGATTGACTTGAAGAAGGAACGTAACTTCTTTGAGACGCGCGTCATTGAGTATCAGACGGGTGGGGCGTTGAGCTGGGATTGAGGCGCGCCGCCGAGCGACACAAGTGTTGCCTTTTTTGACGCTAGTCACGCCTTTGCAATGACATAGCCATGCCTTTTGGCACATCGCTAGCTCGAGGCGATGGGAGTGTCTCAGAGCAGGAGCTTTCGGAGGCATTCCGGCCGTCCGACCAACTGCAACGGGTCCACCCTCGAGGCGGCGCCTAGCTCGGCGACTCGAGGCGACCCCGCTGTGTAGGGCCGTCACGGAAAAAGATAAGACGAAGAGAACGGACAGGGGATGATGGCTCACAATGGGGTTGATCCCCCCCCCTTTTTTCTACCGTCTAGGAGACGAAATCCCAGCCCCATTAAGAGCTTCCAGATGGCGGCATACGGGTCAATACGGCAGTGGGTTCCTTTGCCAGTATTGCGATGACCTTTCGGGCGCATGGTTCGATCATGTGTCTAACCGATAATAAAAACGGAGTTGGGTTGTGGCTGTACGAAAGATGTCCCCAGAGATCGTGTCTCTCATTCACCATGTCGAACTAAATGAATCGGGGTGGTGGAAAAAGGCTGTCGGGCAAGTCATAAAAGGTGTGCTTTGGACCGCCGATGTCCCGCTTACGATAGGCGAACTGCAATCAAACTTCCGTCTTGAAACCGGAGTCGAGCTATCTGAAGCCACACTGGAGCGGCAGTTGCACGCGCTTTCGTCTCAGCAGTGTGTCTCCTTTATGCCCGGTGAAGTCCAGAGGTTTAAGCTCACGGAGCAGGCGCGGGCAGAGTTAGCAGCGGCTAAGCTTCAGGCCGAGCTTCTGGAAACGCAGTGTCGGGAGGCGTTTCGGATGAACTGCTCGGTACATTGCCCTGAGTTGAAGCCGGAGCAAGTCTGGGCACGTTTCGAGCGTGCATTGGTCGAAGCCGTGCGGATTGCGGGCGCAAACCTCTATCACTTGCTTGTAGACGGGAATCTCGAGCGGGAAGGCGATTGGGTTGCCAAATTCCTGGTTGATTTCGATACCTGTCACCACGATGGGCTCAGAAAGATACTGGCGGCTTTCTTTTCGCCAAAGAACATTGCTTGTAGGAGTCAAGTACTTCGGCTCTTGACCGCGCATTTCTTTGCCGAAGCTACGCAACTTAGTCCCGAAACGCTTGCGTCCATTGAGAAGAAGCGGCGCCAGCGAAAGATCAAAGTTGTCCTTGATACGAATTTCATCTTTTCGATACTTGAGCTTCACGATAATCCGGGAGACGACTCGGCCCTGTCCCTTGTGGAGATGGCTGCGCGGACAAAGGGGAATCTTGAAATCAAACTCTATGTCCTGCCCGGAACTCTTGATGAAGCTGAGCGCGCGCTGGCAAATCAGGTGAAACTGATTGAGCGGGTACGTACGACCCGAGCTATCGCTCGAGCAGCGATCAAGGAACCGCTCCCTAGCATCGCCAGGAAATTTTTTTCTGCTGCTGCGCAAAGCCCCGGCCTGACCGCCCAAACGTTCTTCCAACCCTATATTGATGACCTGCGTACCATCCTCCAGGCAAAGGGCATTGAAGTGCTTGATGTGCATGCCGCCGTCTACAACAAGCGCCAAGACGTGGTTGACGATGTCCTCGAGGAGGAGGAAAGAGAAGCTCGTGAAGTGCCCGACAGCAAGAGGAAAAAGGGGTACGAGACTCTTCTACACGATGTTGTCCTGTGGCACGCGGTCAACGACCGCAGGCCGGAACTGGTAGATTCGCCGTTTGATGCAGAGTACTGGGCGGTATCGATCGACTGGCGTCTGATTGGTTTCGACCGGAAGAAGCGCTCTAGTGGAGCGTCTCGCATGCCGGTGGTACTTCACCCGAGCAATTTCGTCCAGTTGGTCCAGTTCTGGGTGCCCCGGACGACGGAGATGGAGAACAGCCTCATAGATGGATTGCGCCTGCCCTTGTTCTTCCAATCGTTCGACCCTGAAGACGAGCGAGCCACGCTGCAGGTGCTCCAAGCTATTTCCCGCTATGAAAACATTGGTGACCTGCAGGAAGAGACCGTCAGCTCGATCCTGGCGAACCGCGCGCTAAGAAGTCGGCTGCGCGATGCTGATGCTGCAAACGAAGAAATCTTCGAGCTTGTGCAGGCAGAGGTTCTGTCCGAACACAAAGCCGCATTAGCTTCGCTGGAGGACACTAAAGGCAAGCTGAACACAATGTCGGCAGACTTGACATCCGAGCGAGAAAGCCGTCGGATTGCCAAGGACGCCCTGCATGCAACAGAGACGGAGTTGCACACCACTCAGGAACGCCTCACGGAGGCAAACGAAAAGTTCCGACAGGCAGAAGTAGCCAGCAGTCAAAGTTCAGAAGAGGCTGCAAAGGCGAAGTGCGAGGCCTTGCGAACGAAGTACCTTATGTTCGCGGTAGTGTTGCCGATCGCTGTTGGATTGTTTTTAGCCGGCGTAGCGTATGCGATCACCCTGTGGCTGGACGTCGCGCGTGTGACCAGCATGAAGTGGTTGATCGTTCCGGCGGTCGGGTTGAGCCCGGTAGCGCTTGCTTGCGCATTGTCACCACGTTTTACTGGTCGCCATACCGAACTCGCAGGTTGGGGCGTGGCACGAGCCGTGGATTGGATCGGAAAGAAGGCCGTCGCCGGACCATTTGGTCTCGCTGCTGGGGCTGTCTACCAAGGCGGAGTCTACGATTGGATCAAAACGCTTCCTCCCGGCGGGGGCGCAGGCTAGTTTTCCACTAGGCCGCGTCATTGCTGTTGCCGGGGCCTACCGTGGTGCGCGTTTGGCTTTGTGCAATCACCGGGGAGGTAGAAGCGAGGTACCAGTTGAAACCGGAGACGTTGTTTGACGCTGTCAGAGGAATATTCCCATGCCGCACAAGCATACAAGTTGGTCGGGGTTGGCGTCACAAGTTGGGAGAGCACTCCTCGCCAGGAAAGGGGTAAGCCTAGGAGAGGCCGCGCCCCTCCTTGTTGAAGAACGGACAACAGCCCGTGGACTCGACGGGAAGCTGCAGCGCGGCACATACAGCTTTTCACTCTTTCTCGAACTCTTGACGGTGCTTCGTGCAGAGGCCCCACCGCAATGGCAGCCCATCCTTCTAACAAAGGACCTGCCCTATGCCACGAAGGCAAAGTTCATACTGCTACGCGAACTTACGAAACGAGGGCTCGACCGCGAGGATCTCATTCGGCGCTTGAAGAACGAGCACATAGAACCGCCGCGTCACGAAGCCGCAGATCGGACCATGGAGGATGGGACCTTTTCAATGATCCTAATGTTGCAGCTAGCAGCCGTGACCGCGGTGGAGGGTATGGAGCGATTCGTGGATACGAGCGACTTGATACTGGCAGCATCCCAATTAAAGCGGGAATGACGGCATCACGAGCTGGTGTCTACGCGCGTGAGAACACGCTCGACCTCCAGTTTCGGAAAGGATCAAATTAACCTCGACGCAAAGCCGTGCTTCAAACCTCTACCAATCTTTCAGTAGGCAATATTGCTGGCCCGGCGTCCGCCTGCGGTTTGGACGATGCGGCGCTAGACGCTTGGCTGAGGGCGCGGAGGGCCGCCAAGGAAGTGGTCGGCTAGCATTCAACGCTGGTATCGCGTTGGCCGCGCCGCAAATCCTTCAACGCCTAAGGCGCAGTGCGATGAACATTTCGGCTGAAATGGACAGCGTGAAGCGCAAGATGATCTTCGGAGGTAGGGACGGAGGAACCGGCTGCCAAACGCCCGGCGGTCGGTTCATTAATCAGCGAAGGTTGGGTCGGATGCTACACACGTTGTTTGCGGCTTGTGCAGTTGCCTTCGTATGAGGTCTGAGCGTCGCAGAACGACCCTTCTCGGACAGTGATGAGATTCTGTCCTCTGGCGGCTTACGATCCATAGCGGCCATCGGCGTCGACCGCGGTTGCATTATGCTTCAGGCTTACCATCTGCTCCCCAGTACATCGAGGCAGGTTCCAACCCCAATTTTCCCGGTAATAGTTGCCAGACGCGGCAATGCTGCCGTTCAGATCGAAGGCTCTCCATGTTTCCCGGTGCTAACATGCACGAGTTTCACGGAACTCTTATACTTTGCCATTTGCACGGTGAGTCGGTGGTGAATCTAGGCTGCAAATCACACAGGCTCCGCTGAATATATTACGTTGGGCGTCAAAAGGAGGGATGCGTGCCTAGCAAGATTCCAAACTCAGTGATTGGTGCCGTGGCGTCGGTCATTGCGGCTCACTACTACAGTCACTCCACGCTGAACTCGCTGTTCATGGAATGCGGAGCGCCGGGTGATATACCGCCAGGTAACTGTGAGACCAAGTGTGTGGCATGGCTTCGTCGGTGTAACGAAGATCCATCTGTCGAGCCGCTTGTAGTGCTTGGGCAAGTTATCCAGAAGTTCATGGATCAAGAACCTTCGGATTGGCAACCAGCGATTGCAGAGGGACAACGCCGCATTCGCGAAAGCCTCGCAAAAAACCAGCTCACTTATCAAGTCAACGGCTTCGTCCCTCTTGCTGGAGCGAGTCTCGCTGCCAAAACTCTCGCGGATTTCCTGAAAACTGGGGATTTCGCTTCCATTGAGTCTGAGTTCGATCGAGCAATCAAGCAGCTTGATCGAGATCCGCATGCAGCCATAACAGCGGCCAGTTCGATAATTGAAGCACTCTGCAAGACATACATCGAAACATTCGATCTTGAGATGCCAGCGAACCAGTCCATTGGACCGGTATGGCGGGTGGTTCAGGGGCATCTGGGCCTCAACCTGGACTCGACACTTCGCGATGATCAGAAGCGCGTCTTGCAAGGGCTCGCATCAATAGTTGACGGCGTTGGTGCATACCGTACACACATTGGCTCCGCCCACGGTCGAGGCCTCAATCCCCCACAGATTTCTGTTCCCGAAGCTCGCCTCGCAGTAAACGCGGCTCATTCTCTGGTAATTTTCGTCATGGAGCTATGGCATGTAGCGCAGATGCCCAACAATTCCTTCCAGCGGACTGCGTTCGGCATCCGCTGAACTAAAGCGTTAGCAGAGTTATGCCAAACTGTTTGCATCCCTTGGAGACGACGCTCTTAAGAAGGCTGGCGTCCGCTCGATTGGGATGCCAGGCGCTGCGCCCTAAGAGCGGTTTAAACGCTAAAACGAAAACACGCAACAAGAATCAATTTTCCTTCTGTCGGGTGGAGTTCAACCGGCTGCGTCGCCAGCAGGCGAAGCGTAGCTGCTTCTGCGCGTAACGAACCATATGACGTCAAATCTCGATAGATTCCGCAAGGATCTAAAAAAACTCATCACGAAAGGTGAGAGTCTTCAACTGGCCCTGCAATTTGATTGCATGACGGAGGTACAGAAGCAGTCCGCTCTCAAGAAACACAAGGAGTTTCTTGAGAGCCTTCCGAAATTCAATGATGAGTATCAAACCTGGTACTCCGAATCCCTCGCGCTACTTCGACAACTTCTGCCGGATAGAGTCGCCGATTTTGTGCGTCACTATGAGAAGCCTAAAAATCGGAAGCAAATCGACGCGGACAGCTACCGGATTGAGGATGCCCTGCAGGGCCTTCGAACCAGCCGAATCGGGGAAGTACTCGCCGACCGCACCTCTGCACTTCCTCATCTGGCTCAGCAAATTGCGATAGTGAAAGCCACCGAAGCGAGATTCGAAAGCTCCCTCTTTGATATACGCCAGATTGTTCAAGCTGACCTCTTTGACTCCGAATTATCGGCGGCTCAAGCTCTTGCAAAGTTTCGTTTTCATCGGGCTGCTGGCGCCCTAGCGGGTGTGGTGCTGGAAAAGCATCTTGCGCAAGTTTGCATTGACCACAACGTGAAACCAGCAAAGAAGAATCCGGGAATCTCAGATTTCAATGAGGCCTTGAAAGCGGCAGATGTGATTGGCGTTGCAGATTGGCGATTTATTCAGCATCTCGCCGATATTCGGAATACCTGCGACCATGGGCGTGAAGAGCCAAAGCCAGAGCAAGTAACTGACCTCATCTCAGGTGTGGAGAAAACAATCAAGACGATTTTCTAGCAGCACGCCACGCCGTACCTACGGCAGCTACATTATAATTCTCACTCGCTGGACGCTAAGCCTCAAGCTCGCATCTACTCGACTTCTTTTTGGAGTTCCGGCGGATCGCATTTCGGCCCCAGCGCACGGCGCGGCAAGTCGGATACCCAACATCATTGAATCCGGCTGGCGGCGAGGACGATTAGAGAGAGAGCGCCTCGCCCCTTTCTTAGGCAGCATACCTATGAAAGTCCGCTTTCCACTGAAGATCGCTCTCTCAACTTGAGAGTAGAGTGTCTGCAGTTGGCCGATCTCGGTCCGATAGCCGCCGCGAAACCACGCCCGTCTCTGACCGAACCCATTGCGGGCGATCGATCACCCGCCCACTTGGCCGGCAACATTCAAGTGCGGAGCCGACACTTGAATGTCTGTGCCGCGGTAACGGTCTATAACCGTGCCTAACTTGTGCTGGTCCGAGCTCACCCGCGTGGCTGTGGGAGAGGCTAGCTCTTCTCCTGCCAAGACGCAGCGTGAGAATGGGTAAAGAAAAGCTTTGCATCGCTTGACTCCGGGACTATCGCCAGGTCTGCTAGCAGGCCCGCAACCTCGCGATACTGACTCCCTTCCTCGTCTACCGGAAAGTGCCGTGTGACCGGAGTCGCCAAGGACAGCGCCTGAAGAACTGCATTGCGCGAGATATCATCACCCAGCGTCTGATGATGGAATCTGCAAAGAATCAGCAAATTTGAAGCGCCTATCTGCCCCTTGTTTTGCAGGTGTTCGACGTGATGCGCTTCTATCAGCCCCTTTCGATGCAGTGGCAGATAGATGTAGCTGCGCGGCGGTGTAACGTCCAGAACATTGCGCTCGCCCAGACATGCCTGGCAGTGCCACGCGTAGTGCTTTTCCTTGAGATTCCCGATGTGCTCGTCCTCTTCGATGCTGTGCCGCATCTCATCGGTCGTACCTGATCGCGAACGCCTGTGCTTGGTTTTCTCAGGACGATCGGGATAAGTAGGATTTGTTATCGGCTTGAGCGGGGTAGGGTCAGGGGCGACTGGCGTCTTTTCGGCATCTGCAATCCCGTGCCCCTTATGTGCTATGCCGCCTTCATCGCTGCCGTCCGTAGCGCCATCTGTCTGCGCAGACGCTGCATCTTCGACTTCTTCGTCCCAATCATCTACAAAATCTTCATAGGTCGTGCTCTTCGCTTGGCTATGGACTGCCTTCATTAGTCCATACTCGTATAGCGGATTGGTGCCCGTTTCGAAGAGATGGACTGCAAGAGCCGCGTAGAAAGCAAGCTTACGGTCGGAACGTGTGTCGACGCAAATTTGCCGTGTGGGCTGGTCGAATCCGCTCTCCCGAGGAATTTCGTATTCTCGCGCGTACACCTTAAAAACCGCCGTGAGATTCTGTGCCACCCGCACGCCCGCAACTTCCCGCAGAAACTGCCGCCATCCATGCCGTAAGGCGCTGTTGGGTACGCCATGAACCGGTAGGCGTTTGGGGAGTGTGCTCAGAATATTGCGGGAACATACAAGCGCCAGCTCGCGTTGGAGGGCTCCGTCAGCGGTTGTCTCGGAACCAGTAAGCAGGCGCACGGGCCGCCCCGCAAAGTCCCGCAGTGATCGAACCCCAGCGGCCCTCAGGATGTCGAGAATATTTCCGTCCACCTGAGGCGCTTCGACGATTGCCAGGCGCATTCGTGGGCGGTCGTCGAGCACGTCTTTCTGGATTTCCTCAAAGTCAGGGAGGTAGACTTGACTTGATGGTGCCTGCGCCTGCTTGATGCTCAGAAGCGCGAACTCACCGCGCCCGTCGTGAACAGCGAGACAGCGCTTGTCGGGATACAGGCTGACCCATTTGGAAGGGCCGTTCTTGCGATCGTTCCAGTGACGAAGAATCTGCTGCCTATGCTGGCGCTGTATACTATTCGGCTGGGCAGCAAGCCAGTCAAAGAATGCCTGTGATAAGTGTTCTCGCAAAGCAGATCTGACCACGCCTGTCCGCTCGAGAAGCGTGACGTGTTCGGGCACGTCAGGTGTCGCCTTCATCGGGATTTTCCACTGCCCCCACCAATCAATCTTGCTTGGAAAGCAGAGCTGGCTTGGACAGTACAGCTTCGAACCGACCTCAATCATCTCTACGTTAGACAATTCAGAAAGCTCGCGCCCAACCTTACTATATGCCTTCAGCCGGCTAAATATGGCTGTCTGATCAGGCGCCGCACGAAAAGCGCGGAGGATTGCCGACACGCTGGGTTCAACCATTGCCCCTAGTTGACGATAGAGCGCATCCCGATGACCTGCCGCAATGTCCTGGTGAAGAAGCGCGCAGTTTGATGAGAGCGCTCCCTGTATGTGTAAATCGCTGATGTTACTCAATTCACCCGTCAGGGAGAGAGTCTTATGCGAATTTGCTATCTGAATGACGGGAAAGCCTTCGCCCAATAGAAACTCGAGGACGTCTTCCGTTCTATTGACGATTGACTGCAACTCCGGGGCGTTCCCCTGGTTCAGCGCAACTTCAGCCAGCTTCTGTTGAACGGCGTGCCATATGGAAAGCTCTGCTTCAGTGAGCTTCGTGCGCAGCCGAAGACTTGCGTTTGAGGCAGTCCGTAATCCCGGAAACGTAGTCACAGTATCGGCTGGTGGCGATTGAATTTCCGCCAGTACCGTCCGAAGGTACGCGGACTTCGGCACGCAGTAGTGATCCAAGCCATGAAACGTGCCATCTTGTGCCGGCCAGATAGGGTAGCGGGCAATTCCCGAAAGGGTCTTCGGCATTAGCTCGGTGTAGTTCTTGCGCAACCACGCAAGGAATCGGAGCCGGCTCTCGGGTATCACCTTCGAGAAATCAAGATTCGATACATGCTCGTCAATCTTGAAGTTCACGATCTTTGCTGCCCCATCCTTTAAGATCGCAGCATTGACAAGCGACCGATGAAGTATTGTTGGCGGACGTACGCCAGGCACGGGGGGCGGGGCCTTCAGACTTCGTCTTATCTCGTTCCACTTTGCGGCCCGCCCGTCGTCAGTTGGCAAAACCCCTCCCTCGCGCAGACTACGCATCAACTCCGCGGGTAATGTAGACGCAAGCCTTGCCATCTCCAATGCGCGAAGAACCACGATGCTGTGCCCCAGCCACTGGTCGAAGCCGGCTGGCTCTGGATTCGGCTTACGGACGAATACCTTTCTGGCGGCGTCCTGTTCCGAGAATCGTTCTACTGCTTTATCGCCATTACGTTTTAATCGTAAAAGCGTCTCAACGAAAGACTGTGGTGTCTCCGGATGCAGCGCTTGGCCATACTCGGCAGCGACTGCCACAAGATCCTTATTCAGGGCATATTGGGCGTGTGATGGTGTCGCCACTAAGATTGACCTGCCTGGCTCGGAGCGGGAAAAGCGCTTCGATGGAGAGCGTCTACCTTTTGGGACGGCAACAGCAAGCGCACCAGCAGCAACAAGCTCTCGCGCGAGCGCATCCTCGGCAGCCCGATCGGTACGTTGTGGATTGGAGGCGAGAAGTAAGGCGCGAGGCCCATACAGCGGGACCAGTTGACCTGCCATCAGGTCGACAAAGGCCTTGCGGCCCGATAGGGCAATCAGGGTGTTTCGACCATCGTCGCTGAGGCTGTGCCTCGCACGCCCTGAGATGAATGGTCCGGACACATCGAACCCCCAGCCATTGCTCAGATGCTCCTTTGGGTATGCGATAGGGTACCGTGAGCCGCCTAATCCAGACTGCGGCGCGAGTTTTCCGTCGACATTCCAACTAATCTCGCCAACAATTTTCTTACCACGTCGGAATAAGCGCGGGACTTTGGCGTGGTCATCCGCTGCGAGATCTATGGCGAAGGGAATGCAAAGCCGCCTCGCGACGATGCTTCCCCGTCCGCCATCGTCAGCTTGCTTACACTCCCGCAGAAAGAAGCGCGGCAAACGGGGGGCCGGAGAGCAACTGAATACGAATGTAGTTCGCCTCAATCCGTGCGCCAACACGAGTTCATAGCGCCACGAACGACCGGGCGCTGATGCGCACATAAACCGATCAGCAGACTGTTCTACAGAGTCCTCAAAGAGACCGACAATCACGCTCTGGTCAATTGGCTCCAGCGGGTTACGCTCGGGGACATTGAGCGCTCGCGTGCGATATGGAATGGTGATCCGGACGCCCGAGGCCGGCGCGGTGGGGTCCGATATTGGGGCCCACGCGGCCGGATAAAAATCGTCCGGTCGACGACTATTTCCCCGCACAGTGAGATCGGCTCGTTGCCCGCCTGACTGCACTAAGATCCGGTCTCCAATCAGGAACGCCGAGCGCAGCCCATGGTTCTTGGACCCGATACCGTCGCGCTTAGCGGCAACGTCTGAGCCCGCTCCGAGCACATATTTCAGTCGGTGCCAACCGGTACTATCTATTGGCGATCCATCACCGGAGCAGGTTACTGCTTTGGGACCAAACACGATTTCGGTCCGGGTTGCGCCCGCGTCCAAATCGTTCTGCACCAGTTCGACAATGAGATCTAACAGAGATAGTTCACCGAGAAACTGGCTGACGACGGCCGGAACATCGATGTGTACCTCGGGAGTACCCTCCCGGTCATAGCTTACTTGTAGATCGGCCAAAGTCTCCCCCGAGATCTTTTTTTCGTTTGTCAGAAGAACGGCACGCTAACGAGGAAGAATACATGTACGGGACTCGGAATGGCGCGAAATGCAGAGGCGCAGCGCCATGCCTGCAGACCGTGCTCCCAAAAAGCGCTTATGCTGTCGGCAGACGGCAGACGGCAGACGGCAGACGGCAGACGGCAGACGGCAGACGGCAGACGGCAGACGGCAGACGGCAGACGGCGTTCGTTGCAAGCCAAATTGCGAAAAATGAATGGTCTGGCGTTAAAGCATTAGTGGCGGTTTGCGGGACAGGTCTGCCATTTGAGGGGCCGTTCACGAGGAGCAACAGGTGACCGAAAATGGCCGACAACGGTCCTCCTAGCACGCCGAACCTCGGCGCTGGGCCCGCCTGGCCGGGTTCTTATCGCTCTTGCGGCGACAGCCGCCATGCCGGAATGACGTCGTCGAAACTATCGAACCATTCCCGGATTGCGTCGGCCACAATGCTTGGAGTAATCCGGCGATCTGCACCCGAACTTTGTTCGGGCATTTTCTTGACGCGGCCGGCCAAAGCCACGCCCCCAGATTTCTGAAGGATAACGGCTATCGGTCGGCACCGATTACCTATCTCGCCTCCGCTAGGGTTCCCGCAGGTGCGGGCAGCCAAACTTCCATCATCCCAGGTGTACCGGTGAAATTCTTGGGCAAGGGGCGTGCGACGCCGTTTGCGAGTCCGCTTGCTGTGAGCAAAGCGGTGGCGCATTCCGACTGGGAAAGCGGCTCATGCATGATGACAGCCGGTCGCTTCCAGCGATATGGCGATTTGCTACCGCGTGCCTCTGCAGAGGCGACAACGTTCTCGACGTCCGTGACGATGATGCCGGCACCGCTTGCCAATCGAGCAACGCGCATCGCTTCCGGCCGATCATCTTCGCTGTAAAAGTTGATGACAATGGATTGTCCCAGGCAGGATGATAGTCGAGGTGCTTGAGCTGGTTGCGCGGTGCTCGGATCAAACGTGCTCCTCGTCGGTTGCGAACCCGCTCCGGGGGGCGAACTCCCGCGGGCGGCATCTTCCAGGTGCTTCCAGTGTGAGAAGCGCGCTCTCGCTTCCTGTATGAGAGCGGGAGCTCGCCGTGCGACTTGTGCTTCGACAACGGCCAAATCCGTCTCGCGGTACCGATAGCTCCCGCAGAGTGAGTTGTACCGCTCGATACCCGCGTTGAACTGTCTGACCTGATATTCGGATGTTCCGTCAACCAGTTTCCGGATTTTCTCCAGTCGTACTCCTTCGAACTTGCAGTAACGCAACTCGTCTTGGGAATAGGCTTGGCCCGAGCTTAGTGGCGTGGCCTCTTTGAAGTCGTCGACCAACGCTGGCGCGGGGGGATCGTTTTCCCAAGGCTTTGAAGAAGTCGCGGCCTGTTGTTGGAAGGGCGGAGCTGTTGTTGAGGGCGTTGCTGCTGGGACGTTGGCGTCAACGGGACCAGCGGGCTGTTCTTTTGATCCATCGATAAGTTTCAGGACCACCACTAAAAAGGCGATGATGCATACAAGTATCAGAGGGGACCGATATTCACTCCCTTTTGATGCACTTGCCTCGGCCTTACTCGTTTGGGCGTAACCCGGCGATGAGTCTGGCTCCGGGCTCGGCGTGCCCGTGGACTCTTCGGCGGAGGCTTGTAGCCCTTTGTCAGAATGCTGAGGGATGTTGTCTGCAGGGTGATCCGCAATGGCGCGTGTCACCCGCTCGCCGATCCGCGCGAAGCCGTCGATATATTCTGTGCTCATGCCGGAGCCTTATGGGAGTTCGCCGCGCAGCAGCTTGGTGAGATTGCCGTCCTTGGCCAAGTAATTTAGTGCTGCCTCTAGTACGGGAGCGTTGGGCGTGTCGCGATAGACAAGGTCGGTATAGACTTTCTTGTTGCTCGCTGACAGGAGTCGCAAATAGCCGGCTCCCGATTGCCACCTCAGATCCTCCCAGCCGCACGGGATTAACTTACCACTGCCAAACATGCGTTGCTCCTGAAGAACAGCGCCGTCACGTGAAAGTGTGCAGCCGGAAAAGTGCGCCATCTCTCCACGTGCGAGAAGATCTAGTAGGTCGCGGATCAGACGCCCCATCACCGTGTCCCAAAGCATCTGGATGACTTCGCTAAAGCGCCCCTGTACCTTTTCCTCCGACTCCATAAATGTGACACATTCGATTTGCATCGTCCGGCGCCCGCTTTGGATCCAGACGGTGTACTTCCGATTGGTTCTGATGCCGTTGTAGTATTGTTTGAAGACACCCCAGCGCACGCTCGTGATGTCTGAGAGGGGGAGGGTCTGGCCCTGATATGAAATCCCATCAGGAGAGCTGCGGAGGATCCGATCGCCGATCAGGATGCGGCGCGTAATTTTCTCCTCCCACTCGGCAATTTCCGCCTTACTACGCTCTTCGCTCTTGCGAAGGTTGTCCAGAGCGGTCACATCTTCGTCAAGCTGCTCGCTATAGAGCGTCAGACCAGAAAAGAGTTCACGCTGGAGTTCCGTTAGCCGTTGCCCTTCGGCCATCATGTTATGGTCATTGACCATTTTCAGCGTCACGCGTCGCAGTGATGCCGTGACGGCCCGAGTATTCGGCTCATCCTTCCCCTGTGACGTGGAAGCGAGGAGGAGTGGGCTGGCAATCTGTTCCCAGAGCCGGAGCATGCGCTCGAGATCGTCTATCTGCGGCTTAGCCCGCGATGAATAGCCACTGAATCCATCGAGCGCGCCAACCACGTGGTCGCAGTACGTTTCGATATGATCTCGTAGGTGATCCAGGTGTTGCTGAACACCCGCCTCGTACTGGGTCACAAGATCTGAGGTGAGGGTGGTCAGGGCGGCATCCTTGCCGTTCATTTCCTCGCGAACAATTCCGGTCAGGACGCTGTCAGGGCGCTCAACTTGCGCTAGGCCGTCGCGCATGACTCGCGAAAAGTCCGCGCGGCGAGCCTGCAGGAGGTCATCGATTTGCTCTGTGCCAGGGACGGCCGGGAAGCCGGCGGCTTCTCTATCTTCGTTGACCGTCAACAGGAGCTCGTGCGTATCGATGCACTGGAAGCGATTCGAGAGAACTTCCAGGGCGACGGCAACTTCCTTCTCGTTGCGACTCTTCCGAGGTGTAAGCCAGGCAGCTACGAGGTTGCAAGCGGCAAGCGGTGGTATCCCGTTGATCTCGACAATCGGCAACGCGTCTTGCTGCGCCATCTCCGCGAGGGATTTTGCGCGGCGGGGTGCAACGCCTGGCAACCAGTTCAACTCGGCGTTAAGCCGTAGCCGAGGCGTGGTCAGGGTTGTCCGCGCGTCGTTGCAAACCTCGGCGTCAGCAACAAGGCTGCGTTCTTCCGCCTTGTCGATGAGCGCGTGCCGGTCGTCCCGCACAGAAGCGCGCAGAACAAAAAAGGGCGAGTCCAGGAGGCTGGTGGTCATACAAAGCCAAGCTTGTGGGTCTTAGGAGTGCTTGTGCTGCGGTCGAGGCCGGCGACGGCCCGCTCAATCGCGTCGTCGTCAATCTGCTGCCTGCCAGCCTTGGCTGTCAACCGAGCGGCTTCTTGCACGGCAAAGGCGACATCCGAGACGGGGCGGCCAGCCAGGTTGGCCGCGAGTTGGTCTAGATCCAATGATGAACTGTGGGCGCGTTTCGAGAACAGTTCATCCAGCAGGCTGCGGACTTCTACTTGGCTCGGCATGCCGACCTCGATGATGTGACTGAAGCGGCCGCGCCTGAGGATTGCCGGGTCGATCAAGTCGACGCGATTGGTCATTCCGATGATGAGGACCTGATTCTCAATCGCCTCGGGAATTCGGCGAAGGAACTCGGCGACTTCTTCCACCCGGTGTTCGCCACCCGTTTCACGATCGGCCAGATATGCCTCCATTTCGTCGATCACTACGACAGAGGGCTTTTGCTCGATTGCGCGGGTAAATATCTCGCCAACCTTTCGACTCGTCTCGTGAATGTACTTCGAGCCGATAGAGCTCGCATCCAGATGGAATGCCGGCCAACCCAGATACTTAACCAGAGCCGCGACGGCATAAGTCTTACCGCATCCAGGCGGGCCGTGAAGAACGATGGCGTCGGGACTGGTGATGCCCAAAGATCGGTAGCGCTCGGCGTGTCGAACGAGATCAACCACGTGGTCATTGAAGAACTCTTCCAGCCCAGGCCGGCCTGGTAGCCGGAAGGACTGTCCAAGGGACAGGGGAGCATCGTGGCCAGCCTCGGCCGATTCCGATAGTGACGATGCGCTGTCGGAAGTCGCCGCAAGGCCGGCTGCCACGGTTATAGCGCGAAGCTGATTGAGCGTCAGCCCTGGTCGCAGGAGTTGCAAGCAGCGTGAAGTCGCCAGAGCGGAAATTTCCACGCCGCCAGTCAGGTAGCGCCCAAGGAGAACGTCATCCGTGACCGGATGGGTCGGCTCATTAGTGGGCAGAAGGATGCTGAACTTCTCGAGGTAGATCGCCGCCCCGAGCACCGTATCAGGTAGCTTTTCGCGCGTGCGGCGCAAAGCGGAGGAGAAGGCGATCCCGTGGTTAGGGTCTTCTGGTTTGGTAGCCGCGTCGAGTCGTTCGAGAATGTACCGCTTCTCCGAAACGAGGACGTAATACTCGCGATCCCCATATGGCAGCTCGTGGAACGCGCCTTCCTCCAGGAGCTTGGCGTCCAGCCATTGCTGGGCGAGTCCAGTATCTACGATCAAGGCGTGGCCGGCTTCGCCAGCAAGCTCATAGATCTGAAACGAATTGGTCTCAGAATCTGCGGCGAGCTTGCCAACGAGCAGGGCGCCGGGCAAGGTGAAGCCCCGGGGCAGCCAGGGAACCATATGCATGGTCATCCCCGCAGAATATTCACGCCGGCGAGCATGTCGCTGTCATTTGCCGAGTAGATACGGATCAGGCTCAGTTCGCCCAAGATTTGCCGCAAAGTCGGGATGTCATTGCCACGAAGAGCTTGATCACCAAGGGCGATCAATTGCTCGAAGCGCGCTTGGTCGCTGTACATATGGGCTTCATCCCGGCGGAGGTGGAAAAGGTCCACGATCCATCCGTCATGCTTCCATAGGATGTTGCGGGCCAAATCCCAGCCGTTCTCTAGCAGATGTTCAAACTGACCATCGTTAGTAGCGATCACGCGTTCTGCTGAACGGACGACATTGGAGAAGGCCGTGACTTCGGCTGGCGTCGCCACGTCTCGCACCACAGCGTCAAAGCTTCGCTGCAAACGTTCCAGTTCGACGGCTCGCATATCGGAAAGGTGTTCCTTTCGCACCTTGCTTAGAAGCCGGCGAGCTTCCAGTACCTGATCCTGGCTTTGCTTACATGCCTCGGGGTCTGCGCTTTCCCTTACGCGCTCGCGTGCCTCCTCAAGCTTGGCTCGTGCACGGTCCAGCTTCTCGTCCGAGACCTTCTCGGCTGCGCTGTTAATGCGTTCCAACATCCCTTCGACGTCGTCCTCCACCTGCTTGCCGGCGTGAGTGAAGTCGATCTGGCCTTCCTGCCGGGAGTAGAGGCTATGGCCGTTGAAGGTTCCGGCGATACTCGGCACACTCACCGTCGCGGTGATGTTCCCTGAGTCGGCGACCTCGTACTCGAATTGCAGTTCGGCGCCCGCCTGGATGACCCCCTCATCGAAATCACTGCCGGAGATTTTCAGCGTGCCGATCATCCGGTTGTCGGTAGGAGGATTCTCGATTTCTCCTTCCCACAACTGAATGCGCAGGGCATCGGTTGCGCCGGCCCGCAGTGAATGCTCGGCGCGGAAGGTCTTGCGCCCCTTCTTCGGGAGCGCATCGCCGGCCTTGACGAGGTACTCGAAGCCGACTTGTCCGCCGATCCGGTCCTTGACGGTTACCCCGATGGAGTGAGACGCCGGGATGGCATCGATGCTAGCCGTCGTGCGTGTGACGGTTATCGTGTCCTCTGGCAGCGGCATTGGACCGCCATGCGGGTCAAAGACGAAGACCTTGAATCGGTTTTCGCCTTGCTTCGCAAGGGGAAGTGTGGCCGTCGCCCCATCGGTAAGGGCCATGCGCCCCGACGACCAGCCAGTATCGAGGCTATCGATTTGGAAAGTTGCGCCGTCAGCAACATTCTTGGCGGCGATCCCGAGGCGAGCTTTAACGTCCGGCGTCCGCGCTTGGAAGGTCAGGCTGATCTGAGCGTCGCCGGTCTTCGAAGCGATCGAGCCGCGGCTTGACTTGCGCCCCCGCGTTTGAGACGACCAGTCTATGCTTTCCGCAAAGATCGCCGCCCCCTCAGCTACCGCGACCATCGGGTTGACGTCAGTGCTGCCTTCGATGCCAAGCTCAAACGCAACTTTTTCGCGCAGGGGGCGATACTGAGTGGGCCCACCGACGAAGACAACACGCTGGACCTGGTCTGGCGTGAGGTGTGCACGGGACAGAACCTCCCGGGCTGCCTCGATCGAGTCGTTGACCTTATCGGCAACCAGGCGGTCCAACTCAGACTGCGACAGCGTGACGTCGAGATAGATGTCTTCGCCGTTCTCATCCTGAATTCGGACCTCGGCATCCGGTACATAGATCGGCGTTTCGGCGGAGCCAGAGGCGGAGAGACGGATCTTTCCCTGCTCGGCGTGGTAGGCCAGGAGCCGCATCATGCCTTGGTATTTCTTCTGCGTAGAGAAATTGTCCGGCAGCGCAAAATTTTCCAGGAGCCACGGTTTGATGACATTGTCGACGATGGCTCGGTCCCAGTCCCGCCCGCCGTTCATCGCGATGCCGCCGTTCTCATGCAATGTCACTCGTCCCGCGACGCTCTCGGCCAACGCAATATCAAGTGTCCCGCCGCCGAGGTCATAGATGAGGAACATGCCGTCGGACTTACGTGTGCGCATGACGCTCATGACCGCGCTGACCGGCTCCTGCATCAGCGCGACGCGCCCGATGCCGGCCATTTCGGCTGCAGCAAGGGTTGCGTCCTTCTGCATTTGATTGAACGCCGCCGGCACTGTGATCACGGTGCCAGTTTCTGGATCATTCCGGACCGCTTCAGGAATATAGGAATAGAGGACACGCAGTATCTCGGCGCTGCACTCTTCAGGCGACATGGTGATGCCCATCGCTGGAATCCGGATGGGTGTTGATGTTCCCATCAGTCGCTTGAACAGAATGGCGGCGTTGTCCGGCGAGCGTGCAGCCGATTGATAGGCGCGGAATCCGAAGTACTTGCTACGTTTGTCCAGGTAGATCGCAGACGGGGTTACGTCCTGCTGCTCAGGACTCTTATAGAGCTTGAGCTCCTCACCATCGTAGGAGCAGATGACACTATTGGTCGTGCCGAGATCGATTCCGACGTAAGTCTTGGTCATGGTCAAGAGGCCTTCTTCACGGTAACGGATCCCATTCGGACAAGGCCATGAATGCCTAGGATGGCGGGCTCGATCGTTTGCTCGATGACAAGATGGTCCTCGGCAGCAAAATCTGCGAGGTTGATGGCTGTGACGGGTAAGCCGGTATCGAATGTCTGCCCATCAAACTCGACCTGGCGGAGGTCAAGGCTGGCGAGATTGTCTTCAATTTGCTTCTGGAAGTAGCGGACTTGGCCTTGATATCGCTGGGCTTCGGTCGCATCAACCTTTGATAGCAGGCGCTGATAGACCTTGATGAAGCGCCAACTCTCGACGCAGACGTTCACAAGGGCATCCTGACTGGGCCCGCTGGTCGCTACAGCATTCTGGCTCATATGCGAGAGTGAGAATTGTTCCTGGTATTTTGGTTGGCTCCTCGATTTCGACCTCCAAATGGGAGCCATAACCCAACGCTTTGGCGAGAATACTCGGCGCCGTCGCAGGCGGTAAGAGCGAGTATCTATCGACGTCTTGATACTCATAGCAACGATCAATCTCGTCGTAAGGGCAGGGGAGGTCGTAGTCAGCCCCGTCCGGCAAAGGCCTGCGCCGGTGGCAACGAAAACAGACAAACGCTGTCGGGGTGGTGGCCGGATTGATGGCGAGAAAGTGCCGAGAGGGCGGCTTAGCCTGCCCGCGTCGGTGGTGTGGTGGGCGATTCCTGACCAGCATCGAGGGGACGAAGGCCCAAAGGATAGGTGAGCAGCATTAGGCTGCGCAAGTCGATGCGAATGTCCTCAGGTACGCCACCCATCGTGAGGGTGTGTCGCTTGTTGGCAACAGGACGGGGCCCTGCCTTGGGCCGATGCAAATTCCACCCATCAAAGGCTTTCGCCTGATAGAGTCGTTCGCTTGCGAAGTGGCGTGCGCTCGAACCGTAAGGATGACCTGCGCACGGACTACGACCCGGTCGGGCACACGATCCACTTCGCCCCCCGCATGGAGAGCATCGCCACGCTCTCCGCCATTCTGGTCAGCGAACTGACCTGCTGGCCGACGGAGGGCTATTTCGACTTCAAGGCGTTGGGGGCGACGCAGGTCAACGGAGTCCCCGATCCATTCGCCGTGTACGAAGTGCTGCGCTTCGGCGCCCTGCACACACGCCTGCAGGTGGCGCAGCGCCGCGGGCTGGCGTGGTTCGTCGGCAGGCCGCCGTCACGCTATCTTCTTCGTTCGCCCGCGCACGGAACCGTCCCGTTTCGGCCGCCATCCTTTCCCTGCGGCGTCACCCCGCTTCCCGAACTTGAGTAGTCGCTTCCCGGAACCGTAGGCCTAATTCCCGGCGTGGGGAAGCTAATTCCCGCAGCGGGCGCCGCGTTTCCCGCCGATCGCCATGACCAGCACTGCCTTATCAACTTTGTCTGGCGTGTCGGCCAGTTCAAAGTCGTCCCCCCGGGGCTGCCTCGCGTGCCGGCAGGCACCGCCCGACCGTCTTCATGAGATTCTCCTTTCGCTAGCGCCAATCGGCACTGCCAGCGTCCTCTCCACTGCAGCAAGGCTCTCCGTCACCGTCGATCCGAGTTCAGTCATTTTTCGTGCTCCTTGGCCCCGATCGCCGCGTCGAGCGCCTCGCGCAGCGCTTCCACGCTCGGCCACGGGCACGCGGCGGGCAGCGTGGCATCACGACGTCGGACGGTCTGCCAGGCGTCGTGCAGGTCCGGCTCGGCGCGCGCTTGCAGCGACGGCGATTCGCTGAGCGCGGCGGCCAGAGTCTCCCACTCGATGCGCAACTCGACCGCCGCCTCGTAGGCCAGCGGTAGCGCCAGCAGCGCGGTCATGATGTGGGTGGCGCGCTCGCGGAGCTCGCCGCGGTAGCGACCCGCAACGGTCTCAAATTCGTCTGCGACGACCGCCCAATCAACCGCCTCGGCCAGGCTGGCCAGGCGAACACGGTCGCCTTGCGCCTGCGCGTCGCGCAGCTTGGTGAGGAGCGCATAAGTGGCATCGAGTGTCTGGCTGTAATCGCACATTGAGGGGATTGCCAGAGCCGGCGCGAAGTCGTCCGGGATGTCCGCGCGCGGCACCGTTGCCGGGCCTGGCGGCAGGGCGGCGATCAGATCGGCCAGCGTGCGCACGACCCTGCCACGCGTGCGCTTCGCCTTGTGGCGGCGGAATTCGGTGGGCGTCATGGGCCTCTCTCCGGTCAGCGGGCCAGCCCGATGCCGGTCACGAGATTGAGGGCGAGCAGCAGCGCCAGAGCCCACCGCATCAGGCGCAGCTCGGTCTGCGGCGTGGCGCGGCAGACCTGCAGCTCGGCGCGCAACGCGCCGGCGCCGCGGCCGAACTCACGGCGCCCGTCCGCCAGCGCGCGGTAGATCATCGCTGCCACGTCCGTGTTAACTAGGTCGTGGCTCAAGCGTCCTCCTCTGCCCGCACCGGGCCGCAGTCGGACCACTCGCACTCGGGCCGACGCGTCGGCCGGGTCGCGAGCCACAGACCGCCGGCCACCAAGAGAGCGCAGACCAGGTTAAAGGCGATGAATCCCACTTTCGTCTCCTGATCTGGCCAGCGCGATAAGAAAACCTACCGCAATGGCCACTCTTTGCACCTTATTGGAGCCGCAAATATGCGGCTGCGGTCGTAGTCCGATTTGTATTGTCACAACGTCAAAGCAGGTATCAGTGAGAACACACTCCTAGCGCGCTCGACCGATGGCTCTACCCATCTTACGCCCTCTGCCATCCCTAGCAACGAGTAGCCAAACACTATTCATATCGAGCTCACGATAGTCGCGCAAATGTGCGCCACCAGATCGAAGAGTGTTCCTTGTTTAACTTTTCGTCGTTGCGAAGCGGGAGGTGCCGTTTGGCAATTCGCGACTTGCATGGATTCGATCGAGCATATTGAACGCGATAGACCTTCCACGCAGGCTCCCATCCACTGGTAATGTGCGGTTAGCCCAAAATCTGATCGGCATTTCTTCGGGACCTTCGTACACTCGCGCCGCCGCGTAAGACCGTTTCTGCCTACGCCTGGGAACCCATAAACCCCCGTGGTTTCGAGAGGATTGGTGGCAGCTTCGCGTAGCGGACAGCGAGGCCAGACCCGTCGTCATTTCTTCGATGCGGTGGGACCACTTAATGCGTCATATTTTGGGGGACTGCGATTGGACCGGGAGGAAACGCCGTGCTGCGATCGGCCGGCTCGTCCTGCCTATGCGCAGCGGTTCTCGTTGTACTTATGACGCCATGCTTCAACTTGGGCGCCGACATCGGCAAGGGCGCCCCGTTCCATCGCATCGGCCACGTCAGGCCTGTTCAGCAGCGTGGCCAACGCCAGCATTACCGCATGCGCGTTGGGATGGAGGGTGCATGCCGGATGGAATCCTGTGTGCACCCCCCGAGCGGCGCCCCACGCAGCCAACTTTCCGAGGTCCACGTCTTTCTTGTTATCGGTCACCACGCGCGCGGGCAGCTCCACATGGCAGTGCCCGCCAAACAGGAGGCCATCTAGCAGTGCCGCCACTTGCCGGCCGAGGGGGGCGGGGCCGAAGCGGGCTGCCAAACAGGCGCCCTCGTTCAACTCGACCACCATGTGCAACTGCGGGCGCCCCAGCGTCGGAAACGAGATGCCCGTCGACAGCACGATCCACGTGCCCGGCTGAAAAAGTTCCGGAATCTCGGTGCGCACCATAGCGTCGGCGCTGGCGCGACGAGCGGCGGCTTTATCCATGGTGACGTCTCCCAGTGCCGGGACCACTTGAAAGTAAGGCAGGGCGGAGGGGGCCGTCAAGCTGCCGGACGGGGAGACCGGTCGCCGCTGTTCGGGGATGGGATAGCCCAATATAGCTCGGAGCCTGTTGCCGCCTAGGTTTGGCCCGGCCCTCACAAGAGCCATATCCGGCACTGTCAACGAGTTTCGTGGCGCGACGTCCAATGTGACGGTCCGGCTGCTCAAGCCCCATCAGCTATGGCGTGAAGGTCCGTAATCCGGCCGGAGACTACGCTCGAATGTCGGCGCGAAGCCTTGGGTGAGCGGCTTAGATGGCTGCATTCGGTCCGGCGCTGAATCCGCGTAGGGCAGAAAACGACCCAAAACAGCCGGCCGTCGTTGACGTTCGCTATGGCCGCTTGCGAGATACAACTGACGTTCTCCATCCTGTGCAACTTCGGCAGGTTCACTCCTAGTCGAGGACTTCGACGGTGGGCCGAGATAGCGCGACGAGCTGGGCCATATCGCAAGGACGCTTGGTCAACGTAGCAGGGCAACGGCGCATAACCCGGACAAGTGCGCCTGACTATCCTAAGCAGCATTTCTTGTACTTGAGCCCACTGCCGCAGGGGCACCGGTCGTTCCGACCGAGTTTCAGGAGGCGGACTTCTCGCGAATATCGGGCTGCCGGGATGAGTCTAGAAGATGCTCGTCGGGAGGTTGATTTGTCCTCCATTGAGGAGGCCTTGGTAGACATGGCGGCGGAGTTGCCACAATCCAACCGCATGCTTCGCGCGAGGGCCCGCTTTTTCAGCGATGCCCGCGCCTTGTCTGGCTAAGCAAGGTGGCAGATTGGATGGAGGACACGGTGGGGGCCGAAACCAAGACGCTTCTTGCTGACGCTCGGTCGATCGCATTTTGATGAATCTTATGCCAGCGTGCTGATCCCGTTCCTCGGCCCTCACGCCCCACACCCCACGTTCGAGGGGTCGAGGTGGCGAATTGTGCGCAGGACAATCTGGGGTATAAGTCATTGGGGGTCATATGGCTACGCTCAGCCTGCGTCGCATCAATCCGTCGTGGCGACGGTTCGGGTTCCTCTCTGTACTGGGCATCGGCACGATCATCGCGACAAACCCGACGCTACGGCCGGCGATGACCGTGCTCTGGGCTTTGGTCCTGATCATCTTCAGACCCAAGCAGCCGCTGGTCTCGGTGCGCGACGAAATACTGGCGTGGGCAAGGCTGGGCTTCCCGGCGTTTTCCCCGACCTTCGCCCTGATCGGGGACAGGGAGCAATCCGGCTTCCTCTTCGACGAGGCGCACGACAAGGTGATCGTGTATTGCGAGCGGGGCGCGCAGCGCGCGATGTACTCGTTTCGCGATCTAATGAAGAGCGACCTGATCGATGACGGCAGTAGCGTCACCTCGACTTCGCGCACCAGTCAGCTTGCCGGCGCTATCGTGGGCGGCGTTCTCTTTGGTGGGGTAGGGGCGATCGTGGGCGGCCTCACGGGCAAGAAGAATAACGCGCGCACGATCAAGGAACTGGCTCTGCATATCGTGGTGAACGATCGGGCAAAGCCTCTCTTCGTGATCGACGTCCTCGCGCTCAGGAAGGCGGTGGCGCGGGACAAGGTCAAGGCGCAGGTGCTGCATACGCAGAAGGCGCAGGCGCTCATCGCCGGGCTCATCAAGACGGCGGATGATGAGGATCGCGCGAAGGAACGCGAACAGTTGGTGGCGATCGCAGCCCCGAAGCCGGCGGCGCCCGAACGACTGTCCTTCGCCGACGAATTTATGAAGCTGGCGAAGCTGCGGCAGGAGGGTGCTTTGTCGGAGCAGGAGTTCACGGATCTGAAGGCGGAGTTGATCCCCCGCGCAAAACCGGTTTCCGCGTAGCCACGGACCTTGCTGCCGCACCTGGCCGCAGTGGGCCATTGGCATTTGCGTTGGGTTTGACGGCGCGCGTTCGCCGATAGTCGACGGGCTCACCGCCCCACACCGGAATGCAACACCTTCTCGAAAACCCATGGGTCATGCCAGCGCTTGCGCCCCATCAGCCGCGCAACGTGTGCCTTGTGATTGATCGCGTCCCGCGCGTCCTTGCGCTGATGCCGGCGGGCGTTGCACAGCCGGCAGGCGGCCACGATGTTGCTTTCGAAGTCGCCGCCTCCATCAACCCGCGCGTGGAGATGCTCGGCCGTACATTGCAGGGTGTGAGCCTGGCGCTTGGAGAGGTGGAAGGTCGCGGCGAATGCTTCCGGGGATTTCTGCCACATGGGGCAGCAGCAGTAGTAGCAACGACCGGATTGGTACTGAAACGCGAGGGTGCGCAGACGCGCGAGGGTCTTGGGCATTTGAGCGGTCCTATATCAGGAAGATTTCAAACTTCGAAACCCGCTCGCCCGTAGGGGGCATACACGGGGACCAGCTAAGTAGCTTATGCTGGGCACCAAATCAGCTCCGAATTGGAGACTGACGGAAGAAAGTGTAGCCTCAGAATTTCCGGATGCACAAGGGGGGCGGCGCCCGCCCTTGCAAAATCACCACAGTGCACCGTGTCCGATACCACCAAGGGAAGAACCGGTTGCGTGAGCTAGCCTGCGTTTCAACAGATCGACGCTGGTTGATTCCATTGGCACTTCGGATCCTTGGCGTCGGCGCATCCAAAGGAAGGCACCGCAAGCCGACGAGCACGTGGGGGCGCAGCTCGGGACATTCGCTGACACTCCTCTGTGAGACGGAAAGTCACCAGCTCTCGGCGGGCTCCCACCGCCAAGTCGCGCCCGTGCGTGAACGACCCAAAACGGTAGTCGCACATCGTTCCGCGAATGGCCGAAGTTCAGTGCCAACACGGTCATCGAAGATCCGGGGCCGAATGACTCAAACTGGTTGCAGATTAAACCGGTCGATGCAACAGCTTGATGGAATCGTTCAGCCGGTGTATCGAAGTTTAGTGTCTTGCGCAGGCGTTCGTTGAGCCGCCTGAACTTCCGGACGATCTACGCGGCCCTGAGGGCGGTAGGTAAAACATGCGAAGCCGCGGGGGAGCCCATAATCACCGCACTGGTAATCAATCAAAAAACGGCACGTTGCTCAAACGGCCTTGAGAAGGAATTTGGAATCAAGGACGACGCCGCAGAGCGGCAGCGCTGTTATGCCTACTGGCGGGACAACGAACCGCACGACGAGTCAGGCACTGCCGAGCCAGACAGGGGAGCCCCCGACGCAGACGCGGGCCGCGACACGGACAATCCAGGTGATGCTGAAGATCGACTAGCTCGGTTCCTGCGTGTCCAGACACGTCCAGAGCAGCCCGCCTTTCGAAAGGCGGTCTTTGAAGCTTATGGCGGCCGGTGCGCCATCTCAGGCTGCGACATCCCCGAAGCCCTCGAAGCTGCGCATCTGCATGGACGGAATTGGCGCGAGGGCGATAACACGGCTCAGGACGGCATTTTGCTTCGCCGCGATCTTCACACGCTTTACGATCGAGAACTGCTCGGCTTCTCTGAAGGCGTGGTGTGGTTAAGCGACCGAGTACTGCACCACTACGGCGAGCTTGAAGGGGTGGCGGTGTCGGCAAATTCGGGCGCTGAGCCCGGGGCAACCTAACTCTCAGCGACCGACAAGCAATCCTGCTGCGCCCCCTCCGTTATACAAGGTAGTTCATTTGCACTCACACCGATTTCTCGAAATGAAGAGAGATCTGCCCTGACGCTATTCTTGCTGGCCATTCTGATCCCAGCCACCGGGCCCGGCGTGACGATCAGAGCCGCACCCTCTTGCGGCACATGAGCAAAGAACCGAGTTTCGGATAGCAGCCGCACTTGCGAGCATCAGGGGTAGAGGGTGCGAGAGTCGGCCCAGAAGCGTGCCCATCTTTGCTCGTGCTTGATTCGAATCGAGCAGTCTAGCCTGAACGACCACTACTGACCGCCAGGGGCGACTGGTTTCGGCGAAGCCACATACGCTTGCTGGCGGTTGCCGATACTCGCTGTGGTTGACCCGATCACCGAGATGGGCGCCGTGCGAACAGATATAGTTTGCCACTTGCAGGCGACTTATCGCGCTTCACGCGCGCTGTTCTGCAGGTATTCGTCCAAGTCTCTTTGGAAATCAACCCCGTGTTCGTCAAGCAACAAATACGCAAAGATTTCGCGTAATGAACGGCGCAGGTGTGGGATGTCGTCATGCATGATTGGGGTGTACGGCATGTCACCGTACTTGTTCGCCGGATGCATTGTCATGATGCGCTCGTCGTAGAACGATTCGAAGTACTTCTCGGTTTCATCGGGCGCGCGGAGACCGAACGGCGCATCGAAGTGTTCATGTAGCCAGACAGCGGCATCGTGAGCAGACGGGTCTTTGATTCCAAGGACTTGCAGGTGGCGCTTTACGAGGCTAAACGATGCGTCGAGCGCAATGTAGAGTGACAAGATACATTCTTCATTGAACTCGTAGTGTTGCCGCAGCATGTCGGCCTTAATGAGGGTGTAGACTCCCCGGAAGAACACCCAGCTCGCATCAGCCAGGGCGTCCCAAAAATTGAGCAGTCTGTCGAACCCATATCGCTCGGCAGCGACGACCGTGTATTTCTTCTGGATAACGCCTGCGAGCCGTCCGTGCTGGCCAAATGGCGTTCTGGATTCTGCGGAAGTCTTCAGTATCAGCTCCCTCACCCGATGAACCGTGAGAGGACAAGCCAGGTCCAGCTTGTGCGCATCGATCCGAGGGCTATAGCGGACAATGGGGTAGAGACTAACGTAGGGTTCCTCCCGGAGCTCACAAAGCACCAACGATGCCATCAGTCGTAGCTCTTCCGGTGAGGCCCAGTTGAACTCTGAATAGGGAGCATCCTCGAGTACGTCATCCCAGTCGGGCCCATGTATGACAGAAAAGGCAATGTCTTCATCCGCGTAGAAGAAGCCCGTAGGAACATGTTGGACTCCGCCTGGATATGTCCCGCGCGGATCCATGACCATCACTCGATATGTGGGTGCGCCACGGCGCGCGACGACTTGTTCCCAAGTGAGGAATTTCAACGGCTTCGTTGCGGGTGCGCGGCGCATTGCCTTTGAAGATGAGAGTGGTTAGAGAACTTCATGCGGTCTTTCACTCCGCATGACTGCGTCATTTGCGGCATGCCAAAACGAAGAGATAGATAGCAAGCTGACATCATGAGCTCGGCGAGGGGCAAAGAGCACGCAGGGCTTGCCGCTGTACGAACTCCTAGCCACATCTAGAATTTTTTCATAGTGGTGGTCGCCCGTAAGTAGCGCAATGCGTTCCTCTCCTTCTACGCCGATCACGATGCCAGTTTGGTTCCTAGACCTCCCAGGCGTCGCTCGAAATGTCGTACCAGGAGCCACTGCGAAAGCCTTGGTGCCCATCTGCGAAGTAGTCGATCGATAGCATAGATGCTGCGGGCTCGTCCTCGTCCCGCTCACCGACCTCATCTTGCATGCTCGCGACGAGGTCTCGATGATCCCCAAAAGTAGAGAAATCCAAAATGACGTTGCGACGTTTCGTCTGCGCGTCGTATTCGGAGTGCTGGGCAAAAAATCGCATGTTGATTGGGCGGGGTCGGGTTGCCGGCGTGATGTCCAATTATTGCCGAAACGACTGCCTTCGAGTTGGAGCGGATGATCGGGCTGGGCTCACGTCTGACTCCGCAGAATTTCCTCGGCCTGGTTTGGGCGATGCGACGGGCGTGTCTTGTGTGGAAATCTTTTCAGATCGAGAAATCGGCAACCCTTTGCAGCATCGCCCCGGCCTATGGCGGGCCATGGCCCTTCTGTTCTGCCATTCCGCCTATCGCGTGTTGCTTGCGACATCGCCCCACCGTTTTGTCCGTCGCTGCGCCTGTCATACCAGCTTGCCGTTGCTAACTCGGAGCGAGTGTTGCTAAGGCAGAACCCTACGGAATTCAGCAAGCCTCGGAAGCAGTCCAGCGAGCCGGGCCCTGTTATCCAAGTATCGATGCGAGTAAGGCATAGCCGGCTTCGCCGGCGCTCGGGGCGGACACTCAATCCTGGCGCCGAAGTTGATGCGATGTTTAGCATGCGTCCTCGTCGAGAACGACGCCGTCATCAAGCGCCATTTGGGCGCGCGTGCGCGCGGCAACAGTTCGGATTCGCTCCCATCCTGCATTGAATCTTGCCGTATCTCGGACTCTCGATCTTCGGAGAGGCCATCCGGCGTTGGTAGCCCAAAATGTCGGCATAGAGCCGCAGTTGTGACGAAGAACTTGTGGCGACGGTTGCCGATGTAGTAGTCCAAGGTGACGCCAGTGGCGGCGCCGTAGTAGTGTGGCCTCGGCTTCACAGGGGGAACTCAAAGCTTACTGCAACGACGGTCGGAAGGTGTTTTCACTTGCCCATAACACGGCACGAAAAGGTGTGTGAAAGGACATACCTATTCGAGCCGATCGATCGGCGCATCTGATCTCAAAGGCCGGAAAGATTTGCATGTTGGAGCGTATTGTAAAGTTTCTTGAGGTTGTGGTCAGTTGACATAGTATGTAATTGAACACACCTTCCGCATGGGCCTGTTCGTTGAATCCTTCCCTCTTCTAGGGTGACGATGATGACGACACGGCCAACTCTCTTCTCCCTCGATTTCACAGCGACGAAGCCGTTGCGCTTTGCAAGGCAAGCTGTCGTGCTCAGCCGGTGCGTGAAATCTGTCAGCCGCACGCCAAATTTCCCCACCGCAGGGATCGGATAGTCACCGAGACCACTACTGGTGCGCGGCGCTTGCCGATCAATGCGGTCGGCGGAGACATCCGTCGAGGTCGGCGTTCGTCGCGCCCCAAGCCCGAAGAAAAGTGAAAGCCGATTTCACAGCATCGGCGGCACCTCGCCCGAATTCGAGTACTGGAAGTTGGGAGGCTCGCAAGCGCTGGTCGTGAGAGTCCAGAGGCTGCAGATGATGGGGTGTCGCCGATACCAGCAGAGGAGCGGGAGATCGCGATGCCGATGTGGCCAGTCAGTCCAGTGGATGAGCAGCCATGTATTGCCTTGCGGCAATGGCGAGTCATGGAGACCGAACAACAACAGTGCCATCTAATTGGCCAGAACGTCGCGACCGGCGTGGCGCGGGTCAGCTCTGTCATTGTCGCGATGGACGAGTCTTGCGCCTGGGCGGTTACCAGGTCGGGACGGCTCTACTCCTTGGAGGGTGCTCCAGGGCAATGGGCCGACGCAGATTGCCTTTGGGAATTGTGGTCGGCATTCAATTCCGTGCAAGCCTTTACCGATGTGACAGCCCGCTTTGTGAGGGCTGAATCGTCCCTCCAGGCCAGCCCGGACCGCAATGCCCCGTCCGCCCGGTGACATCATGGCAAATTCGAGCGGGTTTGCGGCGACCCTGGGCCCGGGCCAAGGTGGCTGTTATGGGGAAAAGGCAAGACTCCCGATTGCTCATATTTTTCGTCGGCAAGGAGCGAGGCCATGCTGCTTGTTACTGTTGAGATTCTTCCTGGCGGCGGCCGCTTTGGGCGTCGCACATTGGGCACCGCAAGGATATGGAGGAAGGGCGGCGGTCCGATCGCCGACTACGGCGTTGAAGTAGACGAAGACCTGTTCCCGACGTTGGTCGCAGAGCTGCAAATGTATCCTCGGTGGTCCTCTAGCCTATGGGATCTCGTCATTCGTGCCGTTGCTGTTGCGCTTGGAGGTGTCGAGGAAATGCCCGCTAGGCCGACCCTTCCGAAGGTGCCGGTCCATGAGACCAATGGCTTTCGGTACGTTCGGATGAGCGAGATACCGGAACCTTCTCGAACCTACTTTCAGCACAACATGGCGCGTTCCACTAGGCCCATGGTGAGCGATGATCCAGAACCTTGGGGGTGTGTATATGTTTGGGACTGGGACGATTTTTTGAGCGGAGATAGATAAGCGGGAGAGGGCGACGATAAGCGGACTGGTTCATGGTGTGCAAATACATATGGCCTGCTCGGAAATTCACTCACCATATCCACTCTCATGGCCAAAAGTGACCCTCTCGGTCATCCGTTCCTCACGTCCCACTACGCGTTTTACACACCAACCGCATTGGTGCTTTGCTTGCACACTCGACATTTGGAGAGGCCATGAAGCCAATGCGCATCGTCGACGCTCAATGCATACGCTCCCCCGCGGACCAGCAGAGGTTGGGGTCCGGGGATTGCCTCATCACGTTCTGCAAACTTTCCTGGGTACCCGCTTCCGATGCCCACCTCGTCGTCGTTTGTAGGCTGGCGTTGCCTGAATGCCTCTGCTCCCGAGTGTTCTCACTCAGAAGCAAAGGGCAGCTCGGGTCCGCGTTAGACCGCGCCATGTCCGCGCGATTGCCTTGTCAAGTCATCACAGACGGCAATCTCCCTGAGCCCACGCACCTATTGGCCTCTTGGGCTGGCAATCGTGGGGTGAAGGTCTTTGAGGTCAAAGACGCGACGGTTGAGCCCAGTGTCTTTCCATGCTTGCTGAGCTTGTCCGTCGTCTGGACGGAGGCACGTCGTCGGGCACTCAAGCCTGAGGCTGCAAATGTTGAGTTCGAGAGGTGGCGTCTCGCTTTCAATAGCGCTCTCGGCTGCGACAACAGCAGACGCACTCAATCATGACGGTGTGCAACTCTTCGCAGCGATTGGGGAGGTCGGTCGCGTTAGATACCTATCCTACGCGTCTTCAAAAATTCATTCAAATTATGAGAACGATAGATGAGGGCGAGTTTGGCGTGGAAGTGTCCGGAAAATAGGGGTGTGGCGCCGTGTCGTTGAGGTCGGTGCTAGTTGTTCTTGCATTTATCAATTGTTGACATACAAAAATACTGAAAGACAACGAGGTTCCGAGGCCACGACTGCCGGCATGTGCGCGCTGCGAGACGAAGAGCGTGCTGTGTTGATGCACATAGCCCTGGCGGCCATGGGGTTTTGAATGTTGCACCTGCGCAAGGGGGTGACTGATGTCCACCGAACACGACCAAATTCGGATAGCGCGACCGCCGTGTCCGCCCGATCTGACTGCGATTGCGATGGAGCGCCGCGAAGCACTACTTGTTGCAACCGAGGAGGCCTTCAACGTCGAACCCTTGATCACAGGAGAGCAAAGGGGGTGCAGGAAAACTGCGGCGGGCGTCGTCGGTTTCCGGGTCCAGCGCTTTCCAAGCAAAAAGAACGCTCGGGATGGCGTGAACGTCTATTTTTCCTGTGAATCCGGCCTCGAGTGGGCTTGCGCTCTTGATCTCGAGCGCAATAGATCGTTCCAAGCGTTCGTTTCGCAGGCGCTCGCCATTCCGCTGCCGGATGGGACAAAGCAGATCGTCGACTTCATCGCCCTGGATTGGGAGGGCATTCCTCACTACCGCGAAGTGAAGGTGTCACCAAGCAAGACCGGTCACCGCGCGATGGAAAAGGTCATCGCAGCGCAGAGTCTGTTGCAGGCCTGGGGGCTCGACTTTCAGATCGTCTATGCAGAAGATCTGCCGAGTGGGCTGCCGCTGAGCAACCTCCGATACCTGTACTCGCAGTACACCTGCGCTCCTACCGAGGTGACACAAGAACTGGTTCTTGGATACCTGCGCGCTTGTCTTCCTTCGACCTACGGGGCGCTACGCCAACAGTTCGGTGAAGAGGTGGCGTTTCTCATGTTTGTCGGTCTCGTCGAGGTCGACCTATCGAAACCAGTCAACTATGAAACCGTCTTGACGCGCTGTGCAGCGACAGGGCGCGGACGCCCATAGTGCAAGTGCCAAAACGGAGAAGTGCAATGAAGAAACATGCAATGAAGTTTGGAGAATTGCTCGCACCCGGTGCGGTGCTATTGGATTGCTGTATGAGCGATGTGCTTGTGACGGACGGCACCGGTGAGCTTACTAGGCCGGAGATATGCGTCGCTATGGATGTGTACTCGAAGGCGATCGTGGCGCTGACCATCCGGCTCGCGCCACGGAATGGAGGCAATCATGGACACCCAGATATCGATGACGCCTAGCGCAGATTTCGTACTCCACGAGGGTATGCGGTTCGAACTCGTAGGAACACAGTACGAGATTGTGTCCAATTTTAATGGGAAGGTTCGGTATGTTGCCGTAGTCGGTGGAAAGCGGGCAATGACGATGCCGCGCCAAAACTTCGACACCCTTCTTCGGAGCGGCCAACTGACACTGCGGCAAAGCGTGGAGGGTTCGATACTTCTCGGAAAATCGGACGAATGCATGCAGAAGACACTCCTGAGACTCAGGTGCGCACAAGCAGCAATTAGTGTTCTGGCGCACCCCCGGTCGGAACGTGAGGTGGCGCCCTGGTTGCCGGACTATTGGGGGAGCCTAGGAGTCGCCGAAGACATGCCTCATCCCCGTACGGTCACCCGGTGGGTCGCCAAGCTGAAGAACCTGGGTACGCAAGCGTTCATGCGCGACTACACGCCTCATGGCAACCCGCATCCGAGGTTCGAAGATTACGTTGAGGAAGCACTCCACGCCGTAATTCAGGAGCACTTCCTGCAGCCCGAGAAGTGCACGTGCTTGGATCTGCGCGCATACCTCATTGGGCGCCTGGCAGAGGAAGGAAGGTTGCTGACCTTAAGGAAGGGAGGCCTCATGAGTTGTAGGACTATTCAGAGAAGGGTAGCGGACATCGATCCCTACGATATTGACGTAGCGAAGTATGGCAAAGAAGTTGCCGACAGGAAGGCGCGGGCTTCAGGGGTGAAGATGAAAACTCGCCGTCCGCTCGAATACGTCCAGTACGACTCTGTATGTCTCGACATCCTGCTCGTTCACGATGACACAGGAGAGGTGCTCGGTAGACCTTGGATGACCGCATATCTGGACATCTTCTCGCGTTGCCAGGTTGGTCGGTACATCAGCATGCTGCCGCCATCGGCCTGCACAGCTTTGGCCGCGTTGAAAGATATGATCACGGCGCCCACGCGGGGCAAGCCTGGTGGCGTACCGGAATCGGGCACCCCCGACTTCGGACGGGAATTTGAGAGCTCGGGCCTGATGCGCGCGACGGCTAAGCTCGGCACTAGTACCAAGTTGCCTGCAGTGAGGGACCCGAACGACAAAGCCTTCATGGAGTCCTTCAATAATAGCGTTCAGAATTTCTGCCACACGTTACCGGGTACGACGTTCTCCAAGCCAGAGGATCGAAGGCACTACCCGGCGGAAAAGAAGGCCTGTCTTGGCTTGGCGCCTTTCATCGCGCGTTACGACGACTGGGTAGAGAATGACTACCACGTTCGGCCGCACAGCGGTACGGGCAGGGCTCCAATAAAGCGATGGAACGAAGCAGTCCGGCTTGTGCAGCCTCTCTATTACACGGAGGAGGATGCCGACCAAATCTGCCGCAAGCCTGTCCGCTGTCGTATCAATGATGGCCGTGTTCATCACTACAACACCCTCGATTGGTATAGCCCGACGCTTGCTGCATTGGAGCGTGCAGGAAAAAAGGATGTGGTGATGCTGATCGACGAACTCGACCTTAGCTACGTGCTCGTCGAGCATCCGGATGGCCCAGGGTTGCCACCGATTCGTGCGGAATCGACTGAGCCCGAATACACGACCGGCCTTACTCTTGACTTGCACGAAGCTTGCTTGAAGGAGCGGAAGCTATGGGCGGAACGGGACGTGGCCGAACTCGGACCGTATGGTCTTCTTTACGCGAAATATAAAGTTCTCCAAGCGGCGCAGGACGCGGTAACGGAGGGCCGGAGGGTCCGGACGATCAACATGCGGAAAATGGAAGACCTGCGCGAAAAGGCCGCACAGGCACAAAAGGTCGTAGAGGATCGCGAAATCTACCGCGCCTCCGATCTTGGAGTTCCTCGGAGGCAATCTACGCGAAACCCCATCGACGATACGGCGGACACAGACGACGAGGCGCCGTCGCACCGTACCCATCCAACGGCGTTCGACGCCGAGGAGGAGGATTGATCATGGCCAAAGCTACCTGCCGGTCTCTAACGAAAGCGCTGGAATTGGAGTGGGGCGATACGACATCCCGAGTCCACGGAGGACTCAAGGCCATCACAATTCCCACCCCAAAATTCACTAGCGCCATGCTCAGCATACGCCGACTTCTTGATGGCACTACCTGTGTGTCCGGAAGCCGGGAATACGCGTTCATGGCGGGCCTGGGCAAAGGCCGCGTTGCCGAACCGCGTCAACTCAGGACCTTCAGGCGGAGGGTGTGGTCACGGATGGAAAGGGCTAGGCAACCGCCAACGAAACGATTGACACGCATGGCGTTGCGCGGCAGGAAGGTCCTCGTCTGACAGTCCTTGTGCCAAGGAAGATTGATCATGGCAACACGAACCCATTTCCCGCTGCCGGAGTCATTGTCACCAGCGGGAGGAGATGCCCCATCCCTGGTCTATGGGCAAATCAAAGCCATTACCATTCGCCACCCAGACTACAAGCTGGCAATGGAGGGCATACGAGAGTGCATCCGCGACTCTGTCCATGCCCCGGAACCGCGTGGCTGCATGCTGGTGGCGGAGGGGGGCATGGGGAAGACAAGATTGGCTGAGCAGCTCATGAAAGACCTTGACGATACTCCGACGCGTATCAGGCGTCGATGTGAAGTCAAGCTCCGCCATGCATTCTACGTTTCCATCGATGGGAAGTTATCCGCGGAAGGACTTGAGGAGGAAATACTACGTGAACTTCACGACGCAAATCCGGCAGGCGGAAGCCCACAAAGCAAGATGGCAAGAATTCTTGAGCAATTCGATCAGTGCGAGACTTATATTGCGATTATTGATGAGGCACACCAAATGGCAAATCACAAGCGCCTGTCTGCAGGCATTGAAGGTGTGCTTAAAAAGCTAACTGCGAGCGAAACGGTCGTGTGCCTGATGGCGGCGAAAGAGGGCAGGGAATTGTTCAGGAATGATAGCCAGATGGCGCGACGATTTCCGATATTAAGGCTAAAGCCACTGATGCCGGGAATACCGAAGGAACCTGGGCCGCTGCAAGGATTCTTGCTGGGGATGCGCAACGAGATCATCAAACGAACACCAATCAGAGATATGCCTGACTTTGAGGTGTATAGGAACGTCTTGCGCATGTATGTTGGCGCAGGCGGCAACATCTCGTTTACCACAACGCTTCTCGCGGACGCCGCTAAGCGCGCCGTAAGGGACGGTCGTGAGAACTTCACTTTGGAGGATCTGGCGGCCGTTTGGTCGATCGATAACTTCGATTCGGTAAGACTGCGTTCCTGCGGTGAAAATCCTTTCACCGCCGACGAGCGTACATTGGGTAGGGCCATCAGGAGGGCTTGATGGACTCTCAAGCGTTGGCAGTGCGGCCGATCATGGTAAACGACGGACCCTGGCTAGAGAGTCCGGGGAGTGTCCTAACACGCGCGGCCGGGGAGAATGGCTATAAGAGTCCAGAGAACATGGTTTCAGTTCTGCTGGGCCTGGATTCTGGAGGGTACGCGGCAAGCGCTTGCTGTAACCGCGAGCGCTTTCGGAAGATCCTCGTGCGATGCGGTATCCGAGATGCCGAAATCGAGCAACTCAGCTATGTACGGTCCGCTATGACGTCCGAAGCGGACCGAATGGTGGGCGTCCTCGCTTTCCCAGAGGACCTCTTTGGATGCGAGCTTGGAGCCTTCTGTCCCGTGTGCCTCGGCGAGGATCCCTACTGGCGACGTCTCTGGGCACTGCTTCCGTTTGCGGGGTGTCCAATACACGGGGTACTAATGCCTCGAACATGCCGGATCTGTAAATCACCACTAAGATTCAATCGTCGATATCTGGATAGATGCGACTGTGGAGGCGATCTGACACGTGCTGAGGCAATTGAAGTCGACGTGTCAGCAGTAACATGGTGGCTTGATCTAGTCCGGAAAGGTGATCCTTACGCTGTGCTTGCAGCTTACACCTTTATTGGCGTGTCTCGAGTGCTTGCAGATGAAGGCCAGAGCGCTGAGGGTGCTCTGAAGGCCATCAATATTACGGCGAAGTGGCACCAGTCCCACGAGGCGCTCGAACTCGTGGAATACGTCGACCGGCAAACTATGCACCCGCGGCTGACGCTGTTACCTCTGCTAATGCGAGAAGGGACAATGTGTGCCTCGCTCGCACTCGAGGCGCTCAAACATTGCAGGGACACCACCGAGCATCTACTCATCGATGACGCACCTTTGACCAAGCGTCAAGTTCAGGTGGCACTCGGGATCAAGCAGTCGCACATGACACATTTCGTCGAGAAGGGACTCCTCGACTTTGACTCCGGCATCCATGCAGCAGCACAAATGGTCAGCAAAGCCGCCACGAACAAGATTCTTTGCGATGCAAGTTGCGTCAAGACGACCGACGGTAAGCCTCAGCCTCTGACCATGTCACTCGCTGCCGTTGTACAAGAGATCGAAGCGGGCCAGCGGTTGTCCGGAGGCTTCGATCAGAAGGTGGGGCTGACGTCGCTGCGAACGTTGAAGCAATCTAAGATTGAGGAGTTGCCGTGCCCGGGCTATCTGGATCTTGAACAGACGGCGGTATGTATTGGCACTTACGATGCTGGAATAAGAAGCGTCATAAAATTTGGCTGGCTCAAGGCTGAGCACGTACAAATGCCTGGACACTCAAAGATGCTGATGTGTCTGCAGAGCGACGTCGAAGCTTTCAAACAGACTTTCGTGTTCGGCGGCGCATTGGCTCGTACCATGGGTCAAAACTCTACAAACTTCACGGAGAAGCTAAAGGCGGTCGGTGTTGAGCCTGTCGCGGGGCCAACAATCGACGGAAGTCTGCTTTATCTGTTCCGCCGCGAGGATCTCGTTGGAGTGAATCTGGAAGCGCTGAAAGATCTAAAGGGCTATCCTACTGCCACAGGGAGAAGGCCTGGATATCTCCCACCGGGTAAGCCGGACTCGATGACTCTGGTGGCGGCGGCAAACCAGCTCAACATTCCATGGGACGAGGCGCTTCGGCTGGCGAGAGAGGGGCAACTGAAGCCATCAGGAGATCTATCTCGCGAATGGCGAGTGACCGTTGATTCTGTGCAAACACTGCGGAGCCTTGTCGACAGCCAAAATTGGATAACGATCGATAAGGCTGCACGGTTGCTCGGCGTGTCCCGCTTACATTTGGAGTACGGCTTGGCGGTGCACGCTGGCGTGTCGCCCACACACATCGGAAGTTTACGTCTGATTTCCAGGGAGGACCTTCGAGCGATTCGGGAGCTCAAGAGACAGTACTACACGTCCCAGGAAGCGGGAGCAATCTTCGGGTTGAACAAATCGCATTTGCTCAACATGGAGAACCGGGGTGAGATTGCCTCGAAGGAGGCGCCCTCAGGTTCAAGCCCGCACTTGATTAGGCTTTTTGCTAAAAAGGACGTGGATAGAATCCTTCGCGACTGGAAGCGGAACCGGTCCTTCAAGTAGTTGCACCGGGCTTCATCAATCATGACAGGTTGGATGGCCGCTTATCATCTTACTTCGGCCGGGCCGCAGCCACCACCGTCTGGCCGGACGGATGCACGCGGCGGAACTCCGGTTGTCTCTAATCGTTTAGGCGTCGTTCGACGCTTGCCAGCAACGCGCGGTGGCACACTCATATTGCTGCGGGTGACGGCAGGCATCGAACAACCCTAAACGATACCAGCCGTAGCCTGGCATTCGGGGAGGGGCTGTAGGTCGGCCGACCCAGTCATTGACAGTTCATAGCATGACCGGGGCGCGGCCGGCGCCGCTGGCGCACAGGTTGATGCGCCGAGGAGGCGGGTCAAGTCGGGCGCCTTGACTTGAATAGCAGTTGACTCGCTAGCCATCCCGCGCGACGGCGTGGATGGCCTCGGTGGCTGCCACATCGGGCTCGATTTCGGCGCCAGCTCGCATGGGGCCGCACTGCCGGCATAGGACAGCAAGGAGCGTGGCATTCGTCGGCCGCAGCACATCTTCGCTCTCGATCAGCATGTCCATCTGGTACACGGCAACGTGCCATGCGGTCATGTCGACCGGCGCCCCGCAGCGGGCACAGGTCTTCTCAATGGGACCCGGCCCGGGATATCGCGCCGGGATGTCATATTTGGCGAGCACCGCGGGTCGCGCCGCGGCGCGACAGTCACAGGAGTAGAACTCCTCGATCCAGAGGTAACCACCGACATCCGCGATCGGATATGTGTCCGCAGGGAAGCTGACTTTTCGAAGGAGGCGGAAAGCTCGTACATCACCGCATCGCACGACGTACCGCACTTCATGCAGGGACCCATATTACCTCCGGTGGGAGAAGGTCTCGTCGACAGCCGTGGGGACCGCGCGGGTGCTCCATTCTTAGCCGCTTGGGCTACGCGACGTGGTTGTGATGCCTAAGCTGCTATCGAACTGAGCGAGCTGTTCTCTTTTCCATTTTTTTGGCTATCTGTTTGCCTACGGCGACGGCGCCGTCTGCGTTCAGGGTGCGGGTCGCTCGGTGGGACCAGCGCGCGGGCACAGGTGGGATCAGGCGCCACGGCAGCGTTATCGCTTTCTCGACTGCGGCGGCCAAGACCGGGTCTGAGATCAGGCCGGCGGGCAGCCTGCCGGCGTTCGCACGTGTTGCCGCGATCCAGATATCAATCACGTCGTCGCGGCCGTCTGCGACGGCATGTTGAATGTAGTCCCGGCGCAGACGCAGGCGCCGCGCGTGTCGGCGCAGGGCGCGTCGTCGATTGCGCGCGGAAGCCGGATTTATCGCAAGGGATGCCATGGCGGAGACCAACGAATCAACTTGCGAATCGAGCAACTGCTTGCCATCAGCCGTGACGAACTTTCCTCCTTAAAGATGACGATATGGGGCTCCCTACCACAGAGCATTTCGGGTGAGCCTCGCGCGGCGTACGATGAGGGTGGCAGCGTGACATAGGACAGCCATCGCCTCGGTTACGAGGGCGACCCGGCATTAAAATGAGACTCTTCGCAAGGCTTCACCGCATTTCTAGGGTCGGAGACACGGCAACAAGGCGGGCCTGCGCCTCTTGCAATGCTTGAAGCGAACGAGGTGCCAAGGCATTTGGCAACGTGTCATCCCCTGCTGGCGCAAATAACAAATCAGCCAGCCATTGAGGTGTGCGAGCGTCATCATCGGGATCCTTGTGTGCGAAATGGAGCAGCGAACAATCTGCCCATAGTTCGCCCATGCCTTTTGCTGCGACACTAATCAGAATGCCGGTGGGGGAAGTAGCTCGCGGAAACGTAGTGGATTTTTCGCCCAACAGTGTCCGCGTGCCATCCCTTTCAACCAAGACTGTCGATACACATCCCAAGGCGGCATCGAAATCACGGCGCAAGGTCACCTCCACAATTTGGCCTTTCTCAAGAGATAAGGGAAGGCTGACGGCATCGTCTGTTGCAATATTCTGGGGCTGTCCATTGGGGACGGGTTCGACAGCATCGGGCATCTGGAGTTTCAATTCAACATCGCGAAAAGTTGCTACATGCGCCGGGCTGCCAAGAAACCTCACATACAATTTCCAGATCTTGCTGGTCTCACCTCCTGTAGCGTGGAGGTCAAAATATGCCCTTTGATAGATGGGTGGCAGCGCTGAGCGGGCAGCCGGCGTGCCGCCCTGAGCAGGTGGGATAGCGCACAGAATTACGGCAGGCATCTCTATTTCAACGACTCTCACATAACGGGATCTCGCTGCGGCCTCGGAGCATTGAACCTCGCGAAGGATTTGGCCACCAAAGTATGCATCGGCGAAGACTTCGACGGGCGCACCCTTACCAGGCGCGACGGTCGAGTGCAATAGCACAAGATGGCGATGCATCTGAAGTGGAAATCGATTGTGCGTCTGCGAACCGCATAGGCTAATCCGGATGTGTGCTCCTGCGTCGTCGCGATAGAAAAAGCTTAAGTGCATTTTGTTCAGTTTTGCGTAACAGCGGCGGGAATCGAGTTGTTTTGACGTGTCAAGGTCGATATCCAGAAGCGCCCACAGATGACTGAAATTCCGATTTGTGCGCACCCATGCGAGCGATGTCGGCGTACTGGCAATAGTGGTGGCTTTGCGACCGTTGGGTGCAACGAGATGTAGGTCTCCTGTGCGGTCCGGATTCCCTAGTGGTTGCGTGGTCCAATGCACGCTTGCTAGGGCAATGGGGAACGCAGAAGGTGGAGCCTTATTCTTATTGTCTGGGGCCAATGTGGCGAACAGCGTCGCGCAGAATTGCTTGGCGCCCGTGGCGGTGTGAAGGACAGCTAGTGCGGTGAGGTGAGTGGGGTTGATCGTCGCTAAAACATAGGGCTCGTTACCTGCCCTCGCATCGGATGTCAACAGAGCTGTTTCCGCCACTATTTGTATTTGCGCGGAATCCGTACCGAGCCCGCGTACGGATAGCAATGTTTCAGCGTGGCCATCCTCAACGCTGCGGCAACGCACAAGCTCGCCATCCACGAGGGCAGCGGAGTTAAAGGTGATCCATTGCGATTGGTGGACCGTGAGATCGTCGCTCAAACCTTGAACGGTCCAGTTCGGGTCCGCATATCGGCGCATGACAACGGCAAAAAAATGCTCCTCCAGGGCTGGAGTGTTGTCTGAATTGGCAAAGTGAGGGGAAAGCGTGAAAACCGAGTTAGCGAAGCGTGGGTCAACGGCGTCACTTGAGTCAAAGGTCTGTCCGATAGGCCCTTCCAGGCGCAGAACCGTGGCGCGCGCCAGCGCTTCGTTCATTCGGCTGTATGTCAAGCGTGGATCAGGGCCGATTTCCTTGCGGTAGTCCAGAATCTCAACCTCGGTCGGCGCTGTTCGATTGGTGCCCGATGCGTCTGGCGGAAAACCATAGCCTATACCGGTCTGAATTTCTGCCGATACGCGTTCAGCCAAACCTACCTCGGAACACGGTGGCTCTTGCAAAAATGCCATGACTGCAGGCGTGATTGAGGTGTCGGACGCCTGTGTAAGGGGCAGAAGGGCTCTTAACTGGGGTCGGGTGAGCCTGGCGATACGTGCATCGGCAAGTAACGCTACACGAACCATCCACACTGCTGCTTTGCTGTGATTTTCGTCCCATGATCGCCAGTTCGATCGCGCTTTCTGAGTGAGCGCACCAGCGTAGCGAGAATATGCACGGAAACGGTGGCGAAAATATGTGGCGGAAGAATTTTGCCAGGCGAATGAGGCAAGTATGGTGCCGTTTTGCGCCTCGCTTTCCTTTGTTAGCCCATCGTGGGGCAACAAGGGATGAAGCAGGACGGCCTTTTCGGTCTGCGCATTCTCCTCGCTTCTGCCTAGGAAAATTTCATTTTCGAATTCCAGAACCGTGGAATCGGCATGTAGCGGCCAGATGGGCGGCGGCGCGTCACTTCGGACTTTATACAATGTCGGGTCGATCGTGTGTGTCATCGGCAAGCCATGATGGCGCCATTGCTGTGTCGTAACATCAATCTTGCCGATTAGTCGCCAAGCATCTCGAGAGCTTGAATCAATACTTTGCGCCGCGGTCAGCTCGTATTGGCGAAGTAGTGGTGCGCTACGCGTAGTAATGTAGCGAGGCGCAAGGTCGACGAACGGATGCTCCGCAACGTAAAGCATGGTCTCGATCTGCAGCGTATAACCCGGAAAGAGCAGGTTATCCTTATCATCATGCCCCACCGTCAATTGTTGATATCCTTGGTGGAAGGCTGCAGGCGCCGCAGCACTTGGAGCATTAAAGTTTGCGCGCGGAACGGCCGGAATCAAGCGTAATTGTGCAATGACGCCGGGCGGTACGTTGATGGATAGGGTGCCTGGGATCCATAAAAGTTCGAGCTTATCGGGCTGTGACCCAATGGAAATCTTGCACCGGAATGCTTTGTCTAGTCGCGTCAGAATGTCTCGAACCGGTTCAATGTCCGATGGGCCTGAAGACAGCCCGGCTACTGCTTCGGCAATGGCTTTTCCAACACGGATCGGGATGGGCGGTGGATTGTTGAGTCGCTCCTTGAGCGTATCCAAGCACACCAATTCAGCCCATATGGTGTCGACGCTTGGATCGGGCAAGTGGTCAAGTCGTTTGCCAATTGTGTCGGTTTCTTGGTCGATGGTCTTGCGGAATGGCGCACCGCGGTGCTGATAGCCGTACAGAAGCTGGTCCATCAGAATAGCCTGCGTGGCCTCCGGAATGCTGCCGCTTAGCTCCTCATTTGAGAACCATCGCTCGAAATCAAATAAGCCAACTCGCGGCATCACGATCTCTGCTTCCATGCCGCTAGGTACCATAGGCATCCATTGAGTCTGTTCCTGTTCGGGCCGCAGTATCAAGAGCGGTGTGTCGGCGCGCGTGGCATCTGGTCGGGGATCGCCAAACGTTATGACTGTCTGTCCTGAGCTGCGCAGCGTCAAGCGTATATGCCAGGGGAAGTGTTGGACGGCTTCTATTCTGGGTTTGAGTTGCGCTGATAACGTCTCGAGCGCTGTGCGAACGGAGTACGTGAAGACGCATTTGTTGATGGCTTCGCAACTCACTGTCACCCAGCCTGGAGAGTCCTGTGTCGTTTGCTGCAGATTGTTTAGCGTGATGGTGACGATGCGGGATGTTGCCCTTTGGATGAAGCTCACATCGAGTGTGGCAGCATCCCCGCTCCATTTGAGCTCGCGCAGTGCAAGTACCACCTCGCCTGCTTGCATTGATGAAGAGTCGGTAAGAGGCAAGGTGCCCTGACCGTTTGTCGAGGAGAATAGGTCAAGAGAGCTCGTGCGATCTGTGCTGGAGGCAAGGGAAAGTCTCGGATAGTCGCGCGATAGAGGATGAACATCCGTCGGGACATTGCCTATTGCCATCGTGGAGCCGCTACCCGGCGATTCAACGAGATGTATCGCGCCTACGGCCGTACGCCGTTGATAGTCATAGCGATTGACGTTGGTGGGAGCGATGATCTCCTCGCCTAGATGCCAGGGGTCGTCGAGCTCGTTTGAACGCAAGGCAGTCGGCAGGCTTCCGCTATTGGTCGTGGCGAATGCGAAGGCCTCGTATGCACGACCATAAGCCAACTTGTACACCGGGGAAAATCCGGTGTGCACCGAGAAGTCGACCACGGAAGCTCGGACGAATGGCTGGGCTTTTTCGGAGGGGCCAGAGGCACTGCCGTCCATGGCAGGGGGACATATGAGCGGATAGCCATGATAAAGAATGGCGTCTTGTATTTGGCCGTCCTGTATCGCCGGCAACCATGTGCGCAAGCCAACTGTTTCGTGAGCGCCTTTATTCCAGCCGATCGATGCTAGATTGAGGTGTGCCCACTGAGGATCCGCTTGCCCTGGATCGAGCCGGCGCAGGGCAATCCCAATGCCGTTAAATTCTTTAGCAAAATCTTCTAGAGCCTCGCTGTCTTTCATGCCGGCGATCACGATCGGCAGCGGCATTGGCGCGGCGTCAGGCACAAAGCCAAGTTTGGGATTCAAAAGCTGCCTAATCGGGTCCGTAGCCTGGCGATAGGCAGTGGTGAGAAAGCCGTCAACAGCTTCGTGGAGCCCATCCAAATAGCCCAAGTCGCATGGCGGTAAGCCGTTGAGCAAAGCGTCGAAACATCGCGCGGGCGTGTTCCCGCGGTGATACGCGTTGCGCCTACGCATGTAATAGTCTGCGTTCTCGATACACTTGCGCAACAGTCCCCCTGTTGGAGGCCACGAATTGCGGACATGCTGGCGTAGCTCCACAATAAAGTCTGCGCACATGGAATGGCGAGCCGCATCCGCTCCATTGAAATTCGTTGCAAGGAGATCTACATATGCTTGCCAGGCCTCGGACACATCTCTTCTGAAGGCGTCAAGATCTTCGGCGGGCCACGCTGAATCGGCTAATTCACTAGCAATGGCGTCGGCGGGCGTCTTCCCAGCTATCTTAGCAGCGCCTTGGAATAGGGCGTTTAAGGCTTGCTCGACACCGTCTTCTTGCTCCATACGCTGGACCGACTGCAGTACAATCGAATATGGGGACGCGCGAAGTCCCATTATGGTTGGACTGATGGATGCCGCAAGTTGACGGATCCGTGACTCGTCGAGGTCGGAAAGTGCTTCTTCGCCGCTAACTAGAGCGTCAAAGACAGTTCGTGCGGCTGACGCGTCTGTGTCGCTGGGCTTGTTTAATCCGTATACTTCCAAGAGAGACAACGCGGTATCTTCGGCGCCGATGCTTCCTGCGATGCAGGGATTCGTAGCGAGTAGTTTGCGTAGCGCGGCGACGATCGTTCGCTTGTCTAGCTTCGAATTTAGCCGCAATGGCAACCGCTGAGCTGCATACAATAACTTATTTACAAGAGGAAGTAATAGCTCACCTGCGACATCGGGGCCCGATGCTGGACGAAGCAGCCCGATCAAAAGCGGGTCGAGTCCTGCGCGCAGCCCTGTGAGCAGGTGCAAACGGAGATTCGTTGCATGAAGCTCAGCTTTGAGAGGGTCGACAGCAGTCCGGGTCCAGGTGGGCGAGAGTCTCTCATGAATGTTTGTACTGAGACGTTTGTCGTTTTGGAAAAGACCAAGAAGCACCGCGAACCCGCTAACGATACCGCCCCATCCGAGCGCCATCCAGTGGAAAATTCTTTGGACGGCCTGCGCGCTTTCGTTGATGGTTAAGTAGCCGTTTTCATCCAAAAAATCGGGCCAGAGTGAGGGGGGCTTCCCAAGTGGATTCACCCGGCAGAAGAGTGTGTCACCTGCGTCCGTTTCAATTGTTACGTCCCATTGACCGGTCCCTGGTGTCTCGATGACCGCTAAGCTGTTCGCTGGTTTGAAATCTGTAGGGAAGGGTACGATGACGAGGGCTTGGTCCCCAGCGGCCGGAACGGGTTCAGCTCGAAGTTCGGCTAACCTAGTGAGGCTAAACTTGTGTGGTATTGGGGCGTCCCATATGTGTGAGGCGCGTAATCGATGGCTTGCGCCGAGGTCTGTTTGGCGCACAACAATTGGCGCGTCTTTGGCAGACCCTAGCGTAGTAGGCTGCGTCCAATATTGAGCTGCCTTCGCGGGTGCGCCAGCCGCTAACCAGTCGGTCAGATTGGACACCTGGCCAGGACCTTGAATCGCCCTAACGGCGATCTGTTCTAGATGAAAAGCGCTCAGCCCTTGCTGTCCGTTTCGAATAGCATAAAGATGAAAATTCCAGCTACTGGAATCTAATAAGAGCTTTTGGAATATCGCCTCGGCCGTCGCTTCGTCGATGGCTAGCACGTCGTCAGTGCTAGCATCGCTTTCGCATTCGATGTTTAAATTTAACGCGTACGCGACGGCTCCGAAATGGTAGGAAGGGGGCTCGCGATCATTGACGCAATGCAACCGAACCGAGACTGCCATATGGTTATCTCCTCGCTTGCTGACAGAGCTTGACTTGACGGCGAAGGGGGTCTTCGAAATCTAAGGCTAGTGTGCCGATTCCGGCGCTTGTCTCTGTTTTGGACTGGCCGTCGCGTAATGTGTAGTTGGCGTTGGCGTTGGCGTGGACCTTAAAGAACCGAGAAATGGTTATCGTGATTGATAGTGAGCCGATGGCGTCAACCTTGCCACTGTCGTGGTAAGACAGTCGCAAGACGACTGAGATGCCTACTGTAGCGATTCCCATGACATCAACATAGCCCGCGATGACTATCAAGGCGCCCACAGTCAATCCGCCTTCGGACTGGCCAAGCGTTTTCTGGAACTGGATTGAGATCGAGAGGGTAATGAAGACTTGGCCAGAGAACGGGCCGAAGGCGAACGCAAGCGCGGCAGAGGCGCCGGCGGCAACGTCAACCGTGACGGACAGTTCCTCTCTAAATGGTCGATACGTGGCTTCAACGATGACATATCCTGTGCCGCCAAACACAAAGAATGAGAAGATGAAGGGTTGCTCCGGGCGGGACAGGCAGAATCGATTGCTCAGAACAAAGTCGGGATAGGCTAGCAGCTTAAATTCATTCGATATTGCGATGTTGGTCACGCCGCTAGTACCAAAATTGAGCGACAGGGGCGGCATTGAAAATGCGTGCGACAGCCCGATCGGGATTCCGTCACGTTTCATGACCGTCATGCCACCGAATTCACCTGGTATTAACGTCGACAGAAAGTCCTGAATAAATTGTAGCGAGGGATTTAGCCGCACAGACTTGGCATCGAAGTCTACTTGGAGGCCGCCGGTTTGTGAAAATTGCAGGCCAAAGCGATCAAACTGCACCATAGGTTGTCCAGAGACCACCATTTCCAGACCAGCATCGATGCGTCCCAAGCCGCTTTGCGTGACGTCCGGACGGTTTTGATCTACCTCTAGACGAAGTTGACCGCTAAGGCGGGCGTTGATGAGATTGGCCTGGAATACGCTTAGCGAGAACATCTCGGTCTTGCCGGGGAGGGGGGCATTGATATCGATCTGCACCCACGCGCGTCCAGCTTTGCGGTCTAGATCGTGTGTAACCCTAATTGCATTACTGATGTCTGCCGGAAGTTTGCACCCGCCGAAGAGCCCGTCTAAACGGGCACCACCAATGTTACGAAAAACCTCACCAACATCCAAGGACGAGAGGTCGGCAGGTAGGAGTCGGTCGCTGAGACTATCGATTGGGAAGGCGAGGCCGATTGCTTTTAGTTGGTCTCCCAGCCGGTTAAACATTGCGGTGACTGGCGTGATGTCGATGATTTCCAGTTCGCTGAAGCAGGCTCGAAGTCGGTCGATATCTGCCTGCAGTGCTGCGAGCTCGGGCGGGCTGCTGACAGCAGAATATAGCCGGAGAAGGTGCCCAGGCAGCGCCATCGTATCTCCGTCCTGCAGTCTGGAGATAGCGTCAGTGACGCGGGCGCCATACGCTTGTGCCATTTCAGCGGAGCGGTGCAGGTCGTTCTGAAGTCGCCGCACGCCGTTGTCAATCGCCGTAACCCTTGACCGAATGGCGTCAAGTGTTTGTAGGCCCGACAGTTCGTTGATCTTTTTGCCCCAGGCGGTAAGTTCAGCGTCAAAGTAATCATGCTGCGAAATTTTCGCGAGGTACTCATTTAGTTTTGCTGGAGAATCTTCTAATGCCTCACAGATATCGCTTGCGACTTCGATTGCGTCCAGTGCTGACGCGCTAAATTCTCGTAGGATTTTCGATATCTCAGCGCTCAGACTAGGGTCTACGCTTAATAGCGCATGCAATCGATCCAGATGCGGAATTGTGACGGTGTCAGGTAAAGAGGCGAGGCGTCTTTCTAGAGCTGCGGTGAGCTGCGGGGAAATTACCGTGTTTATTAAGCCCTGCGGCCCAAACTGCGACTGAGCGGTGTCGATCAGCCGTTCCAGGTCAGAGGCCATTACATCGATAGAGCCGTGGAGTTTGGCGACGTCTTCTCGTATTTTTTTTGCAGTTATGCTCAAATAGCTGCACGCTTCGTCAACGAGCTTATCTAGGGGAGCCTGCATTGCAGCGAGGAAATCCTGCAGTGCCGTGTAGCCTTGCAACGCAAGGGCTTCGAGCCCCTTGGTGAACTCCTTGAGGGTGGAGCTGACTTCGTCAAGCTTTGCGTTACCCAGTTCGGTGCTTATATCAGAAGCTTCACGTATCAGACGATCGAGGCTGAACAAGATCGATCTGATGGCATCGGCGAGGTCCCCCAAGAGTACGGCTATGCCTTCCAAGTTGAGCTCGATGGCCTTGTCAATGGCAGACAATCTAAGCTCAAAAGTGCGCAAACCAGATTGCCACCCTACGAGCGTGGTTTGGATTTCTTCAAGCAGTGCTGTCGCCTGTGCTTGTTCGCCTTCGGGCAGCGTTTTGATGGCGGCCTCGGCTTTGTCCACGATGCCTGCCTGAATGTCGATGCTCGAAGCGTCAGCGAAGGTTTTCTTTAGTGGCCAAGCTAGAAGGACGCCATAAGTTCGCAGCCTAGAGAATGCCGCTTTTCGCTCGCCATCGGTCGCGGCTAGCATCGCGCCGACTGCGTTCCCGATGCGCAACGTTGCCTGAGATAGCTCTAATGTGAAACGTTGGCGAGCGTCCTCCAATTCGCTGTCCACTGCCTTTTGGAATGAACGTGCCGCGCCCAAGAGGCCATCTACAAATTCCTGTCTGCGCGCAGGTGACCACGGCTTGGAAGCGTCGTAGGCCATTGCATATGCGCGTATGCGCTCGTTGCCTTGAGCAACAGAGGCGTCAATGCCGTGAAGAATGTCACTCACGATCGCATGCGCGCGCGCCTTCCCTTCCTTTATTTTCGCAAGGTCGCTGGACGCTTCATCGAAAATAGGTTGCAACTGCTCGATCAGAAACTGAACTACTGCGGTGATGAGGTCTTGCTTTGCGCTTGGCAGTATCACCGATTTTGGGATCTCAATCGTGCGTTCCCAGTCCTGTAGGATGGACTGGACCAGCATCGCTTTGCCGTGTAGCGTGCTGAGGGCCTGGTCTCGCAGCGCGTTACAACCGCTGGCTTCCTCGGGGATGTTGGCTGTGCTCCCGGCGGTGATGAGGGGTGTTAGACAGTTGGCAGCCTCATTTTTGGCATTGTTGAGCCCCTCGTTCAACGCTTTTGCAAGTGTTGCCTGATTTTTCCCCCACCACGTCTGCAAAGCTTCCACTGGGCCGGGAGATCCAGCCTGATAGGATGAGGGCCCCATGGAGAGCACTCTGGCGATATGTTCGGAAAAGCTTTTGCGTACCCCATCTAAGCGTTCATTGCTCGCGTTCCAAGGCAGAACGGCATGGATGCCTGGTGTGTTTAATGCGGCCGCGTCTGCCGACGCTTTGAGCAGCTCGCTATATGGCTTGAAACGTTCCGCTGAGTCGGACCGGGGCAGCGCGCGCATAAACGTAATGCTTTCCAGTGCAACATAGATGGGCTTATTGGCGCGGCCTGCATTGATGGCGACCTTTCGTGATGCGGGGCCTAAACGCCATGTAAAGCGACGCAGCCCCGGTAGCGCACGCTGAACCGGGCGCCGGCGTTCCATCGTGCCTTTGGCGTCTTGCCTAGACCCCGCGTCTACACACGCGGCCAAGACTTTGGCGTCCGGTGCGTTGGCATAGTCGACATTGCGGCACAGCGGCCAGAGATCCGTGTTGCTGCCCGGGCTCTTGAAATCCGCATAGAAATACAGCAGGTCACAATCAAGGCATTCTTGGGCAACGACAGGCCTGTCCGTGTCCCCTTCAGCGATGCAACAAAAGGCGACATCTGGGAAGGGATAGACTTTGGGGCGTTCGCTGGCGGCAGCCCGATTCCATAATGGCACTTCCCATGCATGGCGGCCCACGTCGGCACCCCACGCACTATCGACATTGATGACAATGCCGTTAAAGCGCACGCTGTCTAAACAACCGCAAGTCAGTTTCGAACCGGGAAAGTCCGGATAAGCGCGTTCTCTTTCAAGGATTTCAATGAACTCGTTGACCTTGCGCAGGATGGGGCGACGGCTACGTGTGCGGTGCCGGTCTTCAGCATAGGTGGGTGCGAATTGAGCGGAAGGGTTGACGGTTCGCTCGTACACGACCACGTGCTTAGCGCGATGCCAAAGTGCACCAACACGTCCAAGCACCTCTACGCGCTGACTTTCAATGTGCCCGTTGCGAGTACGCGTGAGGATAGAAACTTTGCCGTCGAGGAAAACGGCTTGTTGCGTGGCGTCTCCGCCCATTGGAGAGAATGCTAAGCCGTCGAGCGAACCTTCGCCTGACACCGTATCGCGTGCGAGGGCACGAAACAGATTGGCCGATTCCACAGGCCATAGTACCCCCCCACTTAGCCCGTTCGGGTGATAGCGAAAGGAGCCGGTCGCTTGGGTTGCCGGCGCACACCATTCTGGCTGTTGCGGTGTTGAGGGATCAGAACCATCCTCGAGGTGGGAGACGGGCGAACGTAAAAGTGCGGTTTCCCGAAGCGCGAAGCTCACGCCATCACGGAAGTGGGCCGCAGAAATAGGCACGCTCGCCTGAGGATCGTCGGCCCAAATTTCCAGGCGCTCTGGACGCTGGATGAGAACCGGTCTCAACGCATTCCAACGCATTCCTGTAAGCGAATTCTCGTGCATAGAAGCGCGTGGAATCTGGCCCTGCAGTGCCTCAATTTCCGCGACGCGGGCGCCCCGCGAGGCGCCGCGCTCTTTCGAGACGTTCACGCTTACGGCTAATCCGTACAGAAATTCGGCGCGCAGCGCAAGTAGCTTTGCTCCTAGCCCAAAGGAGCTACGCTGCCGAAAAAGATCGTAGGCTTGCATCTCCGGCAGAAAATACCGTTGATCGACGTCCGAGGGTAGCACCCAGAGGTCTGCATTCGGGGACAAACGGAACTCCACGACGCGTCGCTGTAAGGCACTCGAGGGGGCGTGCTTGGTGAACTGGCGGTATGGGCGCGGTGTTTCACGTATCTGAGGATCGACCGGGTCGTCTTCTTCGGGCGTGCCGAGAAAATCGTGCAGCTCCAGACGGTGTGGCTTGTCCGCGCTCTCCCCTACGGATTGTGGGGGTAACGAATAACGATAGACTGGCGCAACTGCAGCAAAGCGCCATTGGCCGACACCACTGTTATAGCTCGCTGTTGCTCCAGACGCTAATCCGCCGCGCGCACCTAATGACTGACTACTAAAGCGAGCTAGGGAGAACGGCGCCGTGGACAACAGCAGGTATGAATCATTGCTGTTCTGTGGATCATTCTCATAGATGGTTGCCTCCAGGACGTGATCGGCGCTCGGTCCACAGCGTTCAGTACACTGCAGATAGTAGGTGGGCTGCGTCAGTTGCTTTGGTGTTGGGATCCGGTTAAGCGGTATTAAGATGGGATGCGGGCAATCAATGGTGCTGGTATCTACGGTCCGATCGGGGGCGAGCACGCGTACACTCGACAACGGCAGCGTGAGCGTCAAGTTGACAGCAACGGGAAGGGATTTGGCAAACGATACGGCGGGCATCGTACGAGCGCCGGCACCACCGAAGGTAAGGCGATTGGGATTCGTATTGGATCCGGCTTTAACCTCAGGAAGTAGGCCGGCATCGGCGTAGAACTGCAACGACCCAATGCGCCCGGTCCAAGCTGGCGTAGAGCTGATGTCGATGAGAAACGATGCGAAGTACGCTGTGCCGGTGTCGATGTCTGCGACGTGCTTGGGCTGCCACCCGTCGTCGTGGCCTAAAGTCAGTCCAAATTCCTGTCGCGCTTTAGGATCACTATTCTCGGATGCAAGCCCTCCAAAAGTCGCGTGACACTGAAGCGGCCTTGCGTGTTCCCCTGGCAATATCGTGTCCGGATCCGCGAGCGTCAGTCTAGAAGAGAGCGGCTCACCGGCCGCCGCAACGCCGGGAAGCGCAAGCGCGCCGCTGTCGGACAAGACGGGAAAAAAGGGCGGTGCGTACAGGGTGAAGCGCACCGATTGCCGATCGCAGGTGAGTAGCGGAAAGAGGCTTTGCGGGCGTGCGCCGTGGGTGAGAGGTAAGAGCGAGGGCAGCGCTCGCAGCGAGTGAGCTGCCTGGAAGAGTCCGCCCGCGGTGAATTCTGAAGGGCCGGTATCTCCAATGACTAGCGGTTCCGGTCGCTCTAGCGCGATCCACTCGTCCCAATGGAGACTGACCCTAACCGTCGGCACCCACAGCGTTGGCACCCATACTGTGTCTGGCCGGATTGTCCATCCTATCTCGCAATCGAGCAACATTCGCGGAGCATTAGTGCGCAGGTGTGCGCCAAGCTCATGAGTGAGGTCGAGGACGAAGGCGTTTTTGTTCCATCCGAGGCGCCCATCTTTAGTGCCGCTGGGCGCCTGCACGGCAAGACGCAAAATCATCTTTGATGTGACGGTGCTGCTTTTACTTACGTCCTGGGGTGTGGGCAATCGCCAACTAAGGTCCTGCGGGCTTTTGTAAAGCACGGGCAGCAACACCTCGTCATCGGCGAGACCAGCGAGGCGCAGTAAGCGTGCAATGGCTTTGCGACCATCATCGCGAAGGATCGCCCAATAGGCCAGCATGTCTCCACGCAAAGGAAACGGTGGGCTATTACGTTGACCGAAATACCGAACGAAGGGGGGATTTTCTGTGGCATCGCCGAAAGGCGCAAGATGGAATGCCCCCAACTTTTTCGCAACCGAGCTTGGCCAATTCTGAAAAGCGAAAGTCGCACCTTCAAGGCCTGCTTCTACGACCTGAAATTGGAGCGATGTCTCCTCGTTCTTCGGACGCGCCGGATAGCGCATCGTTATGGGAAGGACGGGTAAAGGCTGGCTCGCTCCAACCGTCTGGGGAATCAAGGTTGGAAGTTGTAGTTTGAGCTCGAACCCGTCATTCTCGGGAAGCCCAATTGTCATGCCGGAGTACTGCCCAGCTTCTGGGCGATACTCTATGCCACCCACTAGGGGAATACAGAGCTGCCGGGAATCCAGTTCGAACTGGCGTAACAGGAACGCGCCGTTGAACGCCAGCCGACGCCCCTTCGCGTGTTGACCTTCGGGTACGTCAATCCACAGTGAAGTGGGCTGGATTGCGCGCGCGGCGAGCCATAGGTGAGCTTCTCCAATGGAGTAGACGTTGTCCGTGGCGATCGGGGCCGTTTGTGGGGGATCGTCGCTTTGTTCGGGCCACCACGTGAGCATTGCGCGCAGGCCGCCTCCATCACGAGGTTGGAACGTGATATCGACGCATCCTCTACGGCGATGACTCTTGGCGAGGGGTGCATGTTGCGGGGATGGCGGCCAGAAAAAGTCGCCGTAGAGCCGAAACGCTAAGGCCATCGCCGCCCCCCCTCTAGTTGTGCGTTCTTGGTGGATGCCCAAGAACGCAAAGAACGTTGACTGCTTCAGATCCTCTAACAACGTAGTCGATCCGAATAGCGTTTGTAACCCTCAAACAGGTGGGTATGCTGTATTGCGATATGAAGAGGACTTGAAGAACTTCGCAAGCCTGCGGTACGAGGGGGCCATCAACCAAGAGGATGGTTTAATACCCGACTTTAGTTGGTATTAGGCTGCCAACCCGCGGCTTGATGGTGAAGGCTGCAAGAGTTGGTGCAGGCAAGTATGTACCGGTACGGAAACGAAGTCAGCGTCGCGGCTTCCCACCGGGAACGGTGGGAAGTCGTGCTGTCTGCCGCAGGATTGGCCTCGTACAGCAGCGGCGTACGCTCCACGAATTTGACTCGTGTCGCAGGTTTAGCGCCATGACTCCCTTGCTATGGCGCCAAGGCGTAACGCCACGAAAGCAAGACGAATTGCCGTCTTTCCGCGCCGATCTGTACTTCGTATTGGATATCGCGATAGAAGTATGTCTTGCCAGGGCCGACGTCGACCACATGCCAAAGCTCTCGAAGGCTACCGCCGGTAGCAAGATTGGCCGACAAATAGGTGGCAGACTCCTTTGTCTTCTCGACGTTGAGAAGGTAGCCGACGAGGGTTTTTACGGTCAATGAGGCGGCGATTGCGACCCACCCAGCAGGTAGTATCATCTTCATGGAGGGCCCTAGACCCGCGCGGAAAAATCCGAATCCGAAGCTTGTGTCCAGGTTCAGGACGTCTCTCAGAGTATCGCGATTGGCTGCTGTTAAGGTGTGCTCGGCCGCAAGAACAGTCTCACTTGGAGTGCTGAGCTTACTTCGCTGATCGGGTGTGAGTACTGCATAGAATTTGTCCTGTGCCGGAGGGTGGCTTGAACCCGTCTGAAATGTGATCGGAAGCCAGACCGTAAGGGCTGCGGTCATCGAGCTAATATCAAATCCCTCTCTTGCAACGGTTTCGTCTTCGTGCCAGGCCATCGTGACCTCCATATTACGTTGAAAGTCCCCGGTCTCAGTGTTTTGCACATGGCGGTCCCTTCCTATGTTAGCTGGGGAAGGGTGGCGCACTAACTTCCAACCGACAGGTGTTGCAACGAATACTAGTACAATATCGCGCGCGGGCAAGTTGGCGTGGAGAGTTAATTGAGCTTGCGCAGTGCTGCCGTGATGCTTGGCGGTCCAGAACTCACTCCACGGGGCATATGCTGGAAGTACTCTCGGGCACGGTTCAAGCTGCTTTCCCACGCGTGAAAAATTGGCGAGATATTGAGCCTGGGGAGTTTGATAGAGCCCCGAATGGTCTTGGATCCGATTTATCGTATTTCTCCGATGAGGCGTTTCGATACTATCTTCAGGCATACCATATTGCTGATTTAAACAGTAAATTGGAGTCCAATTACCCCGGTTTGAAACCTAACGAGTGGGCTCATAAAGCGAAAAGAAAGTACGTCAATTGCATGCGCTATGGGGCTCGAACCTGATGGGACTCCAGCGTATATACATCTTCTGTCTCTACAACGGGAAAAGAATTTGCAATTGTCTCGTATCTTCGATACAAGATGAGCGTCGGAGAATTAATGAACACCGACGAGGCATCAGTAGATGAGGCGCTCAGTAACTATTTGCTGTGCGTTGCTCCGTCTCTGAATCCAATTTAAACGACTGGTGTTGGAACGCTTACGGTCCTTGCGCGGTTGCCCCATGAAAGGCGGCTCATGGCCGGTCTCGGCCGGACGCTGGTCGCGGGACTGCGGCCGCGTCAAACCGACCGCCTAATCTGTGCCACCCTTTATGGGTATCTCATAAGGCGCTTATTTGCTCTGCAAGCAAGTGATGAGTAAGAGCGAGGTTGCCCGCCTAGAAAACTGGCCGCGACTAAAGCGAGAATTCGCACTGCTTTTCACCCCCAATGAGAGTGTGTACTAGCTTATATGTTGAGCGGCCTTTCTAGTGGCGGATCGGGGCGTAGACGGCAGTAACATCCGGCGTCTCAGACATTTACTGCTGGCAGCGCATTTCCAGGCCTTTGATTCTGTTTGCAATCGGAAGGCATTCTGTCTGTCGCTCGGCGCGCGCGCGCCGCCGCTGTCGGTTGTAATGCAAGATCGAGAAATGGGAGCTGAGGCTCCCATTTCTCTTGGATACGACTCAAAAAGGGCGAAGGCTGCTGCTATCGACCGCAATATCTTCTATGCAGAGCATGTTCGAAAGATAGGTGTCTTAGAAATTCTCCACGACATGGTAAGCACGGTAGCACCGTGGCCAACCATGCCGTCGCCGACCGCCGCAAGCAACAGAAATCTGTCGCTGTGACGAGCGAAGCTAGCCTCAATTTCTGCCCAGTGCGGCCTAAGCACATTGAAAGCTCTGTCGATCCCTTCGATATCCGTCCTTTAAGCTTGCAGGTCGCTAACGCTCTAGCAAAGCGGTCGGCGAATGACAAAGGCGTTGGCTCGAATGTCGCCGGAAGAAGCCTTTCCCACCAGGACATCAACTTCGCGTTCAAGGTCATTTGCTGCGACTATCGCGCTTGGGGGAATACCCCACGCGCTCGCGGCCGCTTCTAGCACGGCGCCTGCCAAAGTCATCGGAACGTCATCTTCATTGTGGAACGATCGACCATACTCCGATATCCCATGGCCGCTCTGAAAGACTGTCGGTAGTCCGGATGCGCCCGTGATAAACACATTGAATGCAGGCTCGAACCCCTGAGCGTGCTTCAGCTCATAGTCATGTGTGAACCAGTCCATTATGACTAACTCATCAGGCAGCTCCATCTGTGCGATCTCAACCGCGGACACGAAGCTTCCACCGTGCTTGGCAATTGGCAAATTACCGGTGCTGCCGCCGCAGATTCTTATGGTCTGCGCCGCGGAAATCTGAGACTCAGGCTCCTGATACAGTGCCGAAACGAGTGCCGCTTGATCGGATGCCCAGCTAGCAAGCTTCTCCTTAGGCAATACAGGCTCTCCGTGGTCGCGTGCGGCGCGCGTCGATTCTCCGACGATGAATCCCGCGATGCCTTGTAGTGGAGACGCTGTGAACCCTCCTACAGTGACAGCCCCATGTATAATGGGGTCCGACAGCATATATGCCATGTCCGCTGCGACAATGCAAATCCGCGCCACGGGCTCGCCGCTATCATTGGTCAAAATGCGAAGATTTGCGGCAGCTCTTGAGGCGAAGGCCTGTCGGCTCTCAACAGAAAAGCGGTCCTCATATAGGGCGGGGCAACGATCAACAAGTAGAACCTCCCCTGGGACGGTTGTCCAATCAGAAGGCAGTATCACGCACTGCCTTTGTCCCGCATGCGAAGCTACAAGCTTAACGTCGAGCGTCGGGGCCGTGTGCTGACAAAGGGATATTAGGTCGGGTGCTTTATCGCCGAACATATTTAGCAAACCGCCAGCTTCGTGAGGTGACTTCCGAAGCGTCAGCTCGACAATCGTTCCACCGTCGCGGAGCTGCTCTTCGCGCTTGGCTGGTCGGAGTATTGGCCGGCCATTGAGCCCGGAGCCAAACTCGAGGACTAATGTATCTATGGCGGCTGCGTCGGAGCGCCTGGTTACAACCTTGACGCGATCAGATGCCATAAATACGGAGAAAAATCCTATTCCGTACTTCCCGGTGCTTCGAAAACCTGTTGAAAGAAGGCCGGGAAACTCTTCTTGTACCTGAGGTTTACTCCAAAAGCTCGAGCCAAAGTCCAGAAGATACTGGGTGAGTACTCGTGAGGACATCCCGATCCCATCGTCTATTACTCGAAGCGTGAATGTCCCTGCATTCTCGACTAGCTCTACCGACACTTGTCCAAAGTCAACAGGCCGGTTTTCGTAACTGCGGCGTGCACGAATCGCATCCGCTGCATTCTGGATCAATTCCCTTAGTGGCACCGCTGGATTGTGCCCGTACAACTCTTCGCCGCCAAGGCTCCTAATTATGTTAGGCAGATCGGACAGATGAACTGTCGCATGAATAGGATGCCAGTTAATCGTCTGGATGTACTGAGCAAGCCGTTCCGGGTGATCAACACCAGCAACCCGACGAGCAGAAAATCGAGGCATGGAGCGGTCGGCCAGAAGGCTATCAATTGCTCTAAGCTCCGCATCGACCATCCGTAGCGTATCGAGGCAGAGCCACCACGCACTTGCCTCCTCCAGAGAGAATGCTTGGCCTGAAGTGAAAACAAGGGCATCGTCCCGCACGTAGGACTTGTTTAAACGCTCCTGAAAGGTCCAATGAATCCGCGATGCTGGGCTGATACTTGAGAAGATTCTTTGAAAGGAAGGTGATCGCCGTGCGTCGACGTGAGCGGCGTCGGCTGATCGTAGAATGCACGCGATCTTCAACGGATCAATCGTCCAATTTGCCGGCGCCCAATGAGGGGCGCCAACTCGACGATCTAGGCGCTTTTCGACTTCCGTCAGTGACCACCAGTGGCTATGCGCAATCTGCCCAATAATTCGACCGAAGGTTTGCCTGAGCTCAGTATCTTCGATGAGGTATTGCGCAGATGCCTCCGTTCCGAATTGAAGAAAAGCGAGCTTTTCTGCGTTCTCGGCATGTACTAGACGCAGCAAGGAAAAGAGGGCAAGTTGGCGAGCGTCTTCTGGAGGCGCTGAAATCTCCTCAGCGCGTGGTGCTCTGCCGTGCTTCGCGTGGAAGTAGGAGTGAATGGTGTCAGTCCAGCGCGGGTCGTTCCTGATCGCAGATAGGCCACCTGGCGTCGCAGCGATAGACATGGCTAGGTCGTGCAAAAGGATACTTCCGCCTAGGACGTAACCTTCCGTCGGAGTGAGCGAGTAGTCCGATCCTACTATTTGCGAGGCTACCTCCCACAGCGCATCGAGATGAGTAATGTCGTGGACGGTTAGGTCAGGTAGGTCCTTAGCGATCTCTAGGGATAGCAGATTGGCGCGATGTCTGAAGCTCAAGAATGAAGCGCGCAAGCGGTCGCGTTCCGTCTGATGCAAGTCAGGCTCTGCGTTGGCCAGCGTGCGTAGCCATAGTGAACTCTGTTCGACGGTCTTGGACAAGTTTAGCATTGGATTGCTTTGAGGTTTTTTCAGGTAATGAGCCGATTCGATCGCTAGGGTCTTCAGCAAGCCTAACTCAAAGTAGATCGAACTGAGGCGCAGGCCATATCTGGCGCTTGCGGTCTAAGTTGATCGGGAAAAACTCCGGAAAGGGCTTAAGGCAAGACATGATGACCCATAAACGGTACAAAAAGACAGTACTAATCCAGCCACGAGTTTGTCAAATGGCACGGCTTGCGGTACCCGTCCGAGATTCGGCGCGAGGACATGGTGAGCTTCTGTGGGATGCTGACCAACGAGCGACGGGTGGAGGTGTCCATGTAAAACCAAGCACTGAACGCCCTGCTGTGTCGCTATCGTGAAGTGTTGGGAGGTGGCTTGCACGGCAGGAGTTCTTGAAGCACTCAGATATGAGTTCAGCCAAGATCCACGCCCATGCGGTAGGGGAAAAGGGACAGATCTATTTCAAGATCTAGATCAGAAATGGTTCCGTCCCCTTAGTCTCGTCCCGACAAGGATTGAGGTATCCGCAGCAAGGCATCTAGGAACCCCTTCCCACGGTAGCTACTCCGAGGAAATTACGACAACCTTGTTCCCTACTTCAACCTTGAGCGACTGCCCGATCTTGAAGCCTGCCCGTTCCAACCATACCCCACCTAACCGAATCCATGGAACGCATCGCATCCCACTATAGCGATTACCTTCAGTTGCCTTGACGCGGAAATGCCTGTAGCTGGTCGTGAATGTGCGCACGTGCGCAGTGGAAGATATCTTCCGCATAGCGAACTCCTGATTCGAAACTTGGATTTGCCCGTGCAAACTGGGCGGCCGGGCACTTGAACACCGCCCGCAGATCGGCCCGCATTTTTCCCCTTTCGGGTCTTGTATCGATGCGCGCTGCCCGGCCTTAGCAGAAAGCTATGGAAGACGCGCCACGGACTATCGGACGTGGCAACGCTGCGGGGGGTGTGTTCAGCACCATGGGCAAGCCTACGTGTCTCGCGCATGACGGAGAATGAGACGAGTCTAAGTTCACAGCACAGGATTGCCGACGCGCGCGGTCAACCCTCACCCCGCTGCAAAAAACCCCGCAAAAACAACCGATCAGCACGCCGCACCTTCTCACGCCGCGGTGCATCCAACCCCGCCACATCCAATCCCTGAACTGCCCGATGGAACGGCTCGGCCGCCACGCTCTGCAGGAACTGCGAGGCCACGAAGGCGATCTCGTCATCGCTCGGATTGCCGGCAGCCCATGTGCGGAATACCGGCTCGAATGAGCGTGCCGCGCCGAGGATGGCGAAGTCGACTACGGTTCGGGCCAGTTGTGGAAACCGTGGTGCTTCGGCAATCGTCACGCGATACAGGCTCAGGACCTCGGGTCGCAGGATCCATTCGAGCAGCTCGCAGGCCATGCGGACCAGGCGTTCCTCCAGCGGCTCGCTGTCGACTTGCGCCGGCTATCCGGTTCGCAGGTTCTGCGCCAGTAGCGCAGCACGGCCGCCTCGAAGACTTCTGCCTTGCCGGCAAAGCGGGTGTAGTAGGTCTTCTTGGAAATGCCGGCGGCGGCAATGGCCTCCACGCTGGTGGCGCCAAAGCCGTGCTCGATGAAGAGCCGGGTGGCGTGATCCATGATGGTGTCGGCAAGCTGCCCGGCCCGACCAACGCACGAACGGCAAGCGCCAGATCGCCGACGAAGCCGCCAACGTTCGCCAGGCTGTTGATCGCACCGAGTCTGACGGCGGGTTGTCACAGCCGTAGGTCAGATTCGCCTTGAGTGAGCCGGTGAGGATCATCGGCGCTTGAAGATTCAGAAATAGATCTGTCCCCATTTCGCCGGTCCAAACGCTGCAAATGTTGCTGGTGAGAGCGGCCGCATCAGATTCAGGTCCAAATTTGGAACATAACCGCGTGCGTCAAAGGCGATGCCCCGGTTCGCCGCCCACTCCTGCTGTGCTCTGCAAATGGCTGCTACAGACATGAATCGCCTCCGTTGAGCGCTGGTCGCCCGACCAGCGGTCAGGCAAGGAATCGTAATAACCAGTGACGAATGTTTTTTAGCCGGGGCAGGGCAGGGAATCCGCCAAATGGCGGAGCGGGAACAGTGTCCCGCCACAGACGGCTTGCCGGCTAACGATTGCTCGATAGCCGGCGTGGGGAAGGGAGTCGATAAAAATGGCGAATCACTGAGAGCTTCCGAACAAACCAACTCCCAGCGGCGGATCAAACGAACCGGCCTCATCGGTCCAGCCGTCGAGGTTGCCGCATTTCACCCGGTAGGAAACTAAAGCTTTTGTCTCGACGTTGACCAGTCGGCATCGTGTGCCCGGCTGAACGGTTCCCTCGAAAGGCCCGTGCCGCTGCAATACGTCAAGCGGGGCTTTATGCAGCGGAACGGGTGCTACGGCCGTTCGCCCCACAACGTCAATGGTATAGCCACCGAACCAAGCGTAAGCGAGGCCGAACGCAACGGCGCATACGCTCCAGATGAACACCTTACCAATTGCCGGACGCGCCACCTTCGTAACCCTTCCCGTAGAACCTACGTTCGACAAGCCGATTTGACTTCTCCAGTACAGCCAGCAATTCCGCAGGGAATACTGGCGTTGGCAGATAACGGGGATCATGCGCCATGATGCCAATCATTTCCAGCACGTCTGCGACATTCGAGCTACACGAATTATCGAGCACACTATATTCTGCGTCTACCATCACCCGTCTGTCCAGTTCATCACGGATAATAGCTTTTTCGCGGGGGGTAACCCATAAATACAGGCCAGCTACATCACGCTTGACCCTTTGAGTATTGCTCTTAAGGTATTCCGCAAGCGAGCCCTTGTAGTACCTTTCATGCGCTCGGCTGTACACCGTACCATCTATGCCTATGGCAACGTGTCCAAAAGCGGATGCAGGGCGTGGCAAGCTGTCTAAGACAAACACCTCTACGTACTCTCGCTCGATATAGACGGACTTTGGCCCGTCATTGCTGATAGGTGTCGTCGTGCGCGTGGCAATCTTTGTCATCCGCTTGCCGTTTGGGGAAATGATCGTATCAGTCATATTCATCCTTCCACATAAATTGCAACGTCTTCCGATTGTGCGACACTCGATAGCAGGTGGGTATGTCCATCGGCGTTTGTCGTGCCGTGTTCGACTTCACCATTTCCTCGCCTGATCGCGTAGGCAATATTCGGAACGGGCTCTTGCGAACTCGCATCGCGAATGACATAGCGCTCGTCATATGCGAGCACCGAAGTTCTATCTTCGGATGCGCCGCCATGGATAGCGTTACTCGCTGTCTGCGCTTGGCCGTACCCACTGCGAGAAACTTCAATTGTGAAATCGTCTTGGGTATGGAAAACGAAAGGCTTGTCTGCACACTGGCAGTTGACGCGGGCGCCACTCACAAGGATTTGCTTGCCGAATAGATCGAAAGCCGGATAACAATCGTTCACCACCGGTCCGCTGGACTTGCAGGCTGGACACGTCGCAATGTCCCCTTCCACGCCGACGCTCACGCCGTGGTGGATCATATGGTTTGTATGGGCGATAAGTTGACCGCCCGTGCTGGTTGGATCGCCGTTCTTTAGTGCGTAGCGAATATCCGGCATTGCCTTCTCCTTGTCATGGACGAAGCTCCATCGATCGTGGCAGATCGCCACCATGGGATAGAACTGCACGCGGGTTATGGCCGCAATCAGACAAAGCCTAAAAAGCACTGCGAATATTCCCCTTTCGAGATCCGGCGCCGCGCCACCGCCTGCCCCGGCGTTCGCACCGAACTCAGGAAATGAACAGCCAGGAAGTCCAGAAGTTGCCGTACACGCGGCACGGTGGACATCGGCATCTATGAACGCAGCCCAGGCGTGATCGACCTGCCGACGGAGCCGAATCGGACTGATCGGCTGGTCTTGGTGATGGCGCGCGACAATGCGCTGCCCCGGGGTAAGAGGGTCACCTCGGAAGACGTGCTGGGCTGCGAACTGATTGTCCTCGGCGAAAGCTCGGCGATCTCAATCGGACTGAAGCGGCTAGCGGAAGCGGCCGGGGGCGTGCTCCGCGTGCGCGAGGGGGCATCGGGAGCACGGCAGCAGTTGCGCAGCGGGTTCACGAAAATCGTTGATGGCCTGATCCTTGCGCAATTGTCAGTCCGCCCCTGAACATCGGGCGAAAGCGCAGCGTGCTGCTCCTTGACATCCTCCCCTCCCTAAAGGGAGGAGATTCCCTCTGCAGGCGATCGATGTCCCGATCGGGCAAGGATATTTAGCGCAGCATTCACATCGCGATCATGTACAGCACCGCATCGACTGCATACCCACTGCCTTACTCCAAGGTCTGCGATACCTTTCGGCCTCTCCGGCGGCATCGCGTCGCACGAAGAGCAAACCTGGGTGGTGAAACGTTCGTCGACTTCCTCGTACCACGCGCCATGCGCAATCGCCTTGTACGCGAGCATTGTGCGGAAGGACGACCAGCCCGCATCGAGGACGGACTTCGCCATGCTGGTCCTGGCGAGGCCGGCGGCGTTCACATTGCCCACCGCGATGTAGTCGAAGTCCCGCACGATGCGATGCGAGAGCTTGTGCAGGAAGTCACGCCGTGCGTTGGCGATGCGCGCGTGGAGGTTCGTGGCTTGTCGCCTCTTGCGCGCACGCTGCGCTTTGGCAAGGGCTTGCTCGAGTTGGCCAAGGTGACGCGGATTCTCGATCTTCTCGCCGGTGGAGAGTGTGGCAAGGTCCTTCAAGCCAAGATCGATGCCGACGCCGCGTGCCGGGGACCGGGCCTGGGTGTCGGCAACTTCAATCACGATGTTCAGGAACCAGTTGCCTCGCGCGTCGCGAGAGAAATTCGTCCCGTCCTTGATCTTGCCTTCGGGAAGGGGGCGGGAGTTGAAAACGCGAAACGTATTGCCGGCAAAGCGGAACGCATCGCCAGAACGCTTGAGATCTCGCCCCTTGAGCGGCACCCAACCGAGGGACCTACGGCCCCGATAGCGCAGGTACGGCCGGCGGTGCTGAATACGGGACTTGGCGTACTGCTCGCAAACCGCGTTGATGGTGCCGGAATGGATGCAGAGTTCTGTGCTGCTGCCAGTCGTCAACACGTTCAGATCGAAACCCGTGGGCCATTTCTTGCCCCATTTGAGCGCGTGCTTCTGCGTGTCATTGCAGAAGTTCCAGACGTAGTTCACCGCGCGCCTCTGCTGATTGAGAAGACCGTTCAGCGACTTCACCCGGTAGCGATAGACGAGAAGCATGCCGGTCATTCTAAATTGGAAGTGCTTGCTGCCGGCAGCACTCCTTTCACTCCCCGCCCTGAAGGTCGGGGTTTCTCGGAGCAAGTCTGATGAAAGTGTCTCCTTGTATTGTGGGGGGCGACGACGAGAGGGTCAGGCTGCCTGTTGCATCGCGCCAGAAGCATGGCCGGCCAGTGTTGCGGCGTAATCCTGGAACCGCCGAAGCTCCTTGGGCGGGACGAGCGAGCCGCCGGTGGCCCAGATCACATGCGTGGCGTCGTGCATGTGCAATCCGTGATCGCGCACATACGCCTGGCCCTCGGGCGAGCGACGCAGCCAGCCCGGGCCTCCGATGCCGGCGGCCGCTGACGGCTCGACTTCCACGCCCATCGACGTCTTGAGCGCGAGCAACTGAACGTAGAGTTGATCGTCGGGGACGGTGAACACGCCGGCGAGTTGGGAAGCCATCAACGGGCTGACCAGATGGGATGCCTGGCCGACAGCGAGGCCATCGGCGTCGGTTCGGTTATCCAGGCCGATGTCGTAGACGGATACGGGAGCTTGCGCACCTGAGGCCAACTGCACCAGTACACACGGCGAGGCCACGGGCTCGGCGAAGAAACAGTGCACATGTTCGCCGAACAGTGCCTTGAGCCCGTAAGTGATACCACCGGGTGCGCCGCCGACACCGCAGGGCAGATAGACGAAGAGTGGATGCGCGGCATCCACGACGCGGCCGGCTTCGGCCAGCTGGCGCGCCAGGTGGCGTGCCGCGGCAGCGTATCCGAAGAAGAGCATGGCGGAGCGCTCGTCATCAACAAAATGGCAGCGCGGCGCTGCCAGCGCCTGCTCCCGGCCCGCTGCCACGGCTTCAGCGTAGTCGCCTTCATGTTCCACGACGCGTACGCCGCGTTTGCGCAGGCGGTCCTTCTTCCACGCCTTGGCGTCCGCGGACATATGTACAACCGCATCGAACCCGAGAGCTGCCGCCATCACGCCGATGCTCAAGCCGAGGTTGCCCGTGCTGCCGACCGTCACCGAGTATTGCGAGAACAGCGTGCGCACTGCCGCTGTCGCCAGCAGGCGGCGATCACCCTCAGGCTCGAGGACACCGTGCTCGATCGCGATGGATTCGGCAATCGCCAGCACTTCATGAAAGCCGCCGCGAGCCTTGATGGAACCGGCAATCGGCAGTTCGTCGTCCCGCTTCATGAACCATGCCCCCTCGGCGCCATCGTTGCCGACGATCGCGTGTTGGAGTGCGGTGGCCGGCATCAATTGCGATTCCACTTGCCCATGGCTTGAACCCAGTTCGGGAAACACCGTCGCCATGAGCGGTGCACAGCGCGCAAGGCGCGCCTCGGCCGATGCGATCAGTTCCGTCGATGGGGCGGAATCCGGCAGGGGTCGCCCCAGCCTCGGATTCAGCCAAAGCAGCGGCTGTCTCGATTGAAGTAATGCTAATAGATCACGAGTAAGCGGCAGGGTGCCCATCACGTCCTTCTCCAAGGAATTCCTTATGAACCGTGATCGTAGACGCTGTAATCGTGCAAAAATAGCGATCGTTTCTAACGCATGCATTAGTCAGGCTAATACGAATGCAGCTCGATTCCTCTGTTCTCGGCGCGCTGCGGTGTTTCGAAGCCGCGGGGCGCTTGCTGAGCTTTACCAAGGCCGCCGGATCGCTGAGCCTCACCCAAAGCGCGGTGAGCCAACAGATTCGCCATCTGGAAGACCGTCTCGGCTACGTGCTCTTCGTGCGCCAGCCGCGCAACTTGAAACTGACGCCAAAGGGTGAGGCTCTGTTCGAGACGACCACGCGCGCACTGCACGAGATTCAGCAGACGATCCAGCGACTCGGTCTGCCAAATGCGCCTTTGCAGGTCAATTGCCTGCCGTCATATGCGCTGCAATGGCTGATGCCGCGCCTGACTGAGTTCCACCGCGAGCAGCCGGACGTATCCGTGCGCCTGAAAGCCGAGTTCCAGGCCCTGGACAGGCAATCGATGGACGCGGAAGACATTGACGTGGCAGTGCGTTACGACCCCGTCCGCTACAGCCAGTTGCAAGCTGACGTTTTGCTGGACGAGTACCTGATTTCGGTGGCCACACCCGAGTACCTCACCCAGCATCCTGGGCTATCTGACGGGGCTTCGCTCGACGGCGTCGTGTTGCTGCATGACGCATCGCCATGGGTCGGCGCAGCCGAGTTTGTGGAATGGCGGACATGGCTTGAGGCCTTTCATCCGACATGGATTGCGCATCTGGAGGGGCCGCAATTCAATCTGTCGAGCCTTGCCATCAGCGCGGCGTTGAACCACCAGGGGGTGGCGATGGGGCGTACGGCCCTGGTCTATGACGAGATCAGGAGCGGACGGCTGGTGAATGTCTTCGGCAAGCACGTACGCGCGCCAGCGCGCTACATGCTGCTTTCTCGTAATCCTGAGGATAGGCGCGTGACCATTTTCTCGACGTGGCTCAAGGCAGAGTGTGCGCGCTTCGATACCGCGCGAATGGAGTTGCTTTCGCTGAATGGAGTACCGCGAAGAGCCGGGTTGGGGCGTTGATTCGATAGCCCCTTGGAAGAGAGCCCTTCCAAGCCAGGCTTGACGAGATTGCGGAGAAGCGGATAGATTGACGCAACCATGAGCCGCCGCCCCGCCTCCCTCTCTCTTGATCTCACTGCGAACCAGCCGCAGTGGGGCGCGCGCGCCAAATCCAAAAAACAGTCGCTCATCTGACCGGAGCGTGCTGTTCCGTCAGTTGAGCGACGGAACAGCATCAGTGTAGAAGACGGTCTGCCAATCCCTCCCTTACCGTCTTGAGCGCCTCTTGCTCTGTCGCTTGCCTGTGCGGTTTCCGAATCGGTCGATCCGGAGCATGCAATGCAAGAAATGAAGTATCTCTATCGCGGTATCTGGCTACCCCTGGTCACCCCTTTTCGCAACCATGAGGTGGATCACGTCGCACTGCGGCGGCTAGTGGCCCATTACCGCGGTAGCGGCTTGTCGGGCTTGGTGGTATGCGGCAGCACCGGCGAAGCCGCCGCGCTCGATGAGGCGGAACAGTTGGCCGTTCTGGATACCGTGCTGGCCGAGGCCGGGGAGTTGCCGGTCATGATGGGCTTGGCAGGCAACAATCTCCGGCATGTGCTGAGCCGTCTGGACAGGATTGGCGAACGTCCGCTGGCGGGGGTCTTAGCGCCAGCACCGTACTACATAAGACCGTCGCAAGAAGGATTGAAGGAATACTTTCACGCGCTGGCCGATAGATCTCGGGCACCACTGGTGCTGTATGACATCCCCTACCGAACCGGTGTAACGCTGAGCACCGAAACGCTGCTCTCGTTGGCGAACCACGGCAATATTCGAGCTATCAAGGACTGTGGCGGTAACGCTGAAACTACACAGGCGTTGATCGCCGATGGCCGCCTGGCTGTCCTCGCGGGAGAGGACCACCAACTGCTTGCCACGCTGTGCATGGGCGGTCAGGGCGCAATCGTTGCGTCCGCGCACATTCGGCCTGATCTCTTCTCGGCGCTGTGGCGCGCTGTGGCTGAGCGGCGCCTGAGCGTCGCACGCCAGCTTTTCCATGCCCTAATGCCGCTGATTCGGCTTCTGTTTGCAGAACCTAACCCAGGTCCGGTCAAGACGTTACTGGCCAGGCATGGCTGGCTGTCTGATGAACTGCGTTTGCCAATGACGTCGGCTTCAACCGCGCTCGCCGAGCAATTGGCAATGGCGTGTGAAGCGTTGGATTCGGTACACGCGAATGCGTTGTAATTGCGCAGGCTAGAGGCAGGCGTACGGTCACTGCCGTATGCCTGCCATATTCAAGGCAGCAGTTTGGCAGAGGCGTGTCTCGGTTGAGAGCTGCGCGTATGAAAGGCACCACAGCACCAGATGCGGCGGCAAGTTGCCGCAGATACACTATGCGCACCCGTTCAGCCAGCCAGGCGGTACCGCTCGGGTGCATGCAGGAAATCCAACCTTTTCTCCATACGAAACCGATGAAAGCCATCCTTTCTGCTCTGACTCTTGCTCTGCTGGCCCCGGTCGCTGCCCAGGCCGCTAACGAATGCGACAAGTACCGCACCAGCTACGACAAGACCTACTGCTTCGCCAAGCTGTTTCTGGAATCCGACAAGGAACTGAACGGGAGCTACAACGAACTGCGCGGCATGGTTGGAGACAGCGTGAAACAGAAGCTGAAGGACACTCAACTGGATTGGATCAAGTACCGCGACGCGTCATGCGAGTCGGGCGGCGCGATTGACGTGGATTGCAACTACCGCGTGAACCGCGAGCGTGCTGAATACCTGCGCGACCGGGTGCGCGAATGCAAGGCGGGCACCTGCCGCAACGACATGATCGCCAAGAAGGCCTGGAACTGATCCGATGGCGCCGGTGATCTCCGCCAGGCGCCGCGCGGTGCTGGCATGGCTGGCAGCTTGCCTGCCGGCTCTCGCCATCGCATCGCCGCCAGCCATCGGCACGCGTCCGGCCCGCATCGTCATTGATCCCGGCCACACACCGGCGCAGGGCGGCGCACTGGGCGTTCGTGGCATCCGCGAGGTTCGCTACAACGACGGCCTCGCTTCGCTGCTGGTACAGGCGTTCACACAGGCCGGGTTCGACGTGGCACTGACCCGCGGTCCGGGCGACAACGTATCGCTGGAAGAGCGCGCCCGCTTCGCCAATGTTCGGCAGGCCGACCTGTTCCTGTCGATCCACCACGACTCGGCGCAGTTGCAGTACCTCGAAAAGGTCGCAGTCGGCGACCAGGACGCGTATCGGACCACCCGGCCCATTTCCGGCTATTCCATCTTCGTGTCGCAACGCAACGCGCACTACGCGCAAAGCCTCGCCGTCGCGCAGATGCTGGGGACGGAAATGCGCAAGCTGGGCCGGCCACCGACGCTGCATCACTCGGAGCCAATCGAAGGCGAATCACGGGAGTTGCTGGCGCCCGATTTCGGCATCTACCGATTCGACGATCTGGTTGTCCTCCGAAAAGCCGAGATGCCTGCCGTGCTGTTGGAAGCGGGTGTCATTGTTGATCCCGCAGACGAGGGTTACGTTAGTGATCCGGGAAATCAGGCCCGCATTGTCCATGCCATCGTCACTGCGGTGCGGCGGTACGTCGCGACGGCTCGGATCGGCTACGCACAACAATGACAAGGCAGCGGCTGCGCTTGTGGGGAGATTTGTGCGCCGACTCCGCCATCGGCCTTCCGAAATGCGGCATCACGCCGCGGCCACTGAGAACATTGCCCGAATCACCCTGATGTCCAGTGCATAGCAGGCAACAAATGCCAGGACGGTCATCGCGGCGATCAGCAGCAATAAGCGACGTTGCCCGGGACTGACCCAGAGCAAGTATCCGAGCGCGCCAAGCCATACCAGCACAAGCAGCGTGTCAACCAGGAACACCGCAGCTGACACAACCCCCGCATAGCCAACAAACATGTCGTCCCGCGTTGGTGCGGCAACTATGTGAAAGAGGCTTAGCCCAATAAGAGAGGCAGGTAGCAATACGGAAGGCAGTAGGAATAACCAACGCAGAACCATCACCTCACCCCCTCAGCCACGACCCGAGCGGCCAACGCTTGCAGCCTGCGCGGCAAGTCCGCCACCATGTGCGCATAGTAGAAATGGCCCTCACCATTCCCAGCCGACATCTGACGCGCAAGTTGTGGCGCTGCTGCCGCAAGAGCCAATTGCGATATGCCCGCGTAGATCGGGTCTCCATGTATCGTCAGGTCAATCACGACAACTTTGCCGATGTGGCGATGCTTTCGCAATTTGTCCAGGAACGCCGCATCGATCGGCGAGCCGATCAGCACCAGATGGTCAACAGTATGCCCTTGGTTGGCGTAGTAGTTGGCGGTCTGTGCTGCAAGCAATGAACCGTAGGAATATCCGATCAGGTTGAATTGCGGCGCGTCCGCTGACATGCCAGAGGCGATAACCCATTCCGCGTTGTCCTCATAGCGGATTGTGAGTCCGGCACGAATGGCATCGACCAACATTCCGCGCTCGCCGAGGACCGTCCGTGTTGCCGAGTTGGTCAGGCCGAGACTAAACGATTTTATGCCAGCACCCTGAAACGCCCTGGCCGTAGGCGGGATATAGCTGCCATCCAACCCCGCACCACCCCAATACAAGGTACCCCGTGGCCGCAACAGGTACACCTTGACTGGTTCTCTATCCGAAGCCGGCGTCAGCCGGATGTTGACAGTCTTGAGCGGTTGCATGGTTACGCATCCTCCCCAAAGACCTCAAGCCTGACCGTCGCCGTGCGATCCGCGAATACAGGGGTGGTGAAGCCGCTGCTGTCGGTGCGGCCTTCATGGGTTCCGGTCTCGCCGGTCAGGCGATAGCGCCAATTCACCAAGGGCTGTCCGCTGGCTTCATCCAGCAACTGGATGCGCTGGTCGTAGCTGGCGGGCTCGCCTGAGTGCAACGCTTGCGTGGTCGCAGCAAAGCCGCTGGGCACAGCGACACGCAGCTTCGCAACGTGGTCCGCGGTGATAGTCATCGTGAACGGACGCGAGGCATGAAAGACAGGCGCTGGTCGGCAACCGCATGCACAGATGTCTCCGCTGAGGGCCACTTCCTTGCCCCTATCTCTAGAGGGGACGCGCGGACCGACACAGACAATCACGCCCGGGCGCTTGCATACAGGGCAGTAGACGGCGTCGCCGTCGCGGGCAACTGGCTTGCTGTGCCAGAAGTAGGAACTGCTGCCGCCAACGATGACAGCGCCGTTGTCGGCCTTGTCGCCTCTAACCAGGTAGGTCCGGGTCACCATGGCGAGCCCTCAGCGTTGGAAGGCGCGTACGGCGAAATCGGCGCGAGGCGGAGGTCTTTCGATATCTCAAGATGAAGGTTATCGTTTCCAATTGAGGCCATTTTCAGCGTTTCATGAGCATGGCAGGTCGCCACTAAGACATGGAACTAGACGTGCGCTATGGAATCAATCAGCCAAATCCTAAAGTGGCCCCTGAAATTGCGTCTGTATGACTTGGCGCTTGGCACAAATTGGAACGGAAAATTCCCGGGAATGGAGGCCGTTGGAGCGGCCCCCTGAATCGCCGGACACAGTCCCCCACTTACAATAGCGGGTAGGCATACGACTGTGTTTATGACTAAAACGAAGCAGGAA